>NZ_SZZM01000001.1:1395000-1695000 GCF_005281615.1 Rhodoligotrophos defluvii | reverse complement strand
ACACCTGCTGCAGGCGTTCGATCTGCATCTCGGTCTCCTCCTTGTGCTTCTCGAGCGCCGACTTCAGCTCGGATGACTGGGCGCCGCGCGCCATCTTCGGCAGCGCCTTGGCAATTTTCCGCTCGGCGTAATAGATGTCCTTCAGCGTATCGTAGAATAGGCTATCCAGGTTCTTTTCAGCCATGATGGTGTTCCCCTTGTGTAAGGTGATGACGGGAAGACGTACTGGCCGAAAAATCGCGAGCGGGTGAATTCGTTCCGATTCTGCGGGCAGGCAGAAGCCGGCCGGCACGCATTTCCCTCGCTGGCCCCGGCGCACTTTGCTGATCGCGCTTTGGCGCTGTCCGTGACAAAATAGGCGAACATCATCCAGCGACATGTTCAAAGGCATGCCAATCAAACAGCCATCGCCGACGCAGCGCGCCGGCAAAAAGCAGCGGCGGCGCTCATTGCCTGCCGCCAAGCCGGGGGCCGCGCCCGTTGCACAGCTCTTGCGCCGGTCGCTCCATGACGACATCGCCGACCTGCTGCGCGACCGGATCGTGGAAGGCAAGATGCCGCCGGGCTCGTTCGTCGACGAAGCCGAGCTGGTCCAGTCCCTGGGCGTCTCGCGCACGCCGATCCGTGAGGCGCTGAAGGTGCTCGCCTTCGAGGGGCTGGTCACGATCTTTCCCAACCGGGGCAGCTACGTGGCGCGGCTGGCGCCGGAGGATGCGAGAGCGCTGATCGAGGTGCTGGCGGAGCTCGAGGGCTTTTCGGCCTATCTCGCCTGCCAGCGGCTCACCGAGGCCGATCTCATCGTGCTGCGCAGGCTTCACGAAGACATGGTGGCCGCGTTCAAGAAGAAGAACAAGCTCGAATACTTCAACCTGAACCAGAACATTCATCTGAAGATGGTCGCCTGCGCGCGCAACGAATATCTGCGCGAGACGCATCGCGGCTATACCAGCCGCCTGCGGCGTGTGCGCTATCTCGGCACGCCCACGCCGGAGCAGTGGCGCGGCTCGGTGCAGGAGCACGAGGAGATCTTGCGCGCTCTCGAAGCGCGAGATGCGGATAAGGCACGGGCACGGGTGACCAGCCACGTGGCTGGCATTTGGCCGCAGGTGGAGGCCGTATTGCTGCGGGAAAGCGAGGCTGGCGATGCTGTGGCCACCCCGGAAACGGCAGGATGATCCTGTTCAGGCCTCATCCCCATGAACAGGTGGCCGTGCTGCTTGCGCAGCTCGGCTTTCTACACCTTGCGTGGTATTGCGGGGGCCGCGGCGGCTGCGGCCGGCTCAGCGATGCGCTTGCGCCCCCGACTGCTTGAGCGTCAGGAACCGGGTGGTGGTTCCGGCGATGTGCTTGTTTATCCAGTCCGCCATCGCCTCTTCCTCCTGCAGCGTCTGCTGAAGCGCCGGCACGGCGCTGGTGAAGCCGCCCGCCTCGGCAATGGTGATCAGCGACTTGTAAGCGGCGATCTCGTAATTTTCGAATGCGTAGTTGGCGAAGGTGTTCTTCAGGATTTCATCACCTGCCATCGTATGGCCGAGGGCGGCCATGTTCGCCATCAATTTCGCGACCGTATCCTTCGCCATCGACGGACTGTCGCCTATGCTGTCGAGAATGGCCTCGAGGCGATCGATCTGCGCATGGGTTTCCGAGAGGTGCTGCTGGAGGCGCTCGGTGGCCTCGGGATAGTTCTCGAGGCGCTCCAGCTGCCTGTTGATCAGGGAAACGGCCTCGTTCTCCACCGCATGCGCATTGCGCAGGCCGGCCAGGAAGACGTCCTTAATGGCTCCGTCTTGGTTCATCATCGCCTTCTCCATAAACTGCTCCAGCCGGCGAAACGCAGAGGCGACATCAATGTTCCAGCATTGGCCGGCGCGGGGCGGATTGCGGCGGAGCCGCACCAAGCCGTTTGCAGAGCGGTGCGGGCGGAGTAAGCTGTAGCGGGCCGAGGACTTTCGCCTTGGCCCTACGTGCAGGATACCGCTCATGTTCAGCGTCGGTGTTCTTCGCTCCCCTTCGACGGCCACGTGGCTCTTCATTGGCTCCGGTTTGGTAACGATCAGCCTCGCCCTTCTCCGCCAGGCCCAGCTTGCGCAGATGCCGAGCCTTGCGGTTTCGTTCGGCCTGTTCGGCTTGATCGTTACCGTGATCACCCTCGGCGTGCGGCGGAACGGCATCAATGTCTTCGGCATTGCCAACGCCATCACCTTGATGCGGGCGGTGCTGGTCAGCGTTCTGGCCGGCCTCGCCTGTGAGAGCCTGCTTGCGCCCGGCGCGGACGGTGCGCTGCTGCTCCTCGTACTGCTGATTGCCATCGCTGCCTTGGCTACGGACGCGCTCGACGGCTGGGCCGCGCGCCATTCGGGAACGAGCAGCCGCTTCGGCGCCCGTTTCGACATGGAGATGGATGCGCTGCTCATTCTCATCCTGGCCATTCTGGCGTGGAGCTTTGGCCAGGCCGGCGCATGGATCATCGGCGCGGGCCTCATCTATTACCTTTTCCGCGCCGCAGGCTGGCTATGGCCGGTGCTCGCGGCACCGCTGCCGCCGTCGCTCCGCCGCAAGGTGGTCTGCGTCGTCCAGACGGTGGGCCTCATGGTCGTGCTGGTGGTGGATCCGTGGTTGGGCCATATGGTCGCCGCCGCAGCCTTGCTTGCCCTCGTGCTGTCCTTCGCCATCGACATCGTCTGGCTGGTCCGGCACAGACCGATGCAGGCCATGGCGCCGTGATGCCGGCCGCTGCCAGGATCCTCCGCCTGGCCCTTGCTGCGCTGATTCTGCAGGGCGCCCTCGTCTGGCCCGCCGTGGCGGCCCAGGGCGACTGGCGTGCAGCCCTCGTCCCGCAGCTCGAAATCCTGCTGATCGCAGGGATGCTGCTCATTCCGGCGGGACGGTGGTCGACCATCATCCGGGACGGTGTGACTGGCATGCTGCTGCTCGTGCTGCTGCTGCGGCTTGCCGATATCGGCACCATCGCCGCCCTCGGCCGGCCGTTCGATCTCTATCTGGATTGGCACCTCGTGCCCAAGGCGGCCCAGCTGATGGTCGGCAGCATTGGGCCGTTGCGCCTTCTACTCATCGGCGTTGGCGCCGGGCTGGGTCTCGCGCTCGCTGGCATGATGCTCCATTGGGCCACACGGGAGATTGCAAAGGCTGCCGGCAGGCTTGAGTCGAACCGGATGAAAATGGCCGCGCTACTGCTTGCGGCCGGCGTGCTAGGGACTGTAGTGCCAGTCGGCGGGGCCGCGCAAAGCACGGCGGCCCTGTCGGCTCATGTTGCCCAGGCAGTGCATAGCGCACGAGACCTTACAGCCTTCCGGGCCGAAGCCGCGGCCGACCCGACCGACGCCATTCCAGCCAACCAGCGCCTGGCTTTGCTCAAAGGGAAGGACGTTCTCGTCGTCTTTATCGAATCCTACGGCGCGAGCGCGCTGACGGACCCGGCCTTCAAGGGTCCTGTCGGCAAGGCGCTGCAGGAGCTCGAGGAGACCCTTGCCGCGAAAGGCTTCGGGGCGCGCAGTGCGTTTCTCACATCCACCACCACGGGCGGACAGAGCTGGCTTGCCCACGCAAGCCTGCTCGGCGGCCTGCGGGTCGACAGCCAAGCCCGGTATGAAAGCTTCGTGGGAAAGCCCAGGCGCAGCCTGGTCAGCGACTTCGCGCAAGGCGGGTGGGAAACGGTCGCCGTGGCACCGGCCATCACCCAGCCTTGGCCCGAGGTGCAAGCCTACGGGTTCGACAGAGTACTCACCGCGGCCGACCTCGGCTACAAGGGCCAGCCGTTCAACTGGGTGACCATGCCGGATCAGTTTACCCTGGCGGCGTTCGAAAGGCTGGTGCGCGCGGCCCCGGCGCGGCCGCCGGTCATGGCGCACATTGCCCTGATCTCCAGCCATGCTCCATGGACGCCGCTGCCAGAGCTCGTGCCTTGGGACGAGATTGGCGACGGCCAGATTTTCGATGCCATGGCCACGGCGGGCGAGCCGCCTGACGTCCTGTGGCGAGATCCGCAGCGGGTGCGGGTTCAGTACGGTCGGTCGATCGAATACACACTGGCGACCATCGCTGCCTATGTCAGGCAGTTCGGCGACGAGGACCTCGTGCTGATCGTGCTGGGGGATCACCCCCCGGTGCCGTGGATCGCCGGCAGCGCGGCGCGCGAGGTGCCCGTCCATATCCTGGCGGGCGACCCCGCCATATCGGACACCCTGGATCCGTGGGCATGGGCGCACGGCGTCATCCCTGCCCCCGACGCGCCCTTCTGGCCCATGGCTTCGTTCCGGGAGCGCCTCGTCAAAGCGTTCTCCGCAGCCTCCACCACGGCTCAAGTGCGATAACCGCCCTGCTCCAGCTACTTTCTGACGAAGTGAACCGGCGCCGCGGACAAGGTCTCGCTGCCCTTCTCCGTCACCAGCGAGGTCCGGCCATGGGTCATGGCAAGGCCATTGGCCTCGTCGAACACGATGATATGGATGAAGAAGACGTTCCCCGGCTCCGCCACGTAAGGGTTGCCGTGGTAGAACATCGGCCAGTCCATCCAGTTCGGCGCATAGGTGGTGCCGAGGCTATAGCCGCAGGCGTTCATTCTGTGCGCGGCGTGTCCCGCCCGGTCGAGCACGCGGGCATGGGCATCGAACACCTCGCCGATCGGCCGTCCGGGCCGGAGCGCCTCTTCCGCTGCATAAAGCGCATCGAGCGCGGCGCCATGCATCGACACAAGGCGCGGATCGACCGTGCCGATCCCCACGGTGCGCATGAGGCAGGCATGGTAATGCCGATAGACGCCTGCGAGCTCCAGGGTCAGCATGTCATTGGCATCGAGATGCCGCCGGCCGGTGAAGTATCGGCACATCAGCGCGCCGGGGCCGGAGCCGATGATGTGCTCGTTGGCCGGATCATCGCCGCCGCCGCGATAGATCGCCGCCTGCATGTCGGCGATGATGTCGCCCTCGAAAGCGCCCGGCGCGGTGGCGTCCTCGGCGGCCTTCAGCGCAGCGTCCGCCAGCTCGGCAGCCTTACGTACATAGGCCAGCTCGGCCGGGCTTTTCCGCACTCGAAGGCGGCTGACCAGGTCCGTCGCGTCCTCCAGGGTCGCGAAACCGTCGAGCCCGGCCTGCAGCCGCTGGCCATTGAGCGCGTTCAGCCCGTATGAACCCCATTCCACGCCCAGCCTTTTGCCAGAGAGGCCCAGCTCGGCAAGGATGGCCTTCAGATCCTGAACCGGGTTCGCATCCACCCGGTCGACCCAGATCCGCACGTCGGTCAGCACGGAGGTGAACTTCGCCTGCAGCTTGTCGGGCGAGCGGGTGAGCAGCACGAGCCGCCCGTCCGCCGTCAGCACCATGCATTGGAAATACACATAGCCAAAGGTGTCGTAGCCCGTCAGGTAATACATGCTCTCCTGGCGGAACATCAGCAGCGCGGAGAGCCCGCGCGCCTCCATGGCGGCGACGGCAGCGTTCTGCCGCGCCGCGAACTCCTCCCGTGAGAAGTGGAGGTGAAGACCGTCGAGTTTCATGCCCACTCCATTATCCATGGGCTGGGCCATGATCCTGCCCACCCGGACATGGGACTTTGCCAGGGCCCGGGCGTCTCGGCCAGTGCGTTCTTCAGAGCTGGTCCTTCCAGATGGGATTTGACCAGGCGCGGCGGCCATCGCCACCGATCACGACCACGCGCAGCCACGGGCTGACGGCGAGCGGCTCCAGCGGCAATGTCGCGCGGGTGAGGCCGGTGCCGAACCGGTAGCTCATCAGATAGCCCTCGCCGACCACCACCACGCCCATGGCCGGCAAGCAGGCGACCTCGACCACCGAATCGGTGACAGCGATGTCATGGATGCGCGGGCCTTGGCTGGAATAAAACCGCCCGGCTTTCAACGCATCGAGGATTGCATCGGGTTCGTTGTGCGCGGCCTTCACCTCCACCCAGCCACCGGCGAAATCGGGCGCCTTGAAGTGAGCGTCGTCGCAGGCATAGGTCAGCAGCCGGCGGCCTTTGTCCGAGAGGCCGTCCAGCAGATAGGCGCCATCGCCCTTGTCATGCATCAGCTGGCAGCCGTGGTTGTAGATCTCGACCGCGTGGGCCGCATCGATGGTCTCGGCATCTTCGAGCGATAGGCTGTACCAGGCCGGGTGGGCAATGCCGATGAAGGCACCGGCCTCGCGCGCCCGGCGTGCCAGGGCAGGCCCGTCCTCGTCTTCTGTCGCCGGTGCGAAATCGAGCGGCAGGCCCACCGCCACAATGTGCCAGAGCGGGCTCAGCGCCGTGCGCGGGGCATGGAGCTCCGCGCCGATCAGGGTGGTGAAGCGCTGGTCGCGGAAGCCGCGCGTATCGGTCACCGGCCACTCGTAGCGGGCGAGGAAGTGGTCGGTGATGGCCAGGAAGTCATAGCCCGCGTCGCGATAGGCCGCGATCACGGCCTCGACCGGCAAGGCGCCATCGGACCGGGTGGTATGGGTGTGCAGATTGCCGCGAAGAAACCGGCCGGCATCGGAAAAGAATTCGAAGCTGCTCATCGTTTTATCCTGAACTGCAAGGCTCACCCAACGGCCCGCGCGGGCTCGTCGTGAAGCGAGGCAAGCACTATGGCTAGCTCTGCGTGGCTGGCGACGATCTGCTCGGCCCCTCCGGCGAGAAGCCGTTCGGCATGACCAGGCCGGATATGGCCGCCACCGCAGAAGCCGATCACCCGCATGCCCGCCGCCCTGGCGGCTTGCACGCCCGTGCTGCTGTCCTCGATCACCAGGCACCGGCTCGGCGCCACGTTGCCCATTTGCCGTGCGGCGTGGAGGAACAGGTCCGGCGCCGGCTTGCCGCGCGCAACATCATCAGCGCTGAACACCCGGCCGCGGAGAAATTCGCTCAAGCCCGTCGCTGCGAAGCTCTGCGCCAGCCTTTCGTGGCCGCTGTTGGAGGCGACGCAGAACGGGCGATCCAGGTTCTGCAGCAGAGCGAGAATGCCGGCCACGGGCTGAAGCTCCGTCCGAAACGCGTGGGCCAGCCGCTCGCCGCCCTCCACATCGAACTCCGGCGCCAGCACGATCCCATGATCGGCCTCGATCCGCCGCCGCGTGCCTGCGGCATCAAGGCCGATGAAGCCGGTGAGCACATATTCCGGATCCACGACGATGCCGAGGTCTGCCAGGTTTTCCGCAATCACCCGCGCCGCGATCACCTCGCTGTCCACCAGCACGCCGTCGCAATCGAAAATAACAAGATCAGTCAATCGGATCACCAGTGTTAGAATCTCGAAAGGTAAGCACTTCCCTTGGTCATCACCGGGCTTGACCTGGTGATCCAGGGCTTCACGGCAGAACGACTGCCCCTTGGCCCTGGATGCTCGGCTCGAGGCCGAGCATGACAGACTAAGGCGTGAGCCCGAAGAGTGGGAACCGGTTTTCGGAAAGGATCACGCTCAAGCAAAGGAATAGAGCGGGATGGCTATTCAACAATAAGGCACCCTGCTCTAGTCTCGGTTGCTGATGCTGGACGCCGTCACTGCGTGATGAGCGTGTCGGTCTCGGCGGTCATCTTCTCGAGCGCCTCCTCCGGCGCCATGTCGCCGCGCATCACCGCGCCGATGAGGTCGCGCTGCATGCGCCAGATCTTCACCCCGTTATGGCCGGGATAGCCGCCCCATGGCGCCGCACGGGAGACCTGGTTCATGCTGGTCTGCCAATTCGGGTGCTTCTTGTAGAACTCCCCCAGATATTCCGGAGCCAGGGCTGCTTTGTTGGTGGGCATATAGCCCGAGCCCAGCACCGCGATTGTCTGGCCCTCCGGCCCCGCGGCGAACTTGATGTATTCCCAGGCGGCCTTCTGCTTGGCGGGGTCCTTGGCGAGGATCATGGCCGCATTGCCGCCCGTGGGCACCGTGCCCTTCGTGGTGTCGGCCACGGGGTAGACGGCGGAACGTAGGTCGAAACGATCGCCCACCAGGTCCGAAAAGGCACGGGCGCCGTTGGTGGACGAGAACAGGATGCCGATCTTGCCCGCGGCGAACTGCTGGCGCGACTGCTCAAAGTCGCGCAGCTGCATGCCGCCTTCGGTGACGAAGCGGCGCGCCAGCTTGAGCGCCTCGAGGCCTGACTGGGCGCCGAAGGCCACGGTCTTGCCGTCGCCATTCATGATCGGCTCTCCCTGCTGCATGATGAGCGCGCGCCACAGCCAGTCGTCCGGCCAGGCATGCACGTCATAGGCCATGCCGTCGACGCCATTGCCCAGCGCCTTGATCTTGGCGCCGAGCGCCACCAGGTCGTTCCAGTTGGTCGGAAAGTTCTCGGGGTCGCCACCGGCCTGCTTGACCAGGTCGCCATTGAAGAAGATCACCGGCGTCGAGGCGTTGAAGGGCATGCCATATTGCTTGCCATCCGCCTGGCCGAGCTTGAGCATGGCCGGCTCGTAGTTCTTCTCAACCCAGCCCTCACCTTCCTCAGCCAGGAACTCGTCCAGAGCTACGACCTGCCCGCGCTTGTTCAGCGCTGCAACCACCTCGGGCAGCAGGTGGTAGCCTGAGAAGTAGATGTCGGGCAGCTGGTTGGTGATCGCCCCGCGCAGCAAGGCCTGATGCCCCTCGTCATAGGTCGGCGGCGAGCTGCGGAATTTGATCTCGATATCAGGGTTCTGCTTCATGAAGGCCGCGGCCACGGCCTCATGGAAGCTGTTATGGGCCGGCCAGGCATGGACCACGTCGAGGACAACGGTGTCCGCGGTGGCGGCGGCCGCACCGAGGGTCATGGCCGCCCCCACAACTGCGGCCTTGAGCAGGTTTCTCATCGTAAAGCTCCGTTTGCTTCAGGAAGGCACGTTCACTTCACCCCGGTCATGGTCACACCGCGGATGAAATGGCGTTGGGCGAAGAGGAAGATGATCATGAGAGGCGCGGTCAGCAGGGTGGCCGCGGCCATCAGCGCGCCGAAATTGGCACCGGTCTCGTTGTCGGCGAAATACATCATGCCCAGCGGCGGCGGCGCGAGCTCCTTGCTGGTCACCACGATGAGCGGCCAATAGAGGTCGTTCCAATGGGCGGTGATCGAGAAGACGGCGAAAGCGGCAATCGCCGGGCCGGCGCTTGGCACCACGATGCGCCAGAGGATCTCCATCTCGCTCAGACCATCCAGCCGCGCCGCATGGATGATCTCATCCGGGAACGACTTGAACACCTGCCGGAACAGGAAGATGGCGAATACCGAAAGGAAGAACGGCAGCATCAGCGCGAAATAGCTGTCGAGGAGGCCGGTGAAGGCGAGCGCGATATAGAGCGGCAGCGCCGGCACCTGGATGGGCACGCACAGGCCGAACAAGGTCAGCGCGAAGAGCAGGTCGCGGCCGCGGAATTCGTATTTGGCCAGCGCGTAGGCGCAGGGGATGGCGGTGAGCAGCTGGACGACGAGAATGCCGGCACAAACGATTGCGCCATTGAGCATGAAGCGCAGCAGCGGCGCCTGGTCGAGCGCGGTACGGAGATTGTCGAGCCCCACGAAGGTTTCCGGCAGCCACGAAAAGCCTGCCGAGAACACCTCTTGCGAAGGCCGCACGGCCGTCAGCACCATCCAGTAGAACGGGAACAGGACGGCGAAGGCCGCGAGCAGCAGGACGGCATGGGTGGCGAGCTCACGCGGGGTGAGGCCAAGGCGGCGGAGCGCGAGGGTCAGCGGCGGCATCAGTAATGCACCCTCCGCTCGATGATCCTGGCTTGCAGCAGCGACAGCACCATGATGATCCCGAGGAAGATCACGGTCATGGCGGCCGCCGGCCCGATGCGGAAATATTGGAAGCCTTCGAGATAGGTGACATAGAGCAGAACGTCGCTCGCCCCTTGCGGTGCGCCGCGGGTGAGCACGGCGACGGTGTCGAACACCTTGAAGGCGGTGATGGACGAGGTGACCACGACGAACATGGTTGTCGGCCCCAGCAGCGGCAGGGTCACCGTGAAGAACCGTTCCCATGGCCGGTCCATGCCGTCGACCGCCGCGGCCTCATAGAGATCGGCCGGAATCGCGGTCAGGCCGGCAATGAACAGCACCATGTTGAAGCCGACCAGCTGCCAAATGCCGATGATGGCCAGCGCCGGCATGACCAGGTCCGGATTGCCGAAGAATTCGAGTGCGGGAAAGCCGAGGAAGACCAGCAGGTGGTTCACGGGGCCGATCGCGCCATGCAGCAGGTATTTCCAGACCGTCGCCATGGCGATCAGCGTGGAGGTCACCGGCAGGAAGAAGGCGATCTGGTAGAACCGGCGGCCGCGGCTGAGGCCACTGATCAGCACCGCGAGCAGGAGCGCCAGCAGCACCGAGCCCGGCACCACCAGCACGGTGTAATAGGCGGTGTTCTTCAGGCTGCGCCAGAAGGTGGCGTCATCGGCCAGCGCCGCATAGTTTTCGAAGCCGAGGAAGGACAGGCCGAGCGCCCCAAGCTCGTAGTCGGTGAAGCTCAAGGCCACCACGACCAGGATGGGCAGCAGCAAGGTTGCCACCAGCAGAAGAATGGAAGGGGCCGCAAACCAATAGGCGATGGAGGGCGCAATGCGCGCACCGAGCCGCTTTTCGGCCGCGTCCGCGGGCCTTGGCTGCGGTGTGACGAGGCTCAGCGCCATCAGCCGACTCTCCGCAGACCCATGGCGGCCGTGCTCTGATCATGCTCTTCGCGCGCCGCAACCCGCTTGCCGTCAGAGCGGAACAGCAGGGCATGGGCAGCCCTCGCGCCCAGCGAGAGCGGCTCATCGAGCGGCGCCGTCTGGCGGATGCGTTCGAACTCGGCCGGGGCAAGGCGCATGACCACCCGGCCATCGCCACCGAGATCGTGACCGAGGTGCACGAGCACGTCGTGCCCGAGATTCTCCACCCGCTGTAGCCGCGCGTGCAGCGCCAGCTCCGCCGGCTCGTCTGAAAAGAACAGCGCTTCGGGGCGCAGGCCCACGGTGACCTTGCCGGGTTCGGCTGCGACCAGCGGCGTGGGCATGCCATCGAGAACGACGCGTCCGTTCTTGGCGGCGACCGCGGGCAACAGGTTGATCTCGGGGCTGCCGATGAACCGCGCCACCCGGATATCGCTGGGATCGGCATAGAGCTGGTGCGGCGGGGCCACCTGCACGATCTCCCCGTCCATCATCAGGGCGACGCGGCTCGACATGGTCATGGCCTCGACCTGATCATGGGTCACGTAGATGAAGGTCGCGCCGAGCCGGCGGTGCAGTTCGGCCAACTCACCGCGCATATGCACGCGCAGCCGCGCATCGAGGTTCGAGAGCGGCTCGTCCATGAGGAACACGCGCGGCTGGCGCACCATGGCGCGGGCGAGCGCAACCCGTTGCCGCTGCCCGCCGGAGAGCTGTGCCGGCCGGCGGTCGAGCAAAGCGGCGATCTCCACTTGCTTGGCGACCCGGCGGACGGCCGCGGCAATCTGCTCACGCGGCGCGGCCTGGCCCGGCACGAGGCGGCCGATCAGGGGCAGCCGGGCGGCGGCCGGCAGCAGCTGGGTCTTCAGCGGCGTGGCGATGTTGTCGAACACACTCATATGCGGGTAGAGCGCATAGCTCTGGAACACCATGGCCACGTCGCGCGCCTTCGGCGGCAGATGATCGACCGGCTCGCCGTCGATACCCACCGACCCGCCATCCTGCGGGATGAGGCCGGCAATGATTCGCAACAGCGTGGACTTCCCGCAGCCGGACGGCCCGACCAGGGTCAGAAACTCGCCGGCCGCTATGTCCAAGGATACGCCCTTGAGCGTGCGGTTGGCGCCGAAGCGCTTCTCGATGGCCGCAATGGAAACGGTCGCCGTCATGAGTCGCCCTGCCTGATTACAGGCCGGGACCATGAGGGAGTTTTATTTCACCGACATGACAATCGACGGAGCAAAGCTCCGGAAGGAGCCTTACAAGGCGGCGATCGCTTCGGCCAAGGCTTCGATGAGCAGGATCTTGGCCGGCACCGCGACCGTTTCTCCACCAATGGGTGGTGGCTGCACGGGGCTGACATTCAGCACGCATTCGGCCGCGCGGGCGACAGGGCTGTTCGCGCGCGCCGTGAGGGCGATCGTATAGGCACCCACGGCTCGCGCTCCAGTCAGGAAACGCACGGTGTCCGCCGTCAGGCCGGTTTCCGAAACGCCGATGGCGACGCAGGAATGGTCGAGCCCGTTCATCACCTCGTGCACCAGGGTCGCATCCTGGAACGCCTGGGCAACCAACCCGACGCGCATCAAGCGATAGGCGAGGAGCTGGCCGATGAGCCCGGAGACGCCCGCGCCGAAAATATCGATCCGCCGGCTGGCCTTGAGGCGGCGCGCGGGATGGCGGAGGGACGAGCGCTGATGGCTGGCAGCGGTGTCGTAGATGGCGTCCGCCAGGCGCCTGGCCAGCAGCTGGATGCTTTCCCGGCCGCTGCCTTCGGCGGACGGCTGCGCGCGCAGGGTGGCAATCTCGGTCGCGAGCGCCAGCTTGAACTCGCGGAACCCCGCATAGCCCAGCTGCTGGCAGAAGCGCACGATGCTCGCCTCGCCGCTCTGCACCAGCACGGCCAGTTCGGCCAGCGAAGCGCGGATCACCTTCTCCGGATTGTCGAGCACATATTTGCCGATGCGCGACTGCCCATCCGCCATGTGGTCGATGGCCTGGCGAATGCGCGGCAAGATGGGCGCGCCGAACGGCGCATCCTCATAGGCTTCAGCGGTGGGCGACAGACGATCGGAGGCCATGGCAGAGGTAAAGGAGGACCAATGTGCTGCCGCATGTGTGCTACCAAGCCATAAAAAGTCAAACAGATGATGGGGCAATTCGGTTATCCATCCGGACGAAGTTGCGGTCAGATCTGCGGATGCCATTCAGTTGAGCGTCACCACCGTCCATCCTTTTCAGGTGACGAACCGGCTCGTGCTGTCGATCGCGGTGCCGATGACGCTCGCCTTCGTCACCACGCCGCTGCTCGGCATCGTCGGCACGGCCGTGGTGGGGCGGCTTGGCGATGCAGCCCTGATCGGCGGGCTCGCGGCCGGCGCCGTGGTGTTCGACGTGGTGTTCACCACGTTCAACTTCCTGCGCGCGGGCACCACGGGGCTCACGGCGCAGGCGCTCGGCCGCAGGGACGCGGAGGGCGAGCAGGCGGCGTTCTGGCACGCGGCCGCAATTGCCGCTTGCTGCGGAACGGCCCTGGCGCTTCTCGGGCCGGCCATTGCGCTGGCCGGCCAATGGTTCATGGGCGCCGATCCGGCCGTATCCCGGGCGATGGCCACCTATATCGAGGTCCGCATGCTGAGCGCGCCGGTGGCGCTCCTCAACTACGCCATTCTCGGCTACGTGCTGGGGCGGGGCGAGGCCCTGTTCGGGCTCATGCTGCAGATCGTGCTGAATGTGACCAACGTCCTGCTCTGCATTCAGCTCGGACTTGCGCTGGAATGGGGCATCGCCGGGGTCGCCTGGGCCAGCGTCGGCGGCGAAGCGGCAGCCGCTGTCTTAGGTCTTGTCGTCATTCTAGTCCGTTTTGCCCGCATGCCGCCCGTCTCCCGCGGCCGGCTGCTGGACAAGGCGGCATTGCTGCGCATGGTTGCGCTGAACCGCGACATCATGATCCGCTCCTTCGTGCTGCTGGCCGCCTTCGCCCTGTTCACCCGGCAGGGCGCGCAGTTCGGCACGGTGGGCCTGGCGGCCAACGCGGTGCTGCTGAACTTCTTCCTGATCGGCAGTTACTTCCTCGACGGCTTTGCCACAGCCGCGGAGCAGATCACCGGCCGGGCGATCGGCTCGCGCTATCGACCGGCGTTCGACCAGGGCGTGCGCATGACCATGGCCTGGGGACTGGCCCTGGCAGCCGTCGCAAACATTGTGTTTCTGGCCTTCGGCTCGACTTTCATCGAGCTCATGACCACGTCGGCCGGCGTTCAGCTCGAGGCCAAGCGGCTGCTGGTGTGGGGCGCCTTGACGACGCTCACGGGCGTGCTTGCCTTTCAGATGGACGGCGTTTTCATCGGCGCCACCTGGTCGCGCGACATGCGCAACATGATGCTGCTGTCGTTCGCCGTCTACGTGGCGCTGCTGCTCGGCCTCGGGCACCTGTTCGGCAATGCCGGGTTGTGGGCGGCGCTGCACGGGTTTCTTCTGGCTCGGGGCGTGACGCTGCTCGCTATCCTGCCGTCGCGTCGGAAGGCGGCCTTTTCATCGGGGGCTTGAGTAGCTCTCCGGCAGACGTTTCATCGCATCGCGCACCGTCGCATCCGCGCGCGAGAGCCAGGCAACGGTCTCGGCGAGCGCGCCGTCTATGGCACGGGGCCGATAGCCCAGGTCTTCCCGTGCCTTGTCGATCTCCAGCGGGATGGACCTGAGTGCCACCCGCACAGCCTCGGGTGTGGCGAGCGGCATGCGCTGGCTGATATGATTCGAATACCATTCCGCGGCGAACCCCGCGGCCAGAGCCGCAAAGCCGGGAATGTTGAAGGTCGTGGTGCGGCGGCCGCATATCGCATCGATCCGGCGGATGAGCTCGCGCACGGTCAGGATTTCGCCGCCGAGAATGTAGCGCTCGCCGACCCGGCCATGGTCCGCCGCCAGCATGATGCCGGTGACCACGTCGCGCACATCCACCACGTTCAGGATGCAGTCCATGACGAACAGCGGCGGATGATTCAGGAACAGCGACACCATGGCCGTCGGCGCCGTCCTGTTGTGATCGCCGGGACCGATGGGAACCGTCGGATTGACGACGACTACGGGCAAGCCATTGCGCGCTGCGTCCAGCGCCGCGAGCTCGGCCAGGAACTTCGACCGCGTATATGGGCCCGCCATGTCCTCCACCAGGGTCGGGCTGCCCGGCCCGTGGCCATTTGCTGGAAACATGACCGTCTCCGACGAGCAGTGCACGAAGCGCCGCACGCCCAGCTCCGCGGCGACCGAGAGAACAGTCTCGGTGCCCTGATGGTTTGCGCGGTCGAAATCCTCGGGGTCCGGTGTCCAGAAATGGGCGATGCCGGCGAGATGGTACACCGTGTCGACACCTTCCATGGCACGGCGGACGCATGCGGGGTCGAGGATGGAGCCCTGTATGAACTCCCGCGGGAGGTGAAGCCGTGGGGGCTGCAAGTCCAGCACCCGCACCGCATCGCCGCGCGCCGTGGCCGCCGCGACCAAGTGCTGGCCAATGAACCCACTTCCGCCCGTTATCAGCACGCGGCGCTTTGCATCCTCCCCGTTTCTCGCAGGCGTGGAACCGTTTCTATCCAATTGGGCAACTCCAGATTTCGCCGCCGCGTCAGGGCCGGGGGCCGCCTATCCGACCCGATCACAGATGATGCGGATGCTTTGCGGTGTCAGAAGGTGAGTTCCCCAGCCGCGCTTGGGCATCTGCTCGGCGGCCTTGGGGGTGATGAGCAACAGGAGAGCGACCGCGACGGTGGGTGCTACACTCGGCCAATCCCATCTCAGGGGTGTCAACTCCTCCTCACTCGTACGATAGATCCCGCTCCCGCGGACTAAACGCACAATCTCGCGCAGAAGTTCCCAACGCGAACGGCTGCGCAAGGCACAGCCGAGCAGGGCCTGCATCGCGAGATGGGAGCGGATGCCGGTCCGGCCGGGCGGCAAAGGCGCCGTCTGATCTGCGCAGGTGACCTGCAGCAGCCGATCGAGGAGGTCATGACCGGCGAGCCAAGCGTTCATCGGCTCCACCAGTCGCGGATTGCAGTCGATGTAATGGATGGCGCCGGACGCCTCCGAGGCGAGGTAATCGACCGAGAGGGCGCCGTGCCAATGCAGATGCTCGCCGAGCAGAGCCAAATGGTCGTGCAACTCCGGCCGGTCAATGCTTTCCTTGACCGCATCGCCACCACCGGCGCCGCGGACGATCTGCCGATAGGCATGCAGTCCGATAAGCTTTCCATTGCTGAATACCGCCTGTGCGTGCTCGACCGTTCCCTCAATGAAATCCTGAGCAAGAACGGCATCCGTGAAGCCGGAAATCTTGTCTAGTTCCTCAACTGCACAGCGAAGACTTTCGCGATCTTTAACAAGCCACACGCCGCGGCTGGCCGTGCCTATCGAAGTCTTAAGAACAACGGGAAATTTGTTCAAAGAGAGCGCCTGCTGGCGCGTCTCGATGAATTGTGTGGGAGGCTGGGGGAGGCCGAGCTCGGACAGCACGCGGCTGAAGCCCGCCTTGCTGTGCACCTGTCGATAGGCCTCCAAGCTGGGCAGCGCCACGGCCGCGCCGCCCGGCAGCTTGTCCCGCAGCCTGCAGAATGCGAGGCCCTGCTCGTGAATGGGCAGCAGGATGTCGAATGGCTCTCGCGCCAGCAGGTCCATGACGAAGGCGACAAAGCCTTCCGGGTCAACCCCCAGGCCCGGGCAGCGATGGTATCGGCGCACGAAACGCGAGAACCGCGCGATGCAGTGCGGGTCCGGATCGCAGATCTCGACGTCATGGCCCTGGAGGCCCAGGATGGTGACCGCCTCACGGGCGGAGGTGCTGGAGCCCTCGGTCAGAAGGATGCGCATGCAGTCCCATATCGTGCCGATCTTGGCCAGTCGACTAGGAACGGTTCACGCGACGTGCAGATGCTTGATCGGACGGCCCGGGGCGATCATGGCCGCAGCGGAGATGATGCCCTGCGCATCGATCCCATAGTGGCGGTAGAGATCGGCTATGCTGCCGGTCTGCCCGAAATGCTCAACCCCGAGCGAGCGGGTGCGGTGGCCGGCGACCGACCCTAGCCATGCCAGGGTCGCGGGGTGCCCATCGAGGACGGTGACCAGCGCGCAATGGGGCGGCAGTCCGCTCAGCAGCCGCTCGATATGGCTGCGCGCCTTGATAAGCCCGCGCTCGCGCGCCCGCTGCGCCGCCGTCCAGCCGGCATTGAGGCGGTCGGCGGAGGTGACGGCCAAGAGGCCGACATCACGCCGGTCCTCGGCCATCAGACCCACGGCCTGGATCGCCTCGGGCGCGACCACGCCGGTATAGGCGACCACCACCTCGGCATTGGGGCCGGGACGGCGCAGCCAGTAGGCGCCATCGATGATGTCGCGCTCAAGCTCCGGCGAAATCTCGCGCTGCGGCTGCTCGATGGTTCGCGTCGACAGCCGTAAGTAGACCGACCCGCCCGTCTCGTCGCGCAGCCATGACCGCTCTTCGACATCGCGCTCGGGGGCATCGCTCTCGCCGGAGCGCTGCACATAGTCGAACGACCAGTGGAGAATGGTGGCAAGCTCGTCCACGAAGGCCGGCTCGAAGGCGGCCAGCCCGTCCTGCGCCATGCCGATGAGCGGCGTGCCGATCGACTGGTGCGCGCCGCCTTCCGGCGCCAGCGTCACACCCGACGGCGTCGCGGCGAGAATGAAGCGCGCATCCTGATAGCAGGCATAGTTGAGAGCATCGAGGCCGCGGGCGATGAACGGATCATAGAGCGTGCCGATCGGAATGAGCCGCTCGCCGAAAAGCGAATGCGACAGCCCGAGGGCAGACAGCAGGATGAACAGGTTCATCTCGGCAATGCCGAGCTCGAGGTGCTGGCCCTTGGGGCTGAACTCCCAGCTGAAGGTCGAGGGGATGCGCTCGGCCTTGAACAGGTCCTTCATCGCCTGGCGGGCGAACAGACCGCGGCGATTGACCCACGGCCCGAGATTGGTGGACACGGTGACGTCAGGCGAGGTGGTGACGATGCGCTCCACGAGCGGGTCCGACGAGCGGGCAAGCTCGTTGAGAATAAGCCCGAAGCCCTGCTGGGTCGACATAGCACCCTGGTGCGGCATGGGGAACGTGTCGGGAACTGGCAGGCGCGGAGCGGCAAGCCGGCGCCGGCCTTCCGCGTTGAACGGAACGGTTGCCAGGAACCGTTCCAGTTCGGAGGCAGGCAGCGACAGCCCCTCGAGCCGGTCCCATTCATGGCCGGGGCGCACGCCGATGCTCGCCTGGTACTGCCCGAGCTGCGTGGGCGTGAGCAGGCCGGCATGGTTATCCTTATGGCCGGCGAGCGGCAGGCCGAAGCCCTTGATGGTATAGGCGATGAACACCGTCGGCCGGTCATGGTCGATGGCCTCGAACGCGGCCAACAGGCTCGGCAGGTCGTGTCCGGCGAGATTGGTCATGAGCCGGGCGAGCTCGTCGTCGCTGCGGCTCTCGATGAGCCGGGTGACCGGGCCCTGGTCGCCGATATCGTCGAGCAGTCGCTTGCGCCAGGCCGCACCCCCCTGAAAGGTCAGAGCGGAATAAAGCTGGTTGGGCGCGTTGTCGATCCACTCCCGCAGCTTGTCGCCGCCGGGCTCGCGGAAGGCGGCTTCGAGCAGCGAGCCATATTTGAGGATCACCACGTCCCAGCCGAAGGCCGTGAAGATCGCTTGGAACCGTTCATAGAGCCCTTCGCGGATCACCGCATCCAGGCTCTGGCGGTTGTAGTCGATGATCCACCAGCAGTTGCGCACGCCCTGCTTCCAGCCTTCGAGCAGGGCCTCGAAGATATTGCCCTCGTCCATCTCCGCGTCGCCGACCAGCGCGACCATGCGCCCCTCGCGCCGCCCGTCGGCCCAGCCATGGGCCTTGACGTAATCCTGCACGAGAGAGGCAAACAGTGTCTGCGCCACACCCAAGCCGACGGAGCCGGTGGAGAAGTCGACGTCGTCGCCGTCCTTGGTGCGGGAGGGATAGGATTGCGCGCCCTTGTAGCCGCGGAAATTCTCGAGCTTTTCCTGGGTCTGGTGGCCAAGCAGATACTGGATCGCATGAAATATCGGACTGGCATGCGGCTTGACTGCGACGCGATCCTCCGGCTTCAGCACCGCGAAATAGAGCGCCGTCATGATGGTGGCGAGCGAGGCCGAGGACGCCTGATGCCCGCCGACCTTCAGCCCGTCGTCACTGGGGCGGATGTGGTTGGCATTGTGGATGGTCCATGTGGAAAGCCACAGGACCTTTTTCTCCAGCTCGGCGAGAAACGGCAGGCGAGGGTCGGTCATGGCTGTTTCGCGCTCTCTCGGCATACGCTGGCCTCTTGGCAATCCACGCGTTGAACCAGGTCCGGCTTGCTGCACCGTTAACGGGGCGCGCCGGCGGTCCTGTAAAAGATCACGAGCGAAGCCTTACGGCAAGCGCCGGCGATCGGGCGCTGGTCAGGGCAGGAGGTCAGGTCAGGCGGGGTGGAACACGCGCCGCTTACCGCCAATCGACTTGGTGACCTTGTCGGCACAGTCCATCAGGAGCTCGGCGATCCGCCGTTCGGTGCTCGGATCGAAGCGGCTTTCCGGGATGGTGAGGCAGATATCGCCGATCGCTTCGCCACTGCTGCCGAACACCGGCGCGGCGATGCCCACTGCATCGACCGTGCGCTGCCCATGGGTGATCGCGTAGCCCCGCTCGCGGATGCGCTGGATCTCCGCTTCCAGGCGGTAGCGTTCGGTGATCGAGCGCGACGTGGCAGGGGCGAGCCGCGTGCGGTCGATGATCGAGGCAATCTCCGTGTCGCTCAGGAAGGACATGATGGCCAGTCCCGATGCGCCCACATAGACGGGCAGCCACTTGTTGAGCTCGATCTGATAGCGCAGGGGGTGGGAAGATTCGACCATGGCGGCGAAGATCATCTCCTGCCGCATGCTGTCATAGAGGCCGAGCAGCGAGGTCTCGTTGCAGGCATCCGTCAGCTGGCGCATATGGGCAAGGGCGATCTGCCGGATCGGCATCTGGGCGATGGCCAGATAGGCCAGGCGCAGGAATTCCAGACTGAGCGAATAGCGGCCGGTCTGCGGATTGTGGTTGACCAGATCGGCCTGGACCAGCTCCGACAGCAGGCGGTGGGCGGTGCTGGGCGAGACATTGAGGCCCGCGGCCATCTCGCGCACGCCCACGTCCTTCGCGTTCTCCTGCACCATCCAGGTGAGCGCCTTCAGTGCCTTCGAGATGGGATTTCTACTACTGGTCTTCACGGCGCTTGGCCTGATGTCTTTCTTTTCGCCTTCCGGGCATTGATTTGGCGTCCCTGTACCGCGAGCCCGCCGCAGGTCAATAGCAGATTCGACGCGCTTACGGCCGATCCTCGGCGGGAAGCTTGCCCAGGGCGCGCAGGATCTTCTCCGGCGTGATCGGCAGGTCGCGGATGCGCACGCCGATCGCATCTTCCACTGCATTGGCCACCGCGGCGGCAATGCCGGTGGTCGGACCCTCGCCAATGCCCTTGGCGCCATAGGGACCATCGGGATGAGGGATCTCGACGAATACCGGCGTGATTGGCGGCAGGTCGGCGCTGGTGATGGTGGGATAGTCGTCACCGAAGGCAGCATTGGCCACGCGCCCGCTCTCGTCGAGAACCAGCTCCTCCATCAAGGCCGCGCTGCAGCCGATCGCCACGCCGCCATCCACCTGGCCCTCGCAGGCAGCGGGGTTGAGGGTGCGGCCGGTATCATGCGCCGAGACGATATTGTGCAGTGTGACCTTGCCGGTATCCGTATCCACGGAGAGTTCGACCCCCTGGCTGCTATACAGCCAGAAGCCGGTGATGCGTCGGCCCTGCCCGGTTTCGAGGTCGAAGGGCGTGGTGCCTTCCGGCACGTAGGAGCCGCGGCCGACGATGGGCCCATAGGGGCTGCCCGGCCGCACCCCGGCAATCTCCTTGAAGGTGCAGAACCGGTTCGAGTTGCGCACCCGCACCGTGCTGTCGCGTACCTCCAGCTCCTCGATGGGCGCATCCAGCAGCTCGGCCGCCTTCTCCAGAACCTGCTTCTTCGCATCCGTGCCGGCGCGGATGACGGCATTGCCCATGTTGAAGGTGGAGCGGCTGGACGAGGTCGACCGGTCCGGCGGGGTGACGGCCGTGTCGCTGGCGATGAGGTGCACGTCCTCATACCGCGCCCCGACCGCCTCGGCCGCAAGCTGGCTCATCACCGTGCGCGCCCCCTGGCCCATGTCGGTCGTCGCGCACATCACGTTCAACGTGCCGTCGTCGTTCATCTGGATGAAGGCGCTGGAGCCGGACGGCGCCACGCTGGACTTCGCCGTGGTGACGATGGCGCGGCCGCGGCCCGGCGGTTTCGGCTCGTCCCAACCCATGGCGGCGGCGCAGGCGTCCAGGGTCGGCTTGAGGCCGATGGCCTTGAGGCGCTCGCCGGTCGCGGTCTCGTCTCCATCCTCGATGAGGTTGCGGCGGCGGATCTCCACCGGGTCGATTCCGAGCCCGCGCGCAATCTCGTCCATATGCGACTCGTAGGCGAACGACATCTCCATGATGCCGTAGCTGCGGAAGGCGCTGGTCACCACCTTGTTGGTGTAGACACAATAGCCATCGATCTTCTGGTTCGGGATGCGGTAGGGGCCAGTGACGGAGTAGCTGCCGTTGCGGCAGAGCAGAGGCCCTACATCCGCATAGGCGCCGGTGTCCCAGACTACTTCCGCCTCGCGGGCGACAATCGTGCCATCGCGCTTGACGCCTGTGCGGATCTTCACCGTCACGGCGCCGCGCACCCCGGCGGCGGAGAACACCTCCTCGCGGGTCAGCACCAGCTTCACCGGGCGGCCGTCGGTCTTGAGCGCGATGGCAACCAGCGGCGGCTCGGCCTTGAGCCCGTGTTTGGCACCGAACCCACCGCCCAGATAAGGCGCAATCACCCGAACCCGGTGCACCGGCCAGCCCAGGGCGATGGCGAGGTCGTCGGCCGCAAACCACGGCGACTGCTGGGTTGACCACAAGGTGAGCTGGCCGTGCCGCTCCACCTGGGCAATGCAGGCATGCGGCTCCAGGGCGCCGTGATTGAAGGCCTGGCTCTTATAGGTGCCTTCGAAGATCGCCTCCGCTTGCGCGAAGCCGGCCTCGCAGTCGCCTTTGCGCAGCTTGAAATGGCTCAAGACATTGCTGTTCGGCACCGAGGTGAACAGCTTGGAATCGCGCCAATAGCTCTCAAACTCCGGATGGATCAGCGGCGCGCCGGGCGCGCGCGCTTGCTCCGGATCGAACACCGCCGGCAGCGGCTCGTAATCCACATGGATGAGGCTTGCGGCCTCCCGCGCCGCGTCTTCGTCCTCCGCGGCGATGCCAACCACCGGCTCGCCCACATAGCGCACCCGGTCGATGGCCAGGAACGGCTGGTCACGCAGCGGCAGGTTATAGCGATAGGGCGCATCGCTGCCGCGCACGATGGCACGCACACCCTTCACCCGCTCGGCACGGCTGACATCGATATGGCGGATCTTGCCATGGGCGATGGGCGAGCGGACGACCTGCGCGGTCAGCATTCTCGGGAAGGCCAGGTCGGCGGTGAACACCGCCCGGCCCATCACCTTTTCCAGGATGTCCGCCTGGCGCACCCGCTGCCCGACAACCGATATGCGCTCATTCATGACGCCAGCTCCTTGGCACGGCTCGCGGCGCCATGGTTCATCTTCTGGGCGGCATCGGCGATGGCGCGGACGATGCGCACATAGCCCGTGCAGCGGCATATGTTGCCGCTGATGGCGGAGCGGATCTCCGCTTCATCTGGATGGGGGTTCGCTTGAAGCAATGCCAAACCGGTCAGCAGCATGCCGGGCGTGCAGAAGCCGCATTGCACGGCGTGATGGTCGATGAAGGCCTGCTGCAGCGGATGCAGCTTGCGGTCGGAGGTGCTCAGGCTCTCCGCCGTGCGGATCTCGTGCCCCACGGCGTCCACCGCCAGCGTGATGCAGGACAGGGCCGGCTCGCCGTCGATCAGCACCGTGCAAGCGCCGCAGCTTGCGGACTCGCAGCCCTCCTTGACGCTCATCCGGCCGCAGCCGTCGCGGATCACATCCACCAGCAGGTGATGTGGGCGCACGGGCACCTCGACGAGCTCGCCGTCCACGTTCAGTTCGATCATTTGCTTGGCTGCTCGTGTCATCGCTCACTCCACGGCCTTGGACTGGACCAGCCGGGCCAGGGCCTTGTTCAGCATCACGGTCAGGACATGCCGTCGGTATGCGGCCGATGCCCGCCAGTCGCTCGGGGGCTGTGACCAATCGGCGATCGCCGTCGCGGCTGCCTCGACCTGCCCTCTCAGGTCGCGGCAGCCCTCGAGCAGCGTTTCAACCGGCTGGCAGCGGGCGGGCATCGGCCGGCCGCCGACGGCGGCAACGCGGAAATCGTGGTAAGTCGCGCCGCGCAGGACAGCACTGACCGCCACCGCCACCACCGGCAGTTCGAAGGCGTTGCGCAGCGCAAAGCGCTCATAGACGAGCCGGTGATCGGGCGGCGGCGCCGGCAGCTCGAGCGCAGTGATGATCTCGCCCGGCTGCAAGGCCGCAGCGCCGGGGGTTTGCGCGTAATCTGTAACAGGCAGGGCACGCTCGCCCTGCGGGCCTCGTATTTCGAGCACAGCGCCACAGACCTGGAACAAGGGCACCAGGTCGCCGGTGGACCAGCCTTGGGCGACATTGCCGACCACGGTGGCCGCGTTGCGGATCGCGGGCGAGGCGATCTCCCCCATGACCTTCGCAAGCACTGGCCAGCGGCGGGCAAACTCGGCGGACCGAGTGAGTTGCGCGATGGTCACGGCAGCACCGATGCGGGCACCGTCCGGGCCGAAACGCAGCTCGCGGACGCCGGGCAGATCGTTGAGGCCTACCACCGTTCGCGCAGTCAGCTTACCGCGGCGGTAGCGCGTCATCACATCGAGGCCGCCCATTTTCGCCACCGCGCCGGGTTCGGAGAGAAGCGCGATGGCTTCGGCCCAATCCTTGGGACGCTTGTAGTCGAAGGGCTGTATGCCAGTTTCCGACATGATCGGACCTCTTGCCTTCAAGCCTCAGTCGAAGTGAATGCCGCCATTCACCTCGACCACCTCGCCGGTCACGAAATTCGCCGCATCGCTGCCGAGAAAGATCGCCACCCGCGCCACCTCGTCGGGCTGCGCGAGCCGGCCCAGCGGCGTGCGGCTCGCAATCTTGGCGATGAAATCCTGCGACCAGCCTTCGGACATGCCGGTCATGGTGAGCCCCGGGCAGACCGCGTTCACCGTGATATTCGAGGGGCCGAGATAGAGCGCGAGCGTATGGGTCAGCGCGATCACGCCGCCCTTCGATGCGGCATAGGCGGGGCCGCTGACCAGGGAGCCCATGCGCGCCGAATCCGAAGCGGTCAGCACGATGCGGCCGCCACCCTGCTCGCGCATATGGGGAAGCACCGCCTGCACCACGAGATAGGTGCCGCGCAGGTTGACGTTCATCACCCGGTCCCAGATCTCAGGCGTCAGCTCGTCGATCGTATGACGGTCGAGGATCGCCGCGAAATGCAGCACCGCGTCGATGCACCCGAAACGGTCGCGGCAGGCTGCCGCCGCCGCCATCACCTGGTCCTGCTCGGCGATGTCCACAGGGATGGGCAGCATGGCACTGCCGTTGCTCATCGCTGCGAGGCGTTCCTTGTCGCGGTCGCACGCGGCCACATTGGCGCCGGCAGCGAGCAGGATTTCAGTGGCCGAGGCCCCCATGCCGCTGGCGGCGCCGGTCACCAGGAAGGTCTTGCCCTCAAGTCCGAGATTCATGCCTTCTCCATTTCCCTGACTTGGCTAAGTGCCGCTCCGGATGTGGCAGGCGCTGCCGGTTCGGGCTTATCTCGCCGCCCTAACAGCACGAGCCTGCGCAGGCGGGCGAAACTGAACCGGGCCAGCCCGCCGGGCGCCGCCACCAGGAACAGGACGATGGCCAGCCCGAACACCACCTGGTTCAGCTGGGGCGCGTTGAAACCGAGCACGTGCACGTCATCACCCAGCACCTCGCGCAGGAAAGGCGGCAGGCCGGTCACGAACAGGGCGCCCAGCACGGCGCCCCGCACCAGGCCGAGCCCGCCGATGATGATCATGGCCAGGAACATGACGGAGAGGTTGAGGTCCCAGGTCTCCGGCAGGGCATAGCCGAACTGCGTGCCATAGAGCGCGCCGGCGATGCCGGCCATGAAGTCGGCCGCAACGAAAGCGGCGATCTTGTAATAGGTCGTGTCGATGCCGTTCATCGCGGCGGCGGTCTCGTTGTCGCGGATGGCCTGGAGGGCGCGTCCGGTCTTCGAGCTTTGCAGCCTGATCACCGACAGGGCGGCGAGCACGGCAATGAACACGGCGAGGTAATAGAGCTTGAGCGAGCGGCTGAGCACCAGCCCGCCGATCTCCGTCGGCTCCTCGAAGGAGAAGCCGCCGATTGCGGGTGCGGACAGGGCAAGGCCCATGGCACCGCCGGTGAGCCATTCCCAGTGGATGAACAGGTACTGCGCGGCGAAGATCATGCCCATGGTGACGATGGCGAGATAGATGCCGCTCAGCCTGATGGCGGCCGGCGCCAGCAGCAGCCCAACCAGGCCGGATGCCAGTCCCGCCACCAGCAGGCCCAGGACCAGCGGCCAGCCCTGCTGATTGCCGGCAACCAGGTCGAGCGGGAACGGCAGATCGCCCAACACGGCGTCGATCTCGGGGTGCATCGCCGGGCCGAGCATGCTGGCGGCATAAGCGCCGATGCCGAAGAATGCGGCTTGTCCGAGGGACACCAGGCCGGTGAAGCCGGTGAGGATCTGCAGCGACAGAGCCCCGATCACCGCGATGGCCGCAAAGGAACCCACCGTGATCCATTGCTCGTCGGCAATGTACGGCCAGGCCAGCACCAGCGCTGCAAGGATAGTCCAGCCAAGCAGGCGGAGAGGATGGGCCGCCGTCATACGCGCTGCCCTCCCGCTTTGCCGAAAATGCCCTGCGGCCGGAACAGCAGGATGACGATCATCACGATATAGCCGCTGACGATGTAGAATCCGCTGCCGAGCGCCGGCAGCAGGCTCGGCTGATAGCCCGCCATCATCACCTCGACCACGCCGATGATGAGGCCGCCGACCACCGCGCCGGGCAGCGAGGTCATGCCGCCGAGCACGGCCGCCGGAAAAGCGCGGAACGCCACATGCGCCGTGGCAGGCTGCAAGCCGTAGCCCGGCAGGCTGCCGAGGAAGGTCACGGCCACCAGGCCGAGCAGGCCCGCAATCGCCCAGGCGACAGCATGCACCCACTGCACATTGATGCCGAGCACGGTCGCGACTTCCGGGTCGGTCGCCACGATGCGCATGGAGAGGCCGAGCTTGGTGCGGTTGAAGAAGAGGGCCAGGGCGGCCACGCAGACCAGCGACCCGATGATCGCGGCGATGCGGATATAGTCGATGTGAACGCCGCCGATCACCAGCTGGCCGTTGATCGGCACGCCGATCGATACCTGGTTCACGCCGAACATGGCCTCGGCGGTCGTCACCAGCACGATATAGAGCCCGAGGGTGATCATCAGCTTGGTGTCGGCCGAGGAATTGGCCGCATGGCCAAGCACCAGCCGCTCGAGCCCGACCGAAAGGGCCGCGATGGCGATCAACGCCAGGATGAAGGCCAGGGCAAAAGGCGCGTTCAGGCCGCCAAGGCCGGCCACGTAGAGCAGATAGCCGGCGATGAGCACCATCGCCCCATGGGCGAAGTTGATGACGCCGGTGGACTTGAAGATCACCACGAAGCCCAGCGCCACCAGGCCGTAGAGCGAGCCCAGCGACAGGCCGAAGACGAGGAGCTGGATGAATTTCACCATGATCACGCCTCGGCCAGCGATGGAACTTCGTCGCCGATATAGGCGCGGATGACGTCGGGGTTGTTGCGCACTTCGTCCGGCTCGCCAATCGTCACCACCCGCCCAAAATCGAGCACCACGACGATGTCGGCCACATCCATGATCAGCCCCATATTGTGCTCGATCATCAGTATGGTGAGCCGATGCTCCTCCCACAGGGCGAGGATGGTCTTGGCAAGCTCGCGGCTCTCGTCCGGGGTCATGCCGGCGAAGGGCTCGTCCAGCAGCAGAACCCGCGGCTCGGAGGCCAGCGCCCGCGCCAGTTCCACGCGCTTCTGATAGCCATAGGGCAGCGAGCCCACCTCCGCGTCGCGCACCCCGCTGAGCCCAAGCTTGCCGAGCAGATCCTCCACCACCGCGGCGCTCGACCGCTCGTCACGCGATGGTGCCCTGAACGGCAGCGGCAGCATGCTCGAGACGATGCCTTCGCGAATGTGGAGGTGGCGCCCCACCATGACGTTGTCATAGACCGACATGCCGCCGAACAGGGCGAGGTTCTGGAAGGTGCGGCTCAAGCCCAAAGCGGCGCGCTTGTAGGGAGGCAGAGCCAGCAGATCCTGGCCCGACAGGTGGATCGAGCCCGCATTGGCCCGATAAGTGCCGGTGATGACATTCACCAGCGAGCTCTTGCCGGCGCCGTTCGGCCCGATCAGGCCGAGGATGTGGCCGGGGTAGAGGTCGAAGGACACGTCGCTGAGGGCGGTAACCCCGCCGAAGCGCAGGGTGACATCGCGGACGGCAAGCAGAGGTTCGGTCATGGCGCGGGCCTCGCCTCGGTGCGCCGGCGCAGCGGCAGCGATCCCTCGCCGAAACCAACATAGAAGTGCTGGATCATCTCCTGGCGCTTCAGGTCGTCGGCGCGGCCCTCGCCGACGATGGCGCCGTTCTGCATGATGTAGGCGCGGTCGGCGAGCTCCAGCGCCAGATGCGCATTCTGCTCCACCAGCAGGACCGTCTTTCCCAGGGCGCGCACGGCTCGGATGGTCTTGGCGATCTGCGTGATCATCACCGGCGCGAGCCCCAGGCTCGGCTCGTCCAGCAGCAACAGCTTGGGGTCGCTCATCAGCGCGCGGGCGATGGCCAGGATCTGCTGCTCGCCCCCCGACAGCAGCCCCGCAGGCTGCCGCCGCCGCTCCCGCAGGATCGGGAACTGGTCATAGAGATCACCGATGCGCGCGCGAACTGCCGGCCCGGCCGCGCTGATGCCGCCGGCCTCAAGGTTCTCCTCGACCGTGAAGTCGCGCAGGATGCGCCGGCCCTCGAAGGTCTGGGTGATGCCGATGCGGGAACGGAGGTGACCGGGTGCCTTCACCAGGTCGTGGCCCATGGCGATAATGCGGCCGCGGGTCACCCGGCCTCCATGGTGGGCCAGAAGGCCGGACAGCGCCCTGAGCAAGGTCGTCTTCCCGGCCCCGTTGGCGCCGAGCAGCGCAACGAACTCGCCTTCCGCCACGGTCAGCGATGCGTCCCGGACCGCATGCACGCCCGAGCCATAGGTGACCGCAAGATCTTCGACCTGAAGGAGCGCAGCCATGGGGCTGACTTCAGCCTCTTCCTGGAATCCACCCAACAGCGTTCTCTTAGAGAGAACATTTGTTCTTTCGAGGAGCGTATGAGTCTCTCG
This sequence comes from Rhodoligotrophos defluvii, assembly GCF_005281615.1. NCBI lineage: Bacteria > Pseudomonadati > Pseudomonadota > Alphaproteobacteria > Hyphomicrobiales > Rhodoligotrophaceae > Rhodoligotrophos > Rhodoligotrophos defluvii. The sequence continues at coordinate 1,666,830 of NZ_SZZM01000001.1, read as the reverse complement.
CCACTTTGTCAAACCCCGAACGGCTTATCATGCATTGCACGGGCTAGCGATCGCCCCACCGGTTGACAAAGTCAAAGCCTCGCGTCACGATGTGAACGAAACGCATGTTCTATTGAACGGAACACTCGGTTGGGCTCGCCACCGAGATGACCAAAATGCGATGGGAAGGATGGGAGGAAACGATGATCAGCAGACGGGACGTGCTTGCGGGATCCGTTGGCGCGCTGGCGCTTTCGACGACCGGATCCGCCGGAGCCTGGGCACAGGACACGCCGGGCGTGACCGATCAGGCGATCACTGCGGGGGTTCTGTCGGTGCTAACGGGGCCGGTCGCGCTGCAAGGCGTGCCGATCGCCAACGGCATCGACGCCTATTTCAAGGCTCGTAACGACGCTGGCGGCATCGAGGGCCGCAAGGTTGAGATCCTCAAGCAGGATCATCAGTACAACGGCCAGACAGCCAACCAGATCTTCGCGGAAATGACGCCGCGCGTGGCGATCTATGCGGATCTGTTCGGCACCCCAATCATCGCTGCACTGCAGCGCCGCATCAAGCAGGCGGGCGTGCTGGTCATCCCCAGCACCTTCGGCTCGCAGTTCTATGCCGACCCGCAGCTGATCATTCCGTTTGCGCCCTACACGATCCAGATCTGCAACGGCATCGATTACATCGTGAAGGAGAAGAACGGGAAGTCGCTCAAATGGGCAGTCGTCTCCCGGCACGACAATCTCGGTGCCGACGGGGTGGCAGCCTTTGATTACGCCACCAAGCACTACGACCTGGACGTCGTCACCAAGCAGACCTACGAGCCGACCGACACCGATTTCACCGCCCAGATCCAGGCGCTGAAGGATGCCGGCGCCAATGCGATCGTGCTGGCCAACACGTCGGCGGTGACCGCCCAGTTCGTGGTCGGCCTGACACGGCTCGGCGTGCATGCGATCTGGCTGGGCTGGCAGCCCTCGTTCGACCCGGGCCTGGCCAAGAACAAGGACTTCATGTCCATCGTCGCTCAGGACAAGTTCTATATCGGCTCGTGCCTCCCTGCCTGGTCGACCCAGGCGCCGGAAATGGCGAAGGTGCGCGAGGTGCGCGACAAGTACTATCCCGACCAGGTGCCGGATCCCTACTTCACCTTCGGCTATATCCACGGCGCCATGACCAATGCGGTGCTGGAGGCGGCCATCAAGAGCGGCGATCTCAGCCGGGCCGGAATCAACGCGGCGGTGAAGAATGTCGGCACCACGGACCTGAACGGGCTGCTCACCAACCCGGTGAACTTCGCCGAGCCGCCGCAGAAGCGCTTCCCGCGCGCGGTGCAGATCTGGGAGGTTTCGGAATCCGACCCGAGCTTCCAGGCGCCGGTCACCGACTACATCTCCGGTGAATCGGCGGCGACCTATCCCATGCCGGAAGCCTGAGTCTCGCCGGATTTCGTCGGTTGTAGCGACAGAGGACGTTCATGGATCTCAATCTTCGCGGCTGCAGGGCACTGGTGACCGGCGCAAGCAAGGGCCTCGGCAAAGCGTGCGCCAAGTCTCTGGCGGATGAAGGCGCGCAGGTGTTCATCTGTGCGCGCAACGCCGCCGACACCGAGCGGACCGCGAAGGAGATCGGGGCGGTGGCCTGGGCCGCGGCCGACGTCTCGAAGGCCGATGAGGTGCGGCGGCTGGTGCGCGAGGCGACCGAGCGGCTCGGCGGCCTCGACATCCTGGTCGCCAATGCCGGCGGGCCGCCCACCGGCCCGTTCGACAAGGTGCCTGACGAGGACTGGGACATTGCCAACCAGCTGACGCTGATGAGCGCGGTCAGGCTCACCCGTGAGGCGCTGCCCGCCCTTAAGGCTTCAGGCCGCGGCCGCATCATCCATCTCACCGGCTATGGGGTGAAGGAGCCGATGAGCGACCTGGTGGTCTCGGATTCGGTGCGGGCGGGCGTGACGGTGATGGCCAAGACGATCGCCACAGACCTCGCGCCGTTCGGCATTACTGTGAACTGCATTGCCCCGGGTCCGATCATGACCGACCGGCTGATCGAGGTGCACGCGGCGCGCGCCCGGGGCCTCGGCATCAGCGTCGACGAGCAGTTCAAGCGCTTCGCCGAGACCATCCCGGTGAAGCGTCTGGGCGAGCCCAAGGAGATCGGCGATCTCTGCGCCTATCTCTGCTCGGCTCAGGCCGGTTACATCACCGGCCAGGCCATCGTGGTCGATGGCGGCGTCAACCGCTCCATCTAGCTTTGCAGTGCCCGCCATGAATGTGCAAACCGCCGAGGAAACCGCAATCCAGTCGCTGGCCGGGGATGCCATCGCCCGGGGCAGCGACGGGCGACCGGTGCTCATCGGCGGCGAGTGCGGCCATTGCGGCGGTCAGATGTTCCCGCGCGCGCCCGTCTGCCCGGCCTGCATGAGCGAGGACATGCGGCCCCTGGAGCTGCCGCGCGAGGGCATTGTCTATGCCTTCACCACGGCCCATGTGGGGCCGGCCCATTGGCACAAGCCGTTCATGGTCGGCTATGTCGACCTGCCGAACGGGGTGCGCGTGTTCAGCCATTTGCGCGGCGAAGGGCTCAGGATCGGCGACACGGTTCAGCTGGCCTCCGGCGAGCTCGGCCGCGACGCGGACGGCATGCCGATCATGAGCTTCGTTTTCCAGCCGGTGGAGCGAGCATGATGCGGGGCGTCTCCGTCATTGGGGTCGGCATGATCCCGTTCGGCAAATATCCCGAGCGCAAGCTGGCGGATCTGGGCTGGCCCGCGGTGAAGGCGGCGATTGCCGATGCGGGGCTGGAGCCGCGGCGCCTCGAGGGGGCCTATTGCGGCACCGCGCTGGGCGGGATGATGTCGGGGCAACGGGTGCTCGGCCGCTTGGGGCTCACCGGCCTGCCCATCACCAATGTGGAGAATGCCTGCTCGTCCAGCTCCAGCGCGTTCCGGCAGGGGGTGATGGCCATCGAGGCGGGCCAATATGACGTGGTTCTCGTGATCGGGGTCGAGAAGCTCACCAAATTCGGCGGCGGCACGCTGCCGCTGGAGGAGGAGGATTGGGAGGTTCGCCTCGGTCTCTCCATGCCGGCGCTTTATGCCATGCGCGCCCAGCGCTACATGCACGATTTCGGCCTGACACGGGAGCAGCTGGCGCTCGTCTCGGTGAAGAACCGCAAGCACGGCGCCATGAACCCGGACGCGCAGATGCGCAAGCCTGTCACCCTGGGCGAGGTGCTAGACTCGCGCCCCATCGCCGATCCCTTCACCCTGCTGCAGTGCTGCCCGACCGGCGACGGCGCGGCCGCAATCGTCTTGTGCGCAACCGCCATTGCCCGGGAGTTCCGCAGCGACCCTATCCACGTGCTCGCATCCGACCTCACGTCGGGCAAATTCATGACCGGCTTTCGCGACATGACCATTCCGGAGATCACCGTGCGCGGCGCCAAGAAAGCCTATGAGCATGCCGGCGTCGGGCCAGAGGATCTCGACGTGGCCGAGGTGCATGACGCCTTCAGCATCGCCGAGCTGCTCTATTACGAGGCCTTCGGCCTCTGCGGCCGCGGCGAGGCGGGCGCCTTCATCGAGAGCGGCGCGACCACTTTCGGCGGCAAGATCGTGGTCAATCCCTCGGGCGGGCTGCTCGCCAAAGGTCACCCGGTCGGCGCAACCGGGGCGGCGCAGGTGGTGGAGATCGTGCGCCAGCTGCGCGGGGAGGCCGGCGAGCGCCAGGTGGACGGGGCACGGCTCGGGCTGACGCACGCTACGGGCGGCGGCATCTCCGGCTTCGACCACGGGGCCTGCGCCATCCACATTCTGGCCCGGTGAAGGCGATGGAGACGCAGCAGGAGATGACGGCCATAAGCGATCGTCCATCCCCGCCCCTCGCCGGGTTGCGCGTGCTCGACCTCACCCAGTTCCTGTCGGGGCCCTATGGCACGCAGATGCTGGCGGATCTCGGCGCGGAGGTCATCAAGCTGGAGCCGCCCCACGGTGATTCCTCGCGACATATTCCGCCCCATTTCATCGGCGAGGACAGCGTCTATTACGTCTCCATCAACAGGAATAAGCAGAGCGTCGCGATCGATATCAAGACGCCGGCCGGGCTGGACCTCGTGCGGAAGCTCGCGCTCGCCAGCGACGTGGTGGTGGAGAACTTCCGCCCCGGCGTGCTCGACCGGCTGGGCCTAAAAGGCAGCGAGCTGAGGGCCGAGCGCCCGAGCCTGATCTGGTGCTCCATTTCCGGCTTCGGCCAGGATGGACCGTATCGCGACAAGCCGGCCTATGACATGATCGTGCAGGCCCTGTCCGGCGGCATGAGCCTCACCGGCGAGCCGGGCCGCCCCGCCGTGCGCGCCGGCATACCGATCGGGGACCTTGCTGCGGGCATGTATGCGGCCAGCGCCATCCTGGCGGCGCTCTATCGGCGCATGGCGACCGGCAAGGGCGACACCATCGATATTTCCATGCTCGACTGCCAGGCGGCGATGCTGTGCTACCAGGGGGCCTATTACCTGCACTCCGGCCAGGTACCGGCGCGCCAGGGCAGCGCGCACGATTCCATCCCAACCTATCGCGGCTTCGTCACAGCCGACGGCTCGGAAATCGTCATCACCGCCAATACCGAGCGGATGTGGCAGGGCTTGTGCCGCGCGCTGGATCTGGCTCACCTGGCCGACGACCCGAAGTTCAAGACGAACCGCGAGCGCTACCAGAACCGGTTCGCGCTGTGGCCAATGCTCGAGAAAGCCTTCCTCAAGCACACGGCCGCGGAATGGGTGCCGCTGCTGGAAGCGGAGTCGATCCCGGTGGGGGTGGTCAATACCCTCGACCGGGTGATGGTGGATCCACAAATCCAGCATCGGGCCATGGTCATGAGCCTGCAGGCGGATGATGGGCGGAGCGCGCGGGTCATGGGCAATCCCATGGTCTTTGCCGAAGCGCGGCGGACCCAAGATCTCTATCCGCCCGCCCTGGGCGAGAACACCATGGATGTGCTACGCCACACGCTGGGATTAACCGACAGCGAGCTTGCCGATCTGGTGAGCGCCGGGGCCATCGCGGTCTCCCGGCCGGCCGAGGAGGCAAAGCACGCTGGCTAGCCGAGCAGGGGCGGAATGCATGCAGGTCAAGGCGAATGGCATCACCTTCAATTGTCGCATCGATGGGCCCGAAGGGGCACCATGGCTGATCCTCAGCAACTCGCTCGCCACGGATCTCTCCATGTGGGACCCGCAGGCCGAAGCGCTCGGCCAGCAGTTTCGGGTGCTGCGCTATGACCAGCGCGGCCATGGCAAGACCGACGCGCCGGAAGGCCGCTACGATTTCGACCTGCTGATCGCAGACGTAGTGGCGCTGATGGACGAACTCGGCATCGCCCGCGCCCATGTCTGCGGCATCTCCATGGGCGGCGTCACGGCCATGGGGCTGGCGCAGCGCCATCCGGAGCGGCTGGACCGGGTGATCATCTGCGACACCCCTTGCATTTCCAATGCGGCCGCGGCCCAGCAATGGGAGGAGCGGATTGCCATCGCCAAGGCGCAGGGAATGGCGGGCCTCGTCGATTCGACACTCGCGCGCTGGTACCCGCCGGAGGCGATCGCCGCCAATCCGCCGCAGCTGCAGAAGGTCCGCCAGATGATCCTGGCGACGCCGGTCAACGGCTTCATTGGCTGCGCGGCCGCCCTCGCCCAGCATGATTTCCGCGCTCAGGCCGGCAGTGTGCCGCACCCGGTGCTGCTTATCGTGGGCGAGAAGGACGGGGTCGTGCCCGAGGCCATGCGCCCGATGCAGTCGGAGCTCAGGAACGCCCGCTTCATCACGCTGCCAGGCGCCGGGCACATTTCCAATCTCGATCAGCCGGACATGTTCTCCGACGCGGTGCGGAGTTTTCTGTCCGGCTGAGGTGTAGGGAGCAAGGGACGGCCATGGGAAAGCTCGACGGCAGGGTAGCGCTGGTCACCGGCGGCCAACGCGGACTGGGCGCCGCCATCGTGCGGGAGCTGGCGGCGGAAGGGGCGATCTCGGTGGTCAATTATCCCTGGCCGCTCGAGGCGGAAGCGGCGGAGGGCCTGGTGAGGGAGCTCAAGGCGGCTGGCCGCGAGGCGGTGGCCATGCAGGCCGATGTCACCAAGACCGACGAGGTGGCGGCTCTGGTAGCCGGCATTCGCGACCGGTTCGGCCGCCTCGACATCCTGGTCAACAATGCCGGGCTCAATCCGCTGAAGACCTGGGAAGAGCTCGACCGCGAGACCTGGGACGCCACCATCAGCGTCAACCTCACCGGCGTCTTCAATTGCTGCAAGGCGGCGCTCGATGTCATGACGGCCCAGAACAAGGGCAACATCATCAACATCGCCTCGGTTGCCGCCTTCATCGGCCGGGGCAACGCCGACTATATCGCCAGCAAGGCGGCGCTGCTCGGGCTCACCCGCAGCCTGGCCCGGCAATATGGGAAATACGGCATCCGCAGCAATGCGATCTCGCCGGGCTTCCACAACACCGAAATGACCCAGCGCGCCCGCCAGACCAGCGCCGAGACCGCGGATGAGTTCATCAAGATGGTACCGCTCGGCTTCCTCGCCGAAGCGGACAGCATCGGCAAGGCGGCGCTGTTCCTCGCCTCCGACGACTCCTTCTACATCACCGGCCATAACCTGGTCGTCGACGGCGGCTTGACGCTCCGCTGAGGACGGGTAGGCGGCGCCATGGCGGAGTTCGACTACGTCATCGTCGGCGCCGGTTCGGCCGGATGCACGCTCGCCAACCGCTTGTCGGAGGACGGCGAGCGGGTGCTGTTGCTGGAGGCGGGCGGGTGGGATTACGACCCGTGGATCCACATCCCCCTCGGCTGGCCGCGGCTGCTGCTCAACCGCAAGCACGACTGGATGTATTTCTCGGAGCCCGAGCCGGCCATGGGCGGGCGCCCCATCGAATGCGCGCGCGGCAAGGTGATCGGCGGCTCGTCGTCCATCAGCGCCATGGCCTATGTGCGCGGCCACCGCGCCGACTACGACCGATGGGCAGACTCGGGGCTTCCCGAATGGTCCTACGCCCACGTGCTCCCCTATTTCCGCCGCCAGGAAACCTGGGAGGGCGGCGCAAACCGCTATCGCGGCGGCGATGGCCCGCTGTCGACCCGGTTCAGCCGCTATGACGATCCCCTGTGCGATGCCTTCGCGGCGGCGGGGCAGGAGATGGGGCAGCCGTGGACGGAGGATTATAACGGGGCCGAGCAGGAAGGGTTCGGCCGCTGGCAATCGACCATCCGCAAGGGCCGCCGCTGCAGCGCGGCGGTGGCCTATCTGCGGCCCACCCTGTCGCGCCCCAATCTGCGCGTGGTCACCCGGGCTTTGGCCACCCGCATCGTGATCGAAGGCGGGCGGGCGAAGGGCATCGAATATGTGTGTCGCGGCCGCAAGCAGATGGCTCGTGCAGAGCGCGAGGTGATCCTGTGCGGAGGCGTAATCAACACGCCGCATTTGCTGATGCTGTCGGGCATCGGCGATCCCGACATGCTGCGCGGCGTCGGCATCGAGGTCGTGGCGCCGCTGCGCGGCGTCGGCCGAAACCTGCAGGACCACATGTCCGCTCCCGCCATTTTCGTGCGGCGGGAGCCGGGGCCGCTGCACCATGCCATGCGGTGCGACCGGATCGGGCGCGAGCTGGCCAACTGCTATTTCCGCGGCAAGGGGATCGCCACGGATCTGCCGGCCGGGGGCATGGCCTTCCTCAAAAGCCGGTATGCGCACGACATACCGGACGTGCAGATCATCTTCATCGCCGGGCCGATGACCGCACGGCCGTACCTGTTCCGCGGATTCACCGACGGCTTCGCCATCCGCGCCGCGCTGCTGCGGCCCGAGAGCCGCGGCCGGCTGCAGCTTGCATCAGCCGATCCCAGAGTGCCGGTGCGCATCGTGCAGAACTTCCTGGCCACCGATCAGGATTGGCGGGTGATGCGCACGGGCGTGCAGCTGGCGGAGGAGATCGGCCGGCAGCGGTCGCTCCAGCCTTTCATCGCCTGCCAGGCCGGTCCGCCACGCGATCGCGTGGATGACGGCGCCCTCGACGAGCATATCCGCGCGACCGGAATCACCGTCCACCACCCTGTCGGCACCTGCAAGATGGGCCCTGCTACCGATGACCTGGCCGTGGTGGATGGCGCCTTGCGGGTGTTCGGCATCGAGGCCTTGCGGGTGGTGGATGCCTCGGTCATGCCAGACTTGATCGGCGGCAATACCAATGCCGCCGTCATCATGATCGCGGAGAAGGCCGCGGACATGATCAGGGGCCGGCCGGCCCTCGTGGACGCGGTGTAGCGCGCTCAGACATCGCCAAGCGCGATGCTCGTCCGGCTGCGCACGCCGGTCAGGTGATCGCGCAGCCGGCTGCGCGCGACGACCAGATCGCGATGGATCAGGGCTTCCGCGATCTCCTCGTGCTCGCTCTGATAGCCCGCCCACTTTTCCGGCGTGTAGCTGCGCTCCTTGAGCTTCATCCACGCCTGTTCCCCGCGGACCGACGAGACGCGCCGGCCGAGCTGCCGAAACAGTCGGTTGTTGGTGGCCTCATAGAGCAGCTCGTGGAAGCGGCGATCGGCCTGTTCCGCCTCCTGCCAACTCGAGGCGCCGCGGCCGGAGGCGACGCAGGCTTGCAGCTCGGCAAGCTGGGTGTCGGCCGCATGCAAGACGATCAGCTCGATCAGGGTGGGCTCGACCGCCGCACGGAAGGCCATGAGCTCGCCAGGCGACACCGCCTCCTCGCCCAAGCTGTTGCCCGCCTGCTCTCGGGCGGCGGCCATGGCGGTGACATAGGTTCCGCGGCCCACATGGCGCGACAGCAGCCCCGCACGCTCCAGCTCGCCAAGCACTTCCCGCACGGTCGAGCGCGACAGCCCGCTTGCCTCCGCAAGGTCCCGCTCATTGGGCAGGCGGTCTCCCGGACGCAGGCGCCCCTGCTGCAGCAGCTGCCGCAGCTGGCTCATCAAGTCACCACGATTGAGCACCGGCGTGATCATGGCAGCCGCCGAGCTTCCCTCCATAGTGAATTTATAAGCGCGCTCACCAGCTCTTTCTTCTTCCATACCAATCAGTCCAATTTGGTCCTATGCATAGTGCCGGAAAATTGCGCTTTACTCAAGCTGTCTGACGTGCTTCGATCAAAGAGGCTGAACCAAGGCAGAGAAAAGGTCTTATTGGTCCGGCCAGGCGATCACCCGCGCGCCCGACCTGGCGCTGCCGTCACGCCATTGCCGAGCAGGGAGGAACAGGATGTCCAAAGCCAAGCCCAGCATTCCGGCCGAAGAGTTCCCTGAGCGTCGCCGGCGGCTGACCGAGCGGGCGAAGGACGCCGGCCTGGACGGACTCCTCGTCTGCTCCCGCGGCGGCGGTACCGTCGACCGCTATGCAGACGTGATGTACCTCACCAATTTCTACACCTCCTTTCCCTACACCCCTGATCATGAGGGCGCTTGGAGCGGCAGGGCCCATACCTTCCTGGTGCTGCCCTGTGGCGGCAGGCCACGGCTCATCACCGACATCCCCGACGACGGCTCGATCCGGCTCCACGACGGCGAGGTCATCTATACCGACCTCGTCATCGAGGCCGCCATGCAGGCGTTGAAGGATGCCGGCCTGGACAGGGGGAAGGTGGGGCTCGTCGGCGAGGACGTTCTGCCGACCAGCTATTTCCGCAGGATCACGGCGGCGCTGCCGGGCATGAGCGTGTCGAGCGCCGACCACCTCATTGCCGGCCTGCGCGCGGTGAAATCGGCTGCCGAGATCGAGATGCTCCGCCATGCCTCCCGGCTGGGCTCGCGCATGATGGACGCCATGATGGCGGCGGTCGCGCCGGGCGTTACCCACGGCGAGATCGTGGCGGCCGGCTTGCAGACCATCGTTCCCGAGGGCGGCATTCTCTACAACTCCTTCATGGCCTCCGGCCGCGGCGGCGAAAACCCCAAGGTGGTGCGCCGCAGCTTTCCCACCTGGGGCGCGCCGGACCGGCTGGAGGCCGGCGACTGGATCCGCTTCGGCATCTCCGGCGTCTATGGCGGCTATGTCTTCGATCTCGCCCGCGCGCGCTCGGTCGGCCCGGCAACCAAGACGCAGGTCGAGCTGTTCGAAGCGGCTATCGGCTGCATCGAGGCCGGCATCGCGGCGGTGAAACCCGGCGCCACTGCCGGCGATCTCGCCCAGGCCGGCCTGGGCCGGCAGCAGGCACTCGGCTTCGAGCTCAAAAGCGTGTTCTCGGGGCTCGGTCATGGGGTCGGGCTCGGCTGGGACTCCCCGTGGCTGACCATCGGCGAACCAACGCCCATCGTGCCGGGCATGGTGCTGTGCTTCGAGCGCACCTTGTCTCGCGACGGCTATCTCGGCGACTTCGAGGAGACGGTGGTGGTGACCGATGACGGCGCCGAGCTCATCACCGATGCGGTGAAGCGTTACTGGTAGCGCCCGGGACGGAATGCGATGGCCGCGGCATGGCAGGCACAGTCGGTGAACGGGTCGGAGGGCGAAGCCACGGTCGACAGCCTATGGGCCGCGTCGGCTGCCACTCCGCCGCTCGCCACGGTACCGCTTGCCGGTGAAGTTTCTGCGGATGTCGCCGTTATCGGCGGCGGCTTTACCGGCCTGTCGGCAGCCCTGCACCTGGCCGAGGCCGGCCGCAAGGTCGTCGTGCTCGAAGCCGAAACCATCGGCTTCGGTGCCAGCGGCCGTAATGGCGGGCAGGTCAATCCCGGTCTCAAGCTCGATGAAGCCGCCCTTCAGCTGAAATTCGGGAACGACGCGGGCAGTGCCTTTTACAGGCTTGGGCAGGAGGCGCCGGATTTCCTGGCTGCGCTCATCGCGCGCCTCGGACTGAACTGCCGCTTTGCCCGTAACGGACTGGTCCGGCTCGCCCACAATCGGCGGGCGCTCCACGCCATGCAGGCGGCGACCGACCAGCTGGAGCGTAGCGGCATAGCCGTCGAGCGGCTGCCCGATCGCGAGGCCGTGTTCCGGCGCGTCGGCACCCGTGCCTATATCGGCGGCACCATAGATCCGCGTGGCGGCCGCGTGCATCCGCTCGATCTCGCCCGCGAATTGGCACGGGCGGCGCAAAAGGCGGGCGCCACGGTGCATTCACACAGCCGCGTCACCGCGCTTACGGAGCGAAATGGCGGTTGGCGGGTGGAGACGGCCGGCGGTGCCGTGCAGGCCCGCGAGGTGGTAGTGGCCACCAACGGCTATACGGATGGACTGATCCCGGGCCTCGCCGAATCCCTGCTGCCGGTGAACAGTTTCCAGATCGCTACAGCCCCAATTCCGGATGCGCTCAATGCCGAGATCCTGCCGGGATATCACACCGTCTATGACAGCCGCAGGCTGATCCTTTATTTCCGCAAGACCTGGGAGAACCGGGTGGTGATCGGGGGTCGCGCTTCCTTCACCTCCGAACGTGGCATAGGGGGCGCTCGGGCGGACTATTCCGTGCTGGAGCAGGTGCTCACCGGCATCTTCCCGCAGCTTGCCGGCGTGCCGATCGTGCACCGCTGGACCGGCCTCGTCTGCATCACCTTCGACTATCTGCCCCATTATCACCGCCCGGCGCCCGGTCTGCACGTGCTGCTGGGCTTCAACGGGCGCGGCGTCGCGCTGTCCAACCGGGCCGGCGCATGGCTCGCGCGCACCATGACGGGCCAGCCGGACAGCGGCGCCATACCCGTAACCCCAATTCGGCCGATCCCCTTCCATGGGCTTCGCCAGCCGGTGCTGAACCTGGCGATGCAGTGGAACCGCGTGCTCGATCTCGTCGGGAGGTGAATTTCAGAAAAACTGAAAGAGCATTAAAAATTACGCGATTGATTTAATCGGCATGCGCGTCACCATGGCTCCCGCTCGCTCTCACAAGGGTAGCCGGGGCGGCAAGCTCAGCATGGTTCGAACGGCCGAGGTACGGAGAAGGCGATGTTGCTTATCGACGGGTTGAATTGCAGCAAGTTTGACAGGGCAGTCTTCGAAGAACTGCGCGACGGCCGGATGAGCTGCATCACGACCTGCCTCGGCTTCTGGGAAGACACGATGGAATCGCTCGATGCGCTGGGCCGCTTCCGCGATCTCGTCCGAGCCAATTCCGACCTGGTGGCGATCGCCCGCACCGCCGCCGAGATCGAGGCGATCGTCGCATCCGGCCGCTGCGCCCTGCTCGTCGGCTACCAGAACACCACACCGCTCAGCGGCCGCATCCGCTATGCCGAGCTGTTCGCCGACATGGGCGTGCGCGTCATGCAGCTCACCTACAACAACCAGAACGAATATGGCGGCAGCTGCTATGAACCGAACGACAGCGGCATCAGCCGGTTCGGCCGTGAGATGGTGGCCGAGCTGAACCGCGTGGGCATCCTCATCGACTTGTCCCATGTGGGCGAGCGCACCTGCCGCGACGTGATCGCGGTTTCCGAAAAGCCGGTGGCGGTCACCCACGCCAACCCGTCGGATCTCATCCCCCACGTGCGCAACAAATCGAACGTGCTGATCAAGGAGCTCGCGGCGAAGGGCGGGGTGATCGGGCTCGCCACCTATGCCAATATCTGTGGCGATTACACGGAAAGCGCCGAGAAATGGTCGGAAATCGCCGCTTACGCCGCGGATGTGGCCGGCACCGACCACATCGCCATCGGCACCGACCACGGCCGCAACATCGGCATGCCGGAGCTTGAATGGATGCGCATGGGCCGCTGGTCGCGCATCCCCAATTACGGTGCCGGCTCGGCGGCCAGGCCCGGCAAGGTGCCGGAGCCGAGCTGGCTCAAGACGATGCGCACCTTCGGGGTCATTGCCGATGCGCTCCGCAAGCGTGGCTTCTCCGAGGCGGAGACGGCCGCGATCATGGGGGGCAATTGGCTGCGGCTCTACAGACAGGTGTTCGACGAGGTGGTGGAAGCCACGCCGGCTGCCGTTCGGGCTGCGTGATCAGCCGGCTCCATGACGGTGCGGCGTCTGGCCATTCGGGAACATGGCCGGCGCTGCCCCGCACAACGATGAAATGGGGAGTAAAACCATGACAAACGGAGTGAACACCAAAACCCGCGTCTCGCGTCGCCACTTCCTCCTCGGCGCCGCGGGCGCGGGCGTTGCCGCGGCCGGGATCGGCCTTCCCGCGATCAGACCATCGCGCGCGCAAGCGGGCCGGGTGGTCTATGCGACCTGGGGCGGTTCGTGGGAGGCCGCCATCAAGAAGGCGTGGTTCGCGCCCTTCACCAAGGCCACCGGCATCGAGGTGGTCGCCGTTCAGGACAACACCTATGGCAAGTTCCAGTCCATGGTGGAGAGCGGCTCCACGGAGTGGGACGTGGTCGAGACCAATCCGGACTTCCAGTATATCGGTGCCGAACGCGGCCTGCTCGAGCCGCTGGACTTCTCCATCATCGACAAGTCGAAGATCATGTCCGGCGACGGCTTCGTCACGGAATATTCCGTGCCGCAGGTGCTGTGGTCGAGGCTCATGGCCTATAACACCAAGGCGCTCAACAACAAGGTGCCGGAGGACTATAAGGCGCTCTTCGACCTGGAAGGGTTCCCCGGCAAGCGCGCCTTCTATACCAACCCGAATTCGGGCGCCCTGGAAGCGGCACTGCTGGCCGACGGCGTCGCGCCCGACAAGCTTTACCCCTTGGATATCGACCGCGCGCTGGACAAGTGGAGCGAGATCCGCGACCACATCATCTTCTACGAGACCAATGCCCAGGCCCAGCAATATATCTCCGATGGCCAGGCGGCACTGTCCATGATGCCCGATGGCCGCGCGCTCGCTGCGGTGAAGGACGGCTCGCCCGTGGCGATCCAATACAACCAGAGCATTTTGACCTGGTCGTCCATGGTGGTGCCCAAGGGCGCCAAGAACCGAGAGAACGCCATGAAGTTCCTGGCCTTTGCTTTGTCGCCGGAAGGCCAGGCGGCCATCGCCAACGAATATACCTACGGGCCGGTGGTTCCGGACGCCTTCAAGTTCATTTCGCCTGAGCGGGCCAAGATCCTGTCCGGCGGGCCGCAGCAGCAGGGCAAGTACATCATGGCCAACGAGAAATGGTGGGCCGAAAACCTGGAGAAGGCGAGCGAGCGCTTGACGGAATGGCGACTGATGTAAGCCCACTGCGGCAGGACCGGGCGCATATGCCAGCCCGGCCCGAGCGCGCAGCCCTGCCGGATGCGGCCGCCACGGCGGCCGGCCGCGTCCGGCACGTGCCGATCGGAGTTCCCGACATGGCCGTGCTGATCCGTCGCCATGCACCCACCCTGCTGCTCATGCCCGCCCTCCTCCTGCTGGTCGGGCTGTTCGTGGTCCCGGTGCTGCGGCTCGTCGGCCTGAGCTTTGAGGGAAGCAGCGGCGCGTTTGACCACTACATGCGGATCGTCGACCGGCCGGTCTATCTGCAGGTCCTGCAGCGCACCTTCCTCACCAGCGCGGCAACGGCCGTGCTCTGCGCGCTGATTGGCTATCCCGTGGCCTATAGGCTGGCGACGGGCTCCAACCGGACTAGGCTTCTGCTGCTCGCGCTGATCCTCATCCCGTTCTGGACCAACCTGCTGGTCCTCTGCTACGGCTGGCTCATCGTGCTCAACCCGCAAGGGGCGCTGAATGCCCTGCTGCTCAAGCTCGGCCTCGTCAGCACGCCTATCCCGATGAGCGGCAATATCGTCGGCGTGCTCGTCGGCATGGTGCAGACCATGCTGCCCTATGCGATCCTGCCGGTGGCCGCCAACATGGCGCGCATCGACGAGCGCGTGCTCATGGCGGCGCGCAGCCTCGGGGCCCCGCCGCTGCAGGTGTTCCTGCGGGCCTATCTGCCCATGACCTTGCCGGGAGTGATCGCCGGTGCCCTGCTCGTCTTCATCATGAGCATCGGCTTCTTCGTCATTCCGGCCATTCTCGGCGGCACCCGCGACATCTTCATCGCCCAGCTCATCGAGATGAACATCAACCGGATCATGAACTGGGGCTTTGCCGCGGCGCTCTCCACCATCGTGCTGGTGGCGACGCTGGTGCTCTATGCGGTCGGCGTGCGCTGGTTCCGGCTCGGCACGGTCTGGGGGCAGTCATGACGCCGCGCCGCCCCCTGCAGATTGTCATCACCGTTCTGGTGGTGCTGGTCATGATCATGATGGTGCTGCCGAACATCATCATCATCCCAGCCTCGTTTGGCGGCGAGGATTACATCATCTTCCCGCCGCGCTCGCTGAGCACCAAGTGGTACGAGGCCTTCATCAGCCTGCCGAACTGGCGGCATGCGACGGTGAACAGCTTCCTGGTGGCGAGCTGCTCGGCGATTTCCGCCACGGTGATCGGCACGCTGGCCGGGCTCGGCCTCGTGCGGCTCGCGCCTCGCATGCGCAGCTTGGTGATGAGCGTGTTTCTGCTGCCCACCATCGTGCCCACCATCATCACCGCCGTCGCGCTCTACGGCCTCCTGGCGGGCACCGGCTTGCGCGAGGGCATTTTCGGCGTCGTCGTGGGCCACACGATCATCGCTCTGCCCTTCGTGGTGATCAATGTGGTCGCCGCCCTGCAGCGCATGGACATGCGGCTGGAGCACAGCGCGCGCAGCCTCGGGGCATCGCCCTGGCGCGCCTTTTACCACGTGACCCTGCCGATCATCTGGCCCGGCGTGGCGGCCGGAGCGCTGTTCGCCTTCCTCACCTCGTTCAGCGAGATCGTGCTGTCGCTGTTCCTCACCACCGGCTCCAGCACCACGCTGCCGGTGCAGATGTGGAGCGGCATCCGCTTCGAGATCAACCCGATCGTCGCGGCAGCCTCCAGCCTCTTCGTGGTCCTGTCCTGCATCATGCTGCTGCTGATCGGCATGTTGCGCCGGAAGGGAGAAACAACCGCATGAGCAGCAAAATGGCACTCGTCTCGTCCGGGGCTCCTGCCTCGCTCGCCACCGCTGCCGACCGGCCGGCAAGCGGCACTGCCGCACGAGTTGCGAGTAACGCGCCGGGCACCACCCGCCTCGGGTCGGAAATCGAGGTGCGCGGCCTTTCCAAGCGCTATGGCGACACCATGGCGGTGGACGACATATCCTTCACCGTCAGCGCTGGCGAATTCCTCACCCTGCTGGGCGCCAGCGGCTCGGGCAAGTCCACCACGCTGATGATGATTGCCGGCTTCGTCGAGCCGACGGCCGGCACCATCCTGCTCGGCGGACGCGACATTGCCCCGCTGCCACCGGAGAAGCGCAATCTCGGCGTGGTCTTCCAGAACTACGCCCTGTTCCCGCACATGAACGTGTTCGACAACATCGCCTTTCCGCTGAAGATGCGGCACGTGGGACGTGCCGAGATCGAACGGAAGGTTTCGAAGGTGCTGGAGCTGGTCGAGCTGGGCGACCGGCGCAGCCACAGGGTGTCGCAACTGTCCGGTGGCCAGCAGCAACGGGTGGCGCTCGCCCGCGCGCTGGTGTTCGAGCCGCCGGTGCTGCTGATGGACGAGCCCATGGGCGCGCTCGACCGGCGCCTGCGCGAGCAGCTTCAGCGTGAGGTCATGCGCATTCAGCGCAGCCTCGGCCTCACCGTCATCTCGGTGACCCATGACCAGGAAGAGGCGCTGCTCATGTCGGACCGTATCGCCATCATGGCCGATGGCGCCATCCAGCAGATCGACAGTCCGCAGGCGATCTACCGCTCGCCGCGCAATCCGTTCGTAGCGGCGTTCCTGGGCGACAGCAACTTCCTGCGCGTCTGCACTGCCGACCTCAAGCCGGTGGCCGAAGACAAGCCGGATGGCGCAAGCCTGCGCAAGGCAATGATCCGCCCGGAGGACATCCACATCGTCAAGCCGGGCACCGCCACGGACATCATGCTGGCCGGCAGCATCCGCTCGATCGAATTCCCGGGCGGCGCCCTGCGTGTTGCGGTGGCGACCGACGCCGGCCTGTTCGAAGCACGGCTCCACCATAGCGAGGTGGAAGGCCTTGGTGTGGGTGATGCGGTCACCATCGGCTGGCGGTGCGACGACATGGTGCTGTTCGACGCTTGAGCGGGGAAGCCATGGCACAGCGCCTCGAGACAGAAGGCCAGCGGACGAAAACGCCCTTGCGCAGTCCAGACCTGGTGATGCGGCTGGAGCGCCTCGGCTCCATGCACATCTCCCGCCTGAGCTTCACCCGTACTCTCGTGCGCCGCGCGCGCCAGAACCGTTGGCGCGTGAACCGCGTCGTATGGGACATGGATGAATCCGGCTATGGCCGGGCCGTCTATGCCGTCCGCATCGGAGAACACGACTACAGCCTGGTCGCCTTCTCCCAATATCTCCCGCCGGAGATGCGCATCGACCGGGTCATCGCCCAGGCCTGGGACACCTGTTACGTGCTCTATGACGGCATTCCCGACGAGGCCGAGCTCGAGCGGCTGAAGCAGTGCGTGCCCTACCAGGAAGCGCGGCGCTATACGGAGCGCGAGCTGGTGCTGGCCCGGGCCAACAAGAGCGAGCGGCTGTTCGACCTGGTGCTGGAGGCGCTGGCCGCCGGCCGCCAGCCGGAGGAAGCCGCGATCCGCGAGATTGGCTACCTCCTGCGCACCAGCGCCGTCTATGGCAACGGCAAGTTCGGCATCGCCGATTGGCAGGTGGTATCCAGCCGGCCCGAATTCTCAGGTCCCTTCGTGGCCGAGATGCTGACCGTGTGGCTGATCCGCGCCTTCACGGTGGATCTCGTCGAGCACTGCGCCAGAATGATCGCGCCGGACACGGCGGTGCGGCTCGACCCGAAGCTGAGGCGCCAGCTCGGCATCGGCAATTCCACCGGGCTCGGCATGGCGCCCTTCCTGGTCCGCCATCCCAACCTGCTGCATCGTTGGATCTCGGCGCGGGAAACAGCGCTTGCCCGGGTGCGCGACATCGACCGGCTCGACCCAGCGGCCTTGCACCATTTCAAGACGGCCCTTGCCACCGCAACCGAGGAATACAGCTGGTGGCGCACCGATGACGAGGTGCAGGCGGCGCGCACCGCCCGTCTGCGGCAAGACCTCGCCTTGGTGCGTAGCTGGACGGAGGCGCTGACTGCCGGCACCGAGCGGCCATGGGATGTGCTTTACCGCCGCGGCGAAGCGGCGCTGAGTCTCGAGGGCCAGGAATGCCTGGTGTCGCTGCTGATCGAGCCCCACGGTGCGCTGGTCGACGATCTATCTGCCGCCATGGCCAACCACGAGGAGGAGCTCGGCCGCATCGATGGCGCCATGCGCTGCGAGGTGCTGGCGCGCATCCTGGACGAGCAATATGCCTGGGCTCTGACCATCGATTTCGACCACCCGGACGCCACCGCCCGGTTCTGGTATACCTCCCAGGAGAAGCTGGAACCGCGGCTCGGCTGGCGCGGTGACGATGAAGGCGACGAGCTGGAGCTGCCGCTTGGCTTTGCCCGCGAGGTGGCACGCCTGAAACAGGAGCTGTCACAGCGATCGGCGGACGAGCGCGTGAGCTGCCTGGCGCTCGACCGGCCCGAGTTCCGCCATGTCATCCGCCGGGTGCAGAACGCCCCCGCCCACCCCTATGGCGAGATCCGTGACAATGTTCTCGGCGCCGACCTCAGGCCGCTCGACCTGATGCGCTGCAAGCTCTCCTTCCTGGGCGGCGCCTTTTTCGACCCTCGCTCGAACCTGAGCCTGCGCATCCGGCTGTTCCAGGGTGCGCCTTTTCCCGATGAGCTGCATGAGACCATTGATGACGGAACCTGGTAGCCAAGGCGCTACGCCCCTGGCCCGCCCGCCCGGCATGATCGACCTCTCCATGAACGAGGTCGAGATGACTGCCTATAAGGCGGCGCGCGGGGCGGGGCTGCCTTGGGGCATCGCGGAAGATGTGGGCCGCGCGGCCCGCTGGCTCGCCCGCACCGGGTTCGACTGGTCCACCGCGCTGCTGTCGGTGCTGGCCACCACGGGTATGAGTGAGCCGGCGACCTCCCCGTTTCTGCTCGGCACCGCGGTCGCCGACCAGATCAATGGCGGCGAAGACGTCGGTCGGGTGATCAGCCGGCCAAACGTGCTGCGGCCGGTCTGGCTCGTGCCTCTCATTACCGTGGCGACGGGAGGCTCGATGCCGGTGAGGATCGTGATCGGCGCCGAGCTGGTGGCAATCAACAGGGAGAAGGTCTGGGCCACCGCGCCGATCGACCGCGTCGCGCCCATCGCATCGGCCTATGTGCTCATTCAGGCGGGCCTGCCGGAACTCAGCGCGCTGCCTCACCACTGGGACCCGCAACATACCCGCAGCCTGATCTCGGCAGAGAACCACACGCAGCTGGAGGCGCTGGTCTACCGCACCTACGTGCCCACCAGCGAGAAGTCCCGTCTGCGCGGCGCCGGCGGCCGGCCGGGCGGCTAGCCCCTGTGCGGGCGCCAGCCTGGCACCCGATTCGAGAGGAAATTCCATGAAGCACGCCCTGAAGTTCTATATCGATGGCGCCTGGGTCGACCCGCTCTCCACCGCGCGGATTGCGGTGACCAATCCCGCGACCGAAGAGGCCTTCGCCGAGGTCGCCGCCGGAACCGCCGCTGACGTGGACCGGGCGGTTGCGGCGGCCAAGGCGGCCTTTCCCACCTTCTCCGCGACCACGAAGGATGAACGCCTCAAGCTGCTGCAGCGCATTCTCGACTGCTACATGGACCGCCGAGAGGAGGTCGCCGAGGCGCTTACCCGCGAGATGGGGGCCCCAAAACGGTTTGCGCTGGAAGCCCAGGCGCAGACGGGGGTGAACCACCTTCGCCACACGATGTTAGCCCTGGAAAGCTTCGCCTTCGAGCGGCCGCAAGGCACGACCCTGATCGTGCGCGAGCCAATCGGCGTGGTCGGCCTGATCACACCCTGGAACTGGCCGATCAACCAGCTGGTGCTGAAGGTGGCGCCGGCGCTGGCCACGGGCTGCACCATGGTGGTCAAGCCCAGCGAGATCGCCCCTTTCGGCGCCATGATCTTCGCCGACGTGCTGCACGAGGCGGGCGTGCCCAAGGGCGTGTTCAATCTGGTGAACGGCGATGGGCCGACCGTCGGCCACGCCATCTCCGCTCACCCCGATGTGGCCATGGTGTCGATCACCGGCTCGACCCGGGCCGGCGCGGCGGTGGCCAAGGCCGCGGCCGATACCATCAAGCGCGTCGCTCAGGAGCTAGGCGGCAAGACGGCGAATATCCTGCTGGAGAGCGCCGACCTGGAGCCGGCGGTCACCCGCGGCGTGCAAAACTGCTTCCGCAACACGGGCCAGTCCTGTACCTCGCCGGCGCGTATGCTGGTGCCGGCGGATGCCGTGGAGCAGGTGGAAGCCATTGCCAAGCGCGCGGCCGAGGCGATGCGGGTGGGTGATCCCACCCGGGATGACGTCGACCTCGGGCCGGCCATCAGCAAGGCGCAGTTCGACAAGATCCAGCACTATATCGAGCGGGGCATCGCCGAGGGCGCCAAGCTGGTGACCGGAGGTCCCGGCCGACCGGAGGGCCTGAACCGCGGCTATTATGTGCGCCCCACCGTCTTCTCCAATGTGCGCCGGGACATGACCATCGCTCGCGACGAGATCTTCGGCCCGGTGCTGGCGATCATGCCCTATCGCGACCTGGACGAGGCGGTGCAGATTGCCAACGACACGGTCTATGGCCTCTCCGCGAATGTGCAGGGCGATCGCGAAACCGCGGTGAAGGTGGCAGCGCGCCTGCGCTCCGGCCAGGTGCTGATCAACTATCCGCCTTATGACTCCATGGCGCCCTTCGGCGGCTATGGCCAGTCGGGCAATGGCCGCGAGCAGGGCGTCTATGGCCTCGAGGAATACCTGGAAACCAAGGCGGTGGTCGGCGCACTGGTTGCCTGAAGGCGGCCGCCAGACGGCTGGTCAGGCCGGGAGATACTGCGTCGGCTCCTTGGCCGAGAGCAGTTCGTAATCATAGATGCCGGCCTGCTCCTGGATGACCTCGTACACGGCATTGGCAAAATGCCGTGTGCCCGGCAGCTGGCGCCTGTCTTTCTTCGACAGCAGGCCGACGACCCGGAACGCGGTCGGATCCTCCACCGGCAGGAAGCGCAGGCCCTCGGCCCCCTGCACCCGGCACAGGCGCGGCAGAACGCTCACCCCCAGCCCTTGCCGCAGTGCGGCAAGCAGGGCGAACACGCTGCCGATCCACATCACCGCACGCTCGGTGATCTCCAGGAGCTCCGGCGTCCGGATGACCGCGAAGCTGTCGTTGAAGATGAACGGCCTATCCCTGATGGCCGACCACGACAACGGCGTCTTCTCCTTCGTCAGCGGATCGTTCTCGGCGCAAACGATGTCGAAGGCATCGCGGAACAGCGGCTCGAAGCTGATTTCGTCCGGCCGCGGGAGGTGGGCCGCGAATGCAATGTCCACCACACCGTCGAGCAAAGCATCGGCCGAAAACTTGGATTCCATCTGCCGCACATGGACGCCGAACTCGGGCAGGGTCTGCTGCACCCGCCGGATGGCCGCCGGCAGGAAGGCGATGGACACCGACGTCACGCTCGCCACGTCGCAGCGGCCGATCTGGTTACGCGCATAGGACTGCATGGTGGCGCAGGAGGTGGCGAAGTGGTGCAGCAGCTCGCGCGCTTCATCTAGCACCAGCCGGCCGAAGGGCGTGAGATGCGCCTTGCGCTCGGCCTGGAACAGCGGGGCGCCCAGGCTCTCCTCGAGGGCCTTGAGCGTCATGGAAATGGCCGACGGCGTGCGGCCCAGCTTCTCCGCTGCCGCTTTGATGCCGCCCCCTTCCGCCACCGCGACGAAGACGCGAAAGGCCTTCAGGTCAGGCAAGTTCCGGCTCTCCAGCATGGCCGTTTCCCGAGCAGTTGGACAGGTGCCTTGCCTAGAGCGCTTCCGCGCTTCGTCGAATCGCGGAAGCACCCTAGGTTTTTGCCTGGTCGCATCTTCTTCACGCGAACCGGTATCCACTTCGCTCGAAAATGCTCCAGCAGAGTTTACCGCCCGGTGTCTTCCGCCGTCCAGCATGTCACCGCCGCGGAAATGCCCGCGCTATTGCGCAATACCCAAACTTTCCGGATGATGCTCGGAAGTGTGTGCGGGGAGTGCAGCCATGCGGGCGAAATATGCGAGTTTCACGGAACAGGAGCACCGGGCGCGGCTGGCCGAAGCGCGGCGGCTGCTGAAGGAGCAAGGCATCGGCCATTGCATCAGCATGGCGCCGGAGTCGCTTTATTACTACGGCGGTTATGACTCCTGGGTCAGTGTGAACAGTCCGCAGGCACTCATCTTCTCCGCCGACGAGGATGAGCCGACCATCATCCTGCGCGATACGGACCTCTCCCTTGCCTATGAGAGCTCGTGGGTGGAGGACGTTCGCTGCTACCGGCTGATGTTCGACGACATTCCGGCAATCTTCGCAGCGATCGCGCGCGAGAAGGGCCTGCGCGACGGCAAGGTGGCGATCGAGATCCAGTCCTATGCCGTGCCGCACGCCCTGGGCCTGGCGCTCGCCCGGGCGCTTGCGCCGGCACAGATCGTGGACGCGACCGTGCTGATGGGCATGCCGCGGCTGATCAAGTCGCCCGCGGAGATGGCCTATCTGCGCCGGGCCAGCCGCTATGCGCAAGCCGGGCTCGACGCGGCGCGGCAGGCGCTGAAGCCCGGCATCACCGAGATCGCCCTGGCGGATGCAATCGAACATGCCATGCGGTCGGCCGGCAGCGATTACTGGTCGATTCCCACGGAGCTCGCCAGCGGCGATCGCACGGCCGGCGGCCACGCCACGGCGCGCAACCGCGTGATCGAGCGGGGCGACCTCGTGCATCTGGAATTCGCCGGCGTCGAGGCCCGCTATCACGCCACCGCAATCCACACCCTGGCCGCGGGCGAGCCGAGCCGGCGCGCTCGCGAGGTTTACGAGATCGGCCGCCACTCGCTTGCTGCCGGCATCGCTGCCATTCGCCCCGGCGCCAATGTCACCGATATCGAGGAAGCCTCCCTCGAGCCGGTTCGCGCCGCTGGCCTCGAACAGGCGGCGGTGATGCGCTTCGGCTACGGCATCGGCATCGCCTACCCGCCCATCTGGCTCGAGCCGCTGCAGATCAGCCGCGGCTCGAACCAGACCATGCGTGAGGGCATGGTCTTCGTGCTGCACGCCTATCTGCAGCTGGTGGACGAGCAGCTGGGCATCATTCAGGGCGGCACCTATGCACTCACCGAAAACGGCGTCGAGATGCTGATCGGCGGCGGCGACGTGCCGCTCGATGTCGTCTGATACGCGATCAGGCCTCGGGGGCCGTGACCGGCGCCAGCGCTGCGGCCCTTTGCGGCTTCTGCCGCAGCTGGGCGATGAGAATGAGGGCGGCTGTCAGCAGCGTCACCAGGATGAGAATGGTCGAGATCGCGGCGATGGTCGGGCTGACCTGATCGCGCAGGGACGTGAACATCTTGCGGGTGAGCGTGGATGAGGGTCCGCGCGAGACGAACAGAGCGATCACCACTTCGTCGAAAGACGTGATGAAGGCGAACAAGGCCGCCGAGATGACCGACGGCCGGATCTGCGGCAGCGTCACCGTCAGGAACGCCTTGAGGCGCGAGGCGCCCAGCGAGCGCGCGACCAGCTCCTGCGCCATGTCGTAGCGCTGGAAGCCCGCCCCCACCACCACGAACACGAAAGGCAGCGCCAGCACGCTATGGGCCAGGACCAGCCCGGTCAGCGTGTTGATGAGCGCCAGCCGCGCATAGAGATAGAACACGCCGATGGCGATGATGATCACCGGAACGATCAGCGGCACGATCAGCAGCGGCCGTACGCTCTTGGCCAGGCGCGATTCCGAGACATGCAGTCCGTAGGCGGCGGCCACGCCCAGCGGTGTTGCCAGCAAGACGGTCAGCGTTGCGGCCTTCAGGGAAACCCAGGTCGCGCTCATCCACTCGGGGCTGGAGAAGAAGGTGCGGTACCAGCGCAAGGAGAATTCGGAGGGCGGAAATTCCAGGAATTCGCCCGGCGAGAACGAGATGGGGATGACGATCGCGATCGGCGCCAAAAGGAAGATGCTCACGGCGATGCCATAGGCGTATAGCCATAGGCGCTGACGGTGAGTGATGGTCGGATCATCCATCCGTCAGGGCCTTCTCAACAGCCGCTCGACCGGCAGGATCTTCTGCAGCAGCTTGAAAATGAGAAGCGTCGCGACCAGGAGCACGACGCCCAGTGCCGAGGCCGCGCCCCAGTCCGAATAGACGGTGGCGTTCTCCAGGATCTTCATGGACACGAGATTGACCCGGCCGCCACCCAGGATCTGCGGCGTGATGTAGAAGCCGAGGCAATAGATGAACACCAGCAGCGAGCCGGCGATGAGGCCAGGCAGGGTCAGCGGCGCGAAGATGGTGAAGAAGGCGTGCCGGCGCGTGGCGCCTAGGCTGACGGCGGCCCTGACCAGCGTCGGGTCGACGGAGGTCATGGCGGCATAGAGCGGCAGCACCATGAAGGGCAGCATGATGTGCACCATGCCGATGACCACGCCGGTGGTGTTATAAACCAGCCCCAGCGGCTCCCCCACGAGGCCGAGCTTCAGGAGAAGCGTGTTGACGAGCCCGCGGCGCTGCAGCAGCACCAGCCAGGAATAGGTCCTGACCAGGGTCGACGTCCAGAACGGCAGCAACACCACGAACAGGCCGAGAATGGCGAGTGTCCGCGGCAGCTGCGACAGGAGATAGGCAAAAGGATAGCCCAGTGCGGCGGTGAGCAGCGTGACAACGAGGCTGATCAGGAACGTGGTTTGGAAGATCGTGAGATAGGCGGTGTTCTCATACAGCCTGATGTAATTGACCAGCGACAGGCCGTCCGGCCCCGAGAAGGACAGCCAGAACAGCCATCCCACCGGGATCAGCAGAATGATGGTGACCAGCAGCACCGAGGGCAGCGACAAGGCCAACAGCCGCAGCCGCTCCCCCCGGTCTTCGGCCTCCAGTTCTTCTGCCGGGTGCACCATCATTGCGCGGCGAGCCCGGGCACGATCAGTGTGTCATTCACATGCAGCCCGATCTCGATCGGCTCGCCCTTGGCGGGCAGCCCTTCGAGTGTCGTCTGGTCGGTCGGCTGGCGCAGGAAGACCACCTCGCCCCGCTCCAGCTCGATCGAGAGCAGCAGGCTGTCGCCCTGATAGACGATCTCGTTCACCACGCCGGCGAACCGGTTCCACTGCTCGTCGTCATTGCCATTGAGGATGCGCAGCTTCTCCGGCCGCAGCACCAGGAAGGCCTGCCGCCCGGAAAACGCACGGCCGTGGCTGCGCACGGGATGGCCGTTGAGGGTGCAGCGGCCGCCGTTACCCTCCAAGGCAAGCACCGTAGCATCACCGATGAAATCGGCAACGAAGCTGCTCGCCGGATTCTCGTAAAGCGTGCGGGGGTCGGCGACCTGCTCGAACCGCCCGTGATTGATCACGGCAATGCGGTCGGACATGGTGAGGGCCTCGCGCTGATCATGGGTCACATAGATCGTGGTCACCCCCAGCTTGTCGTGCAGCCGGCGGATCTCGATCTGCATGTGCTCACGCAGTTTCTTGTCGAGTGCGGACAGGGGCTCATCCATGAGCAGCACGTCGGGCTCGAACACCACCGCCCGGGCCAGCGCCACCCGCTGGCGCTGGCCGCCCGACAGCTGGTCGATAGTGCGGTCGCCGAAGCCTTCCAGCTTGACCAGCGACAGGGCCCAGTCGACCCGCTCGGCAACCTGTGCCTTTGACAGGCCGCGAAGCTTCAGGGGATAGGCGACATTGGCGGCCACGGTCATGTGCGGGAACAGCGCATAGTTCTGGAAGACCACGCCGATATTGCGCTTGTGCGGCTCGAGCTTGGTCACGTCGCGGCTGCCGAAGCAAAGCAGGCCGGAGGTGGGTCGGATGAAGCCGGCGATCACCATCAGCAGGGTGGACTTGCCCGAGCCCGAAGGCCCGAGCAGGGTCAGAAATTCGCCGGCGGCGACATCGAGGCTGACGCCATCGAGCGCCCTATAGTCTCCATATTGCTTGACCAGGGACCTGATGCTGATGTCCAGCCCCGTGCGCGACGCCGAACCTTCACGAACCGTCATTGCACCCCTGTCACGCTCCCATGCCGAAAAGCCGAAGCCGGCGCGGGGGGCACCAGCATCGGCTCTCCTGGCGGATCGTGTTACTGGTTGATGAACTGCGCCCAGCGCTCACGCGCCTCGGCCCCGTGCTTGCCCCACCAGTCGCCGCGGACCACGGCCTGCTTGGCGGCATTCTCGGGTGCGGTGTTCAGGGTCTTGGCGATTTCCGGCGTGATCTTGCCGGTCTCGTAGGCCTTCAGGTTGGCGGGGCCGTAGTCGATGTACTGAGGCAGGTTGGCCAGCATTTCGGCCGAGACCGCCGTTGCCAGGGCCTTCATGGCGAGATCCTTGTTCTTCACGCCCTTGGGGATCACCAGGCAATCGGCGATGAGCAGCCCTTGGTTGAAGGTGAAGTCGAAAGGCGCACCCGACTTGATGGCGGCGCTGATGCGGCCGTTCCAGGCGCCGATCAGGTCAACCTCGCCATCCGCCACCAGCTGGGCCGACTGCGCGCCGGACGACCACCAAACCGAAATATGCGGCTTGATCTTCTCCAGGCTCTTGAACGCCCGGTCGAGATCGAGCGGGTAGAGCTGATCCGGGGCCACGCCGTCCGCCAGCAGGGCGGCTTCCAGCACCTCGGCCGGATCGTTGCGGAGTGAGCGGCGGCCGGGGAACTTCTCCACGTCCCAGAAGTCGGCCCAGGATTGTGGACCTTCCTTGAACTTGTCCTTATTCCAGCCGATCACGTTGGAATAGTAGTTGAGGCCGATATAGGTCCGCTGCACCACGGCCGGGTCGAAGCCGGATTTGTCGATCACGCTGTAATCCAGGTCTTCGAACAGGCCCTCCGCCTCGCCTTGGGCACAGCCGTCGATGGTGAGCTCGGTGATATCCCACAACACGCTGTTGGCCGAGACCTGGGCACGCACATCGGCCAGACCGTTGGTGGTGTCCTCCAGGATCGTGATCCCGAGCTTCTCGGCCGTCGGCTGCCAGATGGCCTTCGACAGAGCCTCCTGATAATTGCCGCCCCAGGAGGCGATGGTGATCGTGTCCTGAGCCAGCGCGGTATTGGCGAACATTGTCGCGCAAGCAACGAGCAGCGCGGCGCGATAGGTTGTCCGAGAGATGAGTCCGGAGCGCAGCATATTGTCGTCTCCCCATTTATTGGAGTCCGGAAACCCGTTCAGCCTCACCCAGGATTTTCCGGATCGCACTACAATTCACGTTACCCGGTCAAACAAACCGGTCAACAGCGATATTGTCGTACGACAAGAAGCGCTAGACGGTCCAGATTGCGTCCAGCACGCGCAAGTAATTGCCGCCGAGGAAGGCCAGGATGTCGGCCTCTTTCCAGCCTTTCGTCACCAGCAGCTCCGTGATCTTGCCGAGCTCGGCCGGCGAGCCGCAGTCCACGGGATAGCGCGTGCGCACCTCGTTGCCGAAGGCGGCAGCATATTTGGTGATCGCCGTGGGGTAGCGATCGAGCGTCATCTGAATGATGGACCCGACCGTATCGAGATCGGTCACCGCCGGAAAATCGGTGCCGAAGGCCACGTGCTCGATGCCCACCAGGCTGACGATATGATCGAGATGGCGATAGAAATCCTCCAGCGTCGGCCGGCGCTCCGGATTGCCGTCCCAGCACATCGGACCATAGACGCTGGCGCCGATCAGTCCGCCGGTCTCGGCCACCGCCTTGATCAGCGCGTCATGCTTGTTGCGCGGCATGTCCGACACCGCCTTGGCGTTAGCATGGGTCAGGAGCACCGGCCGCTCGCTCAAGCTCGCCGCGTCCATCGCCGAGCGGTGGCCCACATGGCTCAGGTCGATGGCAACGCCGCACCGGTTCATCTCCGTGATGACGCGCCGGCCGAACAGGCTCAGGCCTGCATCCGCCGGCTCCAGGCAGCCGTCGCCGATGAAGTTGCGCTCATTATAGGTCAGCTGCATCACCCGGATGCCGAGCCGCTGAAAAAAGCGGATCCGGTCGAGCCGGTCGCCGATGGCGCGCATGTTCTGCCAGCCCATGATGAGGCCGATCTTGTTGGCCTGCCGAGCCGCATGAATGTCCTGTACCGTCTCGACGATGTGCCAGGGGCCCGCCGGGTCGGCCGCCCGGGCCAGCCAGCCGGCGATATCGTCGCAAGCGCCTTCGAAATCTGCGTTGAAGTCCGACACGGTGACGTTCACCGCGGCAACATTGCCCTGCCGCAGCACCGCGTCGGTGTCGCAGGAGAAGACCAGGCCGTCGACGATGAGGGCGCGCTTGTGCAGCTCGGCGGCGCGCGTGCTTTCGGTGGTCATACCGTTACCTCGGCCGAGGCTGTGCTCTTGAAATGGGGCATGACGTGAACGGCAAAGCGCTCGAGCGCGCCCATGACATCCCTGTGCGATGCGCCGAAATTCATGTTCACCTGAATGTCGTCGATCCCGAGCTCGGCATAGTGCCCGATCTTGTCCAGGCACTCCTGCGGCGACCCGATGATCAGGCTCTGGCGGATATCCTCCAGGGTCTCGGGCACGTCGAGCGGCACGATCGCGCCCCCTTTCACCGTGCCGGGCGTTTCGAACACATTGACGAACCGCCGATGGTTCTCGAGCGCGAGCTGCAGCTTCTCGGTCGTGTCCGCATCGTTCTTGGTCACGAAGCCCATGCGCAGCATGGAGTGCTTCTGGTTGAGCGGATTGCCGGGCGGCAAGGCCGCAAGGAACGCCTTGGCCTGCCGGCTCGCCGCCTCGAACGGGTCACGCAGCGGCGTGGTCATCACATTGAACCCGCGGCGCACCGTGCCGGCGATCGCGCCTTCCGACAGCGCGGCGACCCAGATCTTCGGACAGGGCTTCTGATAGGGCCGCGGGGTGATCGTGAGCGCATCGAACTTGTAATACTTGCTGTCCCAGCTCACCTCCTCCTCGCTGAGCAGCGCCATCAAGAGGTTGAGACTGTCATCGAAGCGGTCGCGGCTTTCCTCCACCGGCACATTGAAGCGGTCGAACTCGTAGCGGAAGGCGCCACGCCCGACGCCGATCTGAATGCGTCCATCGGTCAGGCAGTCCGCCTGGGCAATCTCGCCGGCAAGCCTGCGAATATCGTAGAACGGCAGTACCAGCACCGCGCTGATGAGCGGGATCGACTTGGTCTCCGCCGCCACCCGCACCGCCGTGAGCAGCGGGCTCGGGTGAACGAGATAGTTGATGAAATGATGCTCCGGGATGGTCAGGGAGATGAAGCCGAGCTCCTCAGCCAGCTTGGCTTCCTCGATCGTGTCCCGATAGAGTTGCGCCGCCGGGTAGGACATGTCTGGATAATAGCAGGGAAGATAGAAGCCGAACTTCATGACCGCTCCTTTGGCCGGGCAGCCGGTAGGGGGCGAAGGAGCCCGCGAGGATTTGTATTGCGTTTTGGATTATGTTGAGTGAGATTTGCATGTCAATTTGAACATTGTCGTACAACAACTCCCCTTCATATGTGGATACCGAACTACAAGAACCGCAAAGGCAAGCTCTATGTCGCCATCGCTGATGCCCTGGCGGAGGACATTGCCGAGGGGCGGCTGGCGCCGGGGGCGCGCTTGCCCACCCACCGGGAATTGGCGTGGCAGCTGAAGCTTTCCGTCAGCACGGTAAGCAAGGCCTATGCCCTGGCGGAGCGTCGCCATCTCATCGAGGGCTCCGTCGGCCGCGGTACCTTCGTCACTTCGCGCCCGTCCGACCTGCCCCGGCTCGAGCCGAACCGCGCCCAGTCCGACCGTATCGATCTGAGCTTCAACTGCTTGGTGGTGCTGCCCTCGCAGCAGGCGGCGATCGCCCGGGCCATGCAGGATGTGGTCGAAGGCGATCGCATCGAAGCCTTGGTGCCATACCACCGTCCATGGCTCGGCTTCCCCGAGCACCGCCTATCTGCGGTCAAATGGCTATCGGCGCTCGGGTATCCCGCCCATGCGGACGACATCGTCATTGTGAACGGGGCGCAGCAGGCCGCTGCTGCCATCCTCAACGCCATCACCGAGCCCGGCGACACCATTCTGCTGGAAGAGCTGGCCGACCCAGGCATCCGCTTCCTGGTCGCCAATCGGCACCTGACGCCGAAAAGCGTAGCCATCGATCAGCACGGCGTGATCCCGGAGGCGTTCGAGGCGGCCTGCAAGGGTGGCACCATTCGCGCGCTGTTCTGCATCCCCACCCATCACAGCCCCACGCTCGCGGTCATGCCAGTCGAGCGGCGCAAGGCACTCGCCGAGATCGCCGCCCGCTACGATGTGGCGATCATCGAAAACGACGTGTGCGGCGGCCTGATGGACAGGCCACTGCCCCCCATTGCCAGTTTTGCGCCGGAGCACGGCTTCTACCTCACCAGCCTCTCCAAGGTCATCTCGGCCGGCCTTCGCATTGGCTTCATCGCGGCCCCGCGAGGCCGGGCCAAAGACCTCATCCCTGGCCTTGCCTCGACCACCTGGATGGCGTCGCTATTCTCGGTCGAGATCGCCAGTCGGCTCATCGAGAACGGTGCGGCGCAGCGCCTGGTGGACGAGCAACGTGAAGAGCTACGGAAGCGTCAGGCCATGGCCGCGGACCTCCTGAGCGGCTATCAGGTGAGTGCCCTGCCCACCGGTCTGCATGTCTGGGTGACCCTCCCGGAAAGCTGGCGCGCGGAGGGGTTTGTCGCTGCTGCGAATTCCCGTGGCGTCGCCGTAACGCCGGCGGAAGCCTTCATGGTGGGCCATGGTCCGGCGCCACAAGCCGTTCGGCTGAGCCTGGGCGGAGCGACGCCGTCGCGCGGCGAGCTCCAGCAGGGGCTGGAGATCGTGGCCGAACTGCTCCGCAGCAAGCGCCCGGCTGCATCCTACCTTGTGCTTTGATCGTCGTTCGAGGGAGTTGGGATCGTGATCTACGAATTGAGACGCTATATGCCAGTGGCCGGGAAGGAGGCCGCGCTGCGCGACCGCTTCGCCAACGGCACGCTGCGGCTGTTCGACAAGCTGGGCATCAAGGTCACCCATTTTTGGGAGCATGCTTCCGTGCCCGGCGAGCTCTGGTACGTTGTCGCGTGGCGGGACGAGGCGGCGATGAAGGCGGGCTGGGAGGCGTTCCGGAACGATCCGGAATGGACGGCCTTCAAGGCGAAGACGGAAGCGGACGGGCCGCTGGCCGCCTCCATCACCTCGATCCCGCTGAAGGACGTCGACTTCTTCACGCAATCGCCGGCCTAGATCTCCGCGAGGCCCTTGGCGAAGCGCTTCCAATTGGCGACGTAGTGCTCGGCCGACTCGATCAGCCCCTGCTGCTCCTCCTCGGTGAGCTCGCGCACCACCTTGCCCGGCATGCCCATGACCAGCGAATTGTCGGGAATGATCTTGCCTTCGGGGATGAGCGCGCCGGCGCCGATCAGGCAATTCCTGCCGATCTGCGCCCGGTTGAGCACGGTCGCATTCATGCCGATCAGACTGTTGTCGCCGATGATGCAGCCGTGCAGGATGGCCTTGTGGCCGACCGTCACGTTGCGGCCCACCGTGAGCGGACAGCCTTCGTCAGAATGGAGCACAGCATTATCCTGAATGTTCGAGTTCTCGCCGATATGAATGGGATCGTTGTCGCCGCGCAGCACCGCGCCGAACCAGACGCTGACATTGCGGTCGAGCAGAATGTTACCGATGACGGCGGCGCTGGGTGCAACCCAGTATTCTCCGGTCGGAGGAAGATGCGGGCCGATATTTTCGAGACGGAAGATCGTCATTGCTTGCCTTTCCTGGTTCTTGGTGACGCGGATGATCTCTCATAGGAGCATGGCGGCCAATGCGCCAGAGCCCACCATATCGGCCTCGCGCCGAGACCCGTGAGAGAGCAGGCGGAAAACCTGCGCGGCGCCCGGGCCCTGCGGCACGGCCGGTCTCCGCGCCCGGATCCGCGCGCCGAACGTCGCGCCAGTCGCTCACCTGGCCTCTGCTGATCATGGCGGGGCTCTTTGCCCTGTTCACGGGCGGCCTGCTGGCGGCCTATTTCGCGCCGCATCCGGAGCTGCTGTTCGGCGGAAACGACGAGGCACGGGATTTCGGCCGAACCGAGGTGCTGACGCTGCACGACGCACGCCTATCCATTCCCCGTCCTTATGTGCTGCAGGTGAGCAGGCGGATTTTCGGTTCCGTGACTCGGGTGACCTTGCAGATCCCGTGGCCGTTCGCGGCGGGTGTGCCGGCTGACGGCCGCGACGGCGCAGACCTCGAGCACCTCGTCACGATAGAGCTGGCCGGGCGCACACCGCTGGCCAGCGCGACCGAGCGGCTGACGCGGATCTATCCCGTCTATTTCGACGGACCGGGAGAGGCCATCGAGGCAGGACTCACCCGGTACCGGTTCAAGCCGGGCTCACCCTACAGGGCTATGCACCTCTACGTGGGGCAGGCAGAGCCGCAGGGCGAGCCCGTGCTGTTCCATTGCGCCGTGGAGGACGGCTCCGCCATTTCCCCACTTTGCGAAAGACGGCTGGACCTTACGGACAAGGTGACAGCCGTCTACCGCTTTCATCAGCGCCATCTCACACAATGGCAGTCGCTCGAAGCGACGATCGCCGACCTGCTCAGACGGCTGCGCACCGACACCGGCGCGCCGGCATCGTGATCATTCTGGCAGGTCGATGTCCAGGATCGCCATCTGGAAGTTATAGGACAGGTCGCCATCCTCATCGTCGCGGAACAGGACTCCGATGAATTCCTCACCCAGATAGACTTCGGCAGAGTCGGTCTTCTGCGGCCGCCGCCGCACCTCGATGTTCGGCCGCTGGAACTTCTCCCGCAGATATTGCTCTAGTTTTCGGATCTCATCTGCCTTCACTGTTTTCTCCTTGTTGAATCCATAAGTCAGCGCGGACCTGTGGGGCCACGCGCAAGCCGGGTGGTGCGGGAGATGCGCCAACCTGGAGCGGGACAGCAACCGCGATCCGCAGCGGTCTCAGACCGTTCCGTCGGGGCCAGACTCGTCGCGCAGCACATGGTCCATGCGCCGGGCTGGCTCTTCGCACCCGGCATAGCCGACCACCTTCGCGGGCACCCCGGCCACCGTGCGATTCGGCGGCACATCGTGCAGAACCACGCTGCCCGCGGCCACCCGCGAGCAATGCCCGATTTCGATGTTGCCCAGGATCCGTGCGCCCGCGCCGATCAGCACCCCACGCCGCACCTTCGGATGCCGATCGCCCACGTCCTTGCCGGTTCCGCCGAGCGTCACGTCATGGAGCATGGAGACATCGTCCTCAACCACGGCGGTCTCGCCGATCACCACCGCGTGGGCGTGATCGATCATGATGCCGCGCCCGATTCGGGCAGCCGGATGGATGTCCACCGAAAAGATCTGCGAGGCGCGGCTTTGCAGATAGAGGGCGAAGTCCTTGCGCCCCATGATCCACAACGCGTGCGCCATGCGGTAGGTCTGAACCGCATGGAAACCCTTGAAATACAGCAGAGGCTCGACGTAGCGGCTGCAGGCCGGGTCGCGGTCGTAAACGGCGACGATGTCGGCGCGCGCCGCTTCCCCGATCGCCGGATAGGCCTCCAGAGCATCCTCGAAGGCCTTCACGATGAGATCGGCACCGACATCCGTATGGCCGAGCTTCTGGGCAAGGCGTTGCGACAGCGCATCCTCGAAGCGGTCGTGGGACAGCACCGTGGAAAAGACAAAGCCGCCCAGGGCCGGCTCGGCGGCTGCGATTTGCTCGGCTTCCTCGCGGATTTGGGTCCATACCGGGTCGAGCTGCTGGAGCACCGCGCTCGATGCAGTGATGCGCGCCATTGCCTTCTCCTTCCGCTCCCGCGGGAGCCTTGTGCCTTGCGGCCGACACAGAACGAGATAGCCGCTCCGCCGATCATGTACAAGCCGAAGCATGATGGCTTGCAGCCGGCAGGCGGCTCTGCTAGCGGCACGCAGACCGACTGTTCCATGTGGGCGAGGTGAGACTGTGACCGAAAAGATTCTGGAAAATGGGGACGTACTGCCATCGCCGACACAGCATATAGCGGCACGCCGCATGGGCAGTGTTGGTTACCTGATCTTTAACCGGCCCGAGCGGCGCAATGCGGTGAGCGTGGAGATGTGGCGCGCCATCCCGCCGCTGATGCAGGCCTTCAACGAGGATCCTCAAATCCGTTCGATCGTGCTGGCGGGGGCCGGCGAGCAGGCCTTCATCGCCGGGGCGGATATCGGCGAGTTCGAAGGCGAGCGCAGCGACGCGGCCGCCGCGGCCCTATATGAGCAGCAGAACAGCGCGGCCTACCGGGCGATCGCCGGCAGCCCCAAGTCGGTCATCGCCATGATTCACGGCTTCTGCATCGGCGGGGGCGTTGCGATCGCACTGGCCTGCGACATGCGCGTGGCCGCCGAAGGAGCGAGCTTCGCCATACCGGCAGCCCGCCTCGGGCTCGCCTATCCGCCTGACGCCCTGGGCCTGCTGCTGCATGCGGTCGGGCCTTCCCGCGCCAAGCTGATCATTCACACGGCGCGCCGCTTCACCGCCGAGGAGGCGCTCGGCATGGGGCTCATCGACCTGCTGGTGCCGAGGTCGGCGCTGCAGGCACGGGTGGACGACCTCACCGCCGCGATCGCCGACAATGCGCCGCTCAGCATAGCCGCGGCCAATGCCTGCATCGATGCCCTGGCGGTGCCCGGTGCGCTCGACGAGCCCGCGCGCGCAGCGATCGCGCGTTGCTTCGACAGCGAAGACTATCGCGAGGGCCGCATCGCTTTCATGGAGAAACGACGGCCGGTTTTTCACGGCCGTTGAAGCAGGCGGCAGGATCTACTTCCCTGAATAACAGTGATCTTCCGCGACGCTTGTGGAACCGAACCCGGCATTGCGCGTTAGTCCGACATAGAAGCTGGGTTTCCTTCGGTCTGGCAGTCGGGGGCGCTTGGGGTACGCCGTTAGAGCCGACGTCTGCTGGGACCGGAAGATATGCTTCGACCGAAGTCGGCTCGACTTCGCTTCGGGCAGTATCATTGCAAGGTCAGGAGGCAGATATGCTGAGGAAAACGGTTAGTGTAATCGCAATTGCGGCGGGTCTGGGGCTTGCCCCAGTCGTCGTTGCTCAGGCGCAAACGAGCAATCCGACGCCGCCAGCCACGACGGATCAGGCGCAGCAGAACCAGAATGCCACGCCTGGTACGGCCACGCCGAGCCCGGACACCGGCACGACGGCTCAGACCCCCAGCACGGGCACCGGGACTGACACCGGGACAACGGCTCAAACGCCGAGCACCGGCACCGATACCGGCACGACCGCGCAGACACCTGCGACACCCGGCACGACCGATCAAACCGCCCAGACCAACCAGGGCGAGGGTGATATGATCGACGGGCAAATCACCATGCAGCAGGAAGGGACCTATCTCGGGACCGACCTGATCGGCACGACCGTGTACTCGTCCAATGACGAGGACATTGGTGACGTGAACGATGTGATCATCACCACGGATGGTCAGGTTCAGGGCATCGTGGTTGGCGTCGGCGGCTTCCTCGGCATCGGCCAGAAGGACGTCGCGATCCAGATGGACAAGGTCCAGATGATGGATCAGGGCGACAACACAGCCAAGCTCGTGGTGAACGCAACCCGCGAGGAACTCGAGCAGGCGCCGGAATTCCGGACGGTTGCCGAGATGAACTCCGAGCGGAACAACAACACCGGTGATGCGGCCAATACGCCCATGACCGGCGCGACGGGCACCGGCGGTGCGGCCGGCACCGGCTCGACCACCGGCACCTCGCAGTGATCGATCGTTAAGGTCGGATCGGCTGAGATCGAGGTCGCGCTGTTCCGGCGCGGCCTCGTCTCTTTATGACCAAAGCATTGATCGGCGGCTCACTTCTCGAGAAAGGCAAGCACCCCCTGCTTGTAGCGGCGGTCGCCGACCGTGCGCATGTGATCGCGATCGGGCACCACCAGGATCTCCGCGCCGGGAATGACTGCCTGTAGCGGCTCGGGCCGTCCGGCGATCTCATCCTTCCCGCCGACCACGATCAGAGTGGGCGCGCTGATACGTCCGAGCTCTTCGGCCGAGATCTTCTGCCGCGACGTCCTGATGCAGGCCGCCAAGGCGCGCCGGTCACTCTTGGTGGCGTCGGCGAACAGGCGGAAGGGCCGGGCGTGCGGATCCCGCACCTCGTCGGGATTTTCGGCCTCCAGTGCCGCCGCGATTTCCTGGGCGCCGGCGACCCCGTTGATCATGTTCTCGGCGAGACCCGCAAGGATCAGCTTCCCCACTCGCTCCGGGTGGTCTATGGCGAGCCGGGCCGCCACGCGAGCGCCCATGGAATAGCCCATCACATCGGCGCGGGCGATGTGCAGATGGTCGAGCAGGGCGCGTGCGTCCTCCGCCATCGCGGATGTCGTGTAGAGCTCCGACCGGTAGAGCTTCTCGCTGTTGCCATGGCCGCGGTGATCGAACACGATCACCTGGCGGCCATTGTCGGCCAGCGTCTCGACCCAGCCGGTATCGATCCAATTCGCACGCGCATTGGAGGCGAAACCGTGGATCAGCAGGATCGGCGGGCCTTCACCTCGCACCTCATAGTCGATACACACGCCTTGCGAAGAGAATTGCGGCAAGGTTCTGCTCCTGATGCTACGTCACGGGCAAGCTTTGCGGGGGCGCCAGGATATGCTATTCGCGGCACAGAGCAATCGCCCGGCGGACTGAACAGGCGGTCACCGGCCTGCTGGAGGCCTCGAAACCAAAGCTTGGCGGGTTTGGAGCCGCCGCGCCGCCCGCCGGCAGGACAATGGATCAATCATGGCGCACACGATCATTCCGAAATTCCACAATGACAGGGGCGTGGACGTCATCGAGATTGGCGTCAAGGAATTCGAGTGCGTCGGCGCCTCGGCTCCGTTCGACCACCCGCATGTCTATCTCGACATGGGCGACGACAGCGAGATCATCTGCCCCTATTGCTCGACCGTCTATCGCTACAAAGGCAGCCTGGGACCGGAAGCTTCCA
This sequence comes from Rhodoligotrophos defluvii, assembly GCF_005281615.1. Classification (NCBI taxonomy): domain Bacteria; kingdom Pseudomonadati; phylum Pseudomonadota; class Alphaproteobacteria; order Hyphomicrobiales; family Rhodoligotrophaceae; genus Rhodoligotrophos; species Rhodoligotrophos defluvii. Next base: position 1,629,824 of record NZ_SZZM01000001.1, on the reverse strand, counting down.
ATCCGGCAGACGCGCTGTACAAGGAATATGTCGAGGGCTGATCCGGACCCGGATGCGTCGGCTACGGCCGCTCGGGGACGCCCTGCGCTGGTCCGCCGGTTTGAAGACGAGGACACTCCCGCCGTCATCGCGTTGGCAGAGGAACTGCGCCGGTTCGAAGCCGGGCTTTATGGCCGCATGCGCGTCTCCGGCCGTCTGGGCCGGTGGTATGTCGAGGACCTGCTGGCGGACTGCGCGGACACCGACGGAGAGATCCTGGTGGCGGACATCGACGGCGAAGTGGTCGGTTATGTCAGCGTGCGCGCCCGGGTGACCGACGAAGCGCGCGATCGCAGCCAGCTCACTTACGCCATGGTCGACGATCTCATCGTCTCGCGCGCCTTCCGTGGGCGCGGTATCGGCCGGCTCCTGATCAAAGCCGCACAGGACCACGCCAGGCGCAAGGGTGCATCCTTCATCCGCATCGGCGTGCTCGCCAGCAATCGCTCCGCCCACGATCTCTATCGGAGGGCCGGCTTCGCGGACCATCTGATCATGCTGGAGAAACCGCTCGACGGCTAGGTCGGGGCCTTTCTCTACCGGGTGGCGACGGCGGCGGGCGCCGGCCTGCTGGTCGCATCCAGCGCTTCCCAGATCTGCGGATCATAGGAAGACTGACGCTTCACGAACTGGTAGGGCGTCTCCGACCAGTCGAGCACGGTCGGGTTCTGGTTGTCGAGGATAAGATCGCCGGCGGTGGTCTTGACCGTCAGCACCGCATGGCCATCGCCACGCTGGTCGATGACGACCGTCACCAGCAGGGTGGAGCGCGGCCAGCCATGCTGCTCGAGATAGTATTGCTTGAGCAAGGCATAGTCTTCACAATCGCCCTGTTTGCCCGGCAGCGTCCAGTGCTCCTCAAGGCCATAGAGCTCGTGATCGGTGGCCGGCTTGACCTTCCTGTTCACATAGTCGTTCACGGAAACCAACTGCTTGAGCCGCTCGGGCGTCAAGGCCATGCGGGCCGGCGCGGTACGCTGGCGATCGCACGAGTTCGGGTAACGCTTGCAGAAATCGACGAAGCCGATCGGTGGCAGGGCCTGTTCGTGCACCTTCACATAAACGGCCTTGGCGGCCAGGCGATAGCCCTCGCCCTGGTTGGTCTGTGCATTGGCTTGCGCCGCGGCAGCGATGGCTCCGGCAAGGACGACAGTTGTAAACAGTGCTTTCATATGTTTGACGCCCGTATCTCTTCTTTGTTGAGACATCCTTGGGCGGCAATCTTTTAAACAAAGGTAATGCGAAGAAGATCTGCTTTTGATGTTTGACAGATGGCTAAATGCTTAAAAATAACTTGTTCTTAGCAAATTCGATAATCTAAGACGGTATTTACCGTTTAACCCATTCACGCTCGAGAAACCAATTTCTCGACATCGCCGAATGGCTCTGTGTCCAAGGTTTTTCCACCGAGCAGACGGAAAGAGGTTATCGGGTGTTTATCAAACCAATAGGGGTCGTTAAGGGGAAACAGGCCGCCAAGCACCTGGACCGTCTGGCGCCCGTCGACCCGAACGGGCAGGAACACGCACTGAAACGCGGCCTGGCGGCCGGATCGCGTGGCGCCGGCCACCAAAAAAATGTGGCAGCCGAGGTGGGAAATGGTGCTGCTGAGGGCTTGCACGACCAGGTCCCGGTCGTGCTCCGGCCACAAGGTGGAGAACTCGACGCCGGTCAGCTCGCGGCCGGTGAAGCGCCTGAGCGCGGTGCCCGCCAGGCGCAATCTGAACAGCGGCTGGACAGGATTGCGCTCGAGCACCATCATGAATGGCAGCAGCGCCCCCATCTCTTGCAGGTTCATCGCGCTGCGGGAAGGGATGGGCTGGGCCCCGCGCCAGCGGTTCCAGAGCTGCAGCAGCCGCCGGGCATCCGGATGAACGATGCCTGTCTGCTCAACCCCTGACGGGGTTACCACGGTCATCCGCATTCCCTGTTCTGCAATGACATAAGGCGGCTTTTGCGCCCGCTCTGAACAGCCCCTGCTGCAGGCACCGTGCCAAGCCTGGCCTGTGCCATATTGGAGCAGCGCCGAGACCGGGCGCCCCCACCCAGCTTTTTGGATGCGGGCACCAATGGCGGTCTCGTCCATTTCCTCCACGGGGACGACGCGAGCGTTTCGCCGTCGCGAAAACACTGGCGGCGGCCCCCCGGAAAATGCGAAACAGCATGTGCCGATGCGACTGACCACAGCGAGAGGCCGCCATGAGACATGACCATCCCCCGGTCTCGCCCACCGGGCCGCTATGGCCCCGCAGAGCGCGGGCTGCCAGCGCGGGGTGTTGCCACGCATGAATCGAGCCTTCTCCTCCGAGCCGGTGCTCAACGCGCCGGCCGTCGTCCTCGCGCTGATCGGCATCTTCGTGGTGATCCATGCGATCAGATCTCTCCTTCCCGCCGAGTGGGACCTGTGGGTGATCCTTGCCTTCGCCTTCATCCCGGCACGCTATGTTCTGCCGGCGGGGTCGCTGCCCGGAGGCCTCGGGGCTGATTTCTGGACTTTCGTGACGCACATGCTGCTGCATGGCAGCTGGGCGCATCTCCTGGTGAACAGCTTCTGGATGCTGGCTTTCGGCACGCTCATGGCGCGCCGCCTCGGCACCGCCGGCTTCCTCGTGCTGACGGTCGTTTCCGGAATTGCCGGCGCCCTCCTGCACCTCATCATCTACTGGGGTGCGATTGCCCCGGTGATCGGCGCCTCCGCCGGCATCTCCGGCCAGATGGGAGCCGCCATCCGGCTGATGTTCTCCGACCCCGGCGGCTTGCTGGCGGCCGCCCGCCGCGACCAGCGCTTCACACGGCCCCTGTCGATCCGAGAAACCTTCACGATGCGCGGCCCGCTGACGTTCATCATCGTGTGGTTCGGCATCAATCTCGTTTTCGGGCTGTTGAGCTTCGGCGCGAACGAGGGGGGCACCGTCGCGTGGCAGGCCCATATCGGCGGATTCCTGGCTGGGCTGCTCGCCTTCGCCCCGATCGACCGCTGGGCGCGGCGGTACAGTTACTCGTCATGAACGAAGCGAAGTGATTGCTGCCGCGCTGCGGCGATCTATGTTACAGTGTCAGGACCCAGCAGCGCATGGAGGACGGCATGACCGTGGCGGCAATCCTCAAGCAGAAGGGTCGCGATGTGATCACCAGCGAGGTGACTGCGACGGTGCATGAAGTCGCCAAACGCCTCGCCCATTGGCGCATCGGCGCGCTCCTGATCCTCGACGAGGGCGGCGACATTGTCGGGATCGTGTCGGAGCGCGACATCGTTCATGCCCTGGCCGAGCGGGGCGCGGCCATTCTATCGGAGCCGATCGCCAGGATCATGATCAGCAATGTCATTACCTGCTCGCCGGATGACAGCGTCGCCCGGCTGATGGAGGTGATGACGGAGAATCGCGTGCGGCACCTGCCCGTCGTGACCAATGGCCGCCTCGAAGGCATCATCTCCATCGGGGATGTGGTCAAGATGCGAATCGCCGAGGCCGAGCTGGAGGCCGAGGAGATGAAGCGTTACATCGTCTCCTGAAGCGGGATGACGATTCAAAGATGCTCCAGGCCGTTCTAAGGTCCTGTCGGTCGCATTTTCTTCACGCGAACCGGTATCCACTTCGCTCGAAAATGCTCTAGGAAAAGCGTGACAGCTCCGCGCGCGCCAATGCCTCGCGGTGCACTTCATCCGGGCCATCGCCGATGCGCAAGAACCGGGTCTCGGCAAAGGCTTCGGCGAGGAAGAAGTCGCCGCTCAAGCCGCCGGCCCCGTGCACCTGGATGGCGCGGTCGATGATCTGGCTCACCGCGCTCGGCACCACGACCTTGGCGATGGCGATCTCGTGGCGCGCCGCCTTACTGCCTTGCCTGTCCATTTTCCAGGCGGCCTTGAGGGTTACCAGCCGCGCCTGTTCCAGCTCGCAACGGGACTGGCCGATGGCCTGGCGCACGCCCCCCATCTCGGCAAGGGTGGTGCCGAAGGCATGGCGCGACAGGGCGCGCCTACACATGAGCTCGATGGCACGCTCGCCCAGGCCGATGAAGCGCATGCAGTGATGGATGCGGCCAGGCCCCAACCGTCCTTGCGCAACCTCGAAGCCGCGCCCCTCGCCCAGCAGCATGTTCTCGGCAGGAACGCGCACATTGTCGAATACGAGTTCCGCATGCCCCAGCGGCGGGTGCTCATAGCCATAGACGGACAGGGGCCGCTCGACCTTCAGCCCCGATGCGTCCATGGGCACAAGGATTACAGACTGCTGCTTGTGCTTCGGCGCCGATGAGTCGCTCTTGCCCATGACGATCGCCAGCTTGCAGCGGGTGGACATGGCGCCGGTGATCCACCACTTGCGGCCGCTCACCACGTAATGGTCGCCGTCGCGGCGGATCGCGGTCTCGATATTGGTGGCATCCGACGAGGCGACCTGCGGCTCGGTCATGGCAAAGCAGGAGCGGATTTCTCCGTCGAGCAGCGGCTTCAGCCAGCGGTCCTTCTGCTGGGGCGTGCCATAGAGGGAGAGGATCTCCATGTTGCCCACGTCGGGCGCATTGCAGTTGAAGACCTCGGGTGCCGCGAGCGAGCGCCCCAGGATCTCGCACAGATGGGTGTATTCGTAGTTGGTGAGGCCCTGGCCTTCGGGCCCGTGGGTGTAGAACAGGTTCCACAGTCCCTGGGCCCGCGCCTTTCCTTTGAGCTCCTCCATGAGCGGATGGGTCGACCACCGGCCGGCGCTCTCGCGGCGCTCCGCCAGAAGCTCGCGTTCATTGGGATAGACGTGCTCATCCATGAAGGCTTCCAGCCTGGCCTTCAGATCGGCCGCTCTCCCCGAGATCTCCGCAAACATTGTTTCGCTCCCCGACTCGTCTTTCTTCTATTCCTCGTCGCCCACCATGGAGAACAGGCTGGCATTGCCACCCGAAGCAGTGGTGTCGGTGGAGATCACCCGCTCGGTGGCGAAGCGGTAGAGATAGTGCGGGCCTCCCGCCTTGGGCCCGGTGCCGGACAGGCCCTCGCCGCCGAAGGGTTGGGCGCCGACCACCGCGCCAATCTGGTTGCGGTTCACATAGACATTGCCCACCTTCACCCGCCGGCTCACCTCCTCGGCGGTTGTCTCGATGCGGGTATGCAGGCCCAGCGTCAGGCCATAGCCGGAACGGTTGATGGCGTCACACAGCGCATCGAGCTTGTCGCCGTCGAACTGCACCACATGGAGGATCGGCCCGAACACCTCCCGGTCAAGCACCGACATGTCCTCGATCTCGTAGACCGCCGGCGCGATGAACGTGCCGTGCTTCGCCTCGGCCGGCAGGGGCAGGTCCACCAGAGTCTTGGCCTCGCGGCCCATGCGCTGCTTGTGGGCACTAAGGACGCGGGCCGCGTCCTCGTCGATGACCGGGCCGACATCGGTCGAATAGTTCGCGGGATCACCAACCGACAGCTCCTCGACAGCCCCCTTCAGCATGGGCAGGAGCTTGCCGGCAATATCCCGCTGCACGAGCAGAAGGCGAGCCGCCGAGCAGCGCTGGCCGGCACTGTCGAAGGCGGACATCACCGCATCGCGCACCGCCTGCTCGGGCAGGGCGGTCGAGTCGACGATCATGGCGTTGAGCCCGCCGGTCTCGGCGATGAGAGGCACGATCGGTCCCTTGCGGGCGGCGAGCGCGCGGTTGATGATCGCCGCCGTCTCGTTGGAGCCAGTGAAGGCGATGCCGTTCACCCGCTCGTCCGCGGTGAGCAGGCCGCCCACCTCGGCCCCGCCGCCGGGCAGGAAATGCAGGACGTCGCCGGGTACGCCGGCCCGATGCAGCAGCTTCACCGCCTCATAGGCCACAAGCGGGGTCTGCTCGGCCGGCTTGGCAATGACCGCGTTGCCCGCCGCCAGCGCCGCCGTGACCTGGCCGGTGAAAATGGCGAGGGGGAAGTTCCACGGGCTGATGCAGGCGAACACCCCGCGGCCATGCAGCCAAAGCTCGTTGCGCTCGCCGGTCGGCCCCGGCAGCAGCGTGCCGCCTGAGAACTTGGCGCGCGCCTCGCTCGCGTAAAAGCGGAGGAAATCGACCGCCTCGCGGTGATCCGCAAGCGCGTTCTCGAGCGTCTTGCCCGCCTCCTTCACCATGAGGCCGACCAGCAGATGCACGTTGTCTTCATATAGATTGGCCGCCCGCTCCAGGATGGCGGCACGCTCGGCCCCGCCGCGGGAATCCCAACCGGATGCCGCCTTGCTGGCAGCGGCGAGCGCTGCGTCAACCGCAGCCGCATCCGCATCGGCCACGGTGCCCACCACGACGCGCCGATCCTGGGGCGAGGTGACGTTGCGGGCCTTGCCCTGGCGGGGCGCGCCGCCGATGAGCGGCGTGGCAGCGATGGAGCGCTGGGTCGCGGCGGTCATCTTCTCCAGGAAGGTGGCGCGGGTGTCGTCATCCCACAGCGGGTAGCCCCTGGCATTCAGCCGCGGCTTGAAGATGTCGCGCGGCAGCGGGATCTGCGGGTGGGAAATCGAGGAGAGGCTCGCCACCTCCTCCACCGGATCGGCGATGATGTCGCGGATCGGCGCTTCATCATTGGCCAGGCGGTGGACGAAGGAGGTGTTGGCGCCGTTTTCCAAGAGACGGCGCACCAGATAGGCCAGCAGATCCTCGTGAGTGCCCACGGGCGCATAGATGCGGCACGGCCGGTTGAGCTTGTTGCCACCGACCACCTCGTCATAGAGCGCTTGGCCCATGCCGTGCAGGCGCTGGAACTCGAAATCCTGATCGGGCCTAGCCATGACCGTGATCGCAGCGACGGTATGGGCGTTATGGGTGGCGAATTGCGGGTAGATGGTCGGGCCTTGCGCGAGCATGTAGCGGGCGCAGGCGAGATAGGAGACGTCGGTGTTGGGCTTGCGGGTGAACACGGGATAGCCGTCGAGCCCGGCTTCCTGGGCCCGCTTGATCTCCGTATCCCAATAGGCGCCTTTGACCAGCCGGATCGGGATACGGCGGCCGGTGCGCTTGGCCAGGACGTTGAGCCATTGCAGCACGGGGTAAGCGCGCTTGCCATAGGCCTGCACGGCAAGGCCGAGCCCGTCCCAGCGGGCAAGGGCTTGCGAGGCGGCCAGCTGCTCGAAGAGGCGGAGGGAAAGATCGAGCCGGAAAGCCTCTTCCGCATCGATGGTGATGCCGATTTCCGTATCGCGGGCCCGCTTGCACAACTCCAGCACGCGCGGCAGCAGCTCGTCCATCACCCGGGCTTCCTGCTTCGGCTCATAGCGCGGGTGAAGGGCCGAGAGCTTCACCGAGAGAGACGGTCGCTCATAGACCCGCTGATCGGGCTTGAGGGGCCCGGCGTGCTTGGCCACCGCATCGAGCGCATCCATATAGGCCTTGAAATAGCGCTGGGCATCCTTGGCGGTCATGGCCGCCTCGCCCAACATGTCGTAAGAGAAGCGGTAGCCGATCTTCTCCTGAGGCTCGGAAAGCTCCAGCGCCTCGCCGATGGTGCGGCCCAGCACGAACTGCTTGCCCATGATGCGCATCGCCTGGCGCAGCGCCTGGCGAATCACCGGCTCGCCGGAGCGCGCCACCAGGCGCTTTGCCACGCCCATCAGAGCATTATCGTTGGTGCCGCGCATGTCGAGCACCCGACCGGTGAGCATCAACCCCCAGGTCGAGGCATTGACGAAGAGGCTGTCGGAATGGCCGAGATGCTCGCGCCACTGGCGGCCGCCGACCTTGTCGGCGATGAGCTTGTCCTGGGTGGCGGCATCCGGAATGCGCAGCAGGGCTTCGGCGAGACACATGAGCACCACGCCCTCTTCGCTGGAGAGCGAGTATTCCTGCATGAAGGCGTCGACCCCGCCGCCCTGACGCCGGCCGGCGCGCACCGCGTGCACCAGCTGGCGCGCCAGGGTTTCGACCTCGCGCCGCTGGGCCTCATCGAGCTCTGCAATTTCCATGAGGCTGCGCACGATCTGTGTCTCGTCTCCGAGCAGCCGCTCGGAAATCGCCTTGCGCAGGGCCACCGCCGACGCCGTCGTCTCATCCAAGCCCGCCATTGAAAAACCCATATTCATATTGCTGTCCCGTCCGCCTCACGCCTATACGCAGGACGTGGTAACAGCCATGCTGCCATGTTGCCGGTAACATCATGCCACATGCGCCGTCGACAAAGTCCTGCCATCCCGCCAAGACACAACCAGAAACCCGTGGAAGAGTCATGAGTGAAATTCCCGTTGCCCGCACCATTGCCGAACTGCGTGCGCATGTCCGCGCCTGGCACCAGGCCGGGCAGACCGTCGCCCTGGTGCCGACGATGGGCGCCCTTCACCGCGGGCATTTGGCGCTGGTCGAAGAGGGGCTGCGACGGGCGGACCAGGTGGCAGCCTCGATCTTCGTCAACCCGAAGCAGTTCGCTCCCACCGAGGATTTCGACGCCTATCCCCGCCGGGAAGCGGACGATCTGGCAAAGCTGAAGAGCGCGGGCGCCGCGCTCGCCTTCGTTCCGGGCGGCGGGGAGATGTACGCGGCGGGCTTTGCCACGGCCATCGCCGTGGGCGGCCCAGCGACGCAGGGCCTGGAAGACCGTTTCCGGCCGCATTTCTTCGGCGGCGTGGCCACGGTGGTGGCCAAGCTGCTGATCCAGTCGCAATGCGACATCGCCCTTTTCGGCGAGAAGGACTACCAGCAGCTTCTCGTGGTGAAGCAGATGGTGCGCGACCTCGACCTTCCCTGCCGCATCATCGGCTGCCCCACGGTGCGCGAGGCGGACGGTCTCGCCCTGTCGTCGCGCAACGCCTATCTCACCGCCGAGGAGCGGCGGATCGCACCGATGCTTCACCAGCAGCTGCAGGCGGTGGCAGGGGCTTTGCGCGCGGGGAAGGCGCCAGGCGAGGCAATCGAGGCGGCCATATCGGTGCTCATCACCGCCGGGTTTTCCGTGGATTACCTGGAATTGCGCGACGCGGAGACCCTGGCGCCCGAGCCCGACCCGGGTCGTGGCAGCCGCCTGCTGGTGGCGGCCCGCCTCGGCAAGACCCGCCTCATCGACAACATCGCGGTCTACTAGCCAGCGGCCCGGCGGACCGCGCTGCCCTGGATGCCCCGGTCGAGCCGGGGCATGACGATGCGCTTAATACGCACCCCTGATCTCCTATGGTCATTGCATGACTCTCTACAGCCGCCAGCTCTACTCAGCAGCCGGCTTAGTTTGGCGCGCGAGCAGAGCTTGTGCCTCGGCCGCGCTGGGCCGGCGCATGGAGAACATCTCGGTCACCACGGCGTAGTCCATATAGCCACAGCGAGCGATGGGCTTCATGGCGGCCGCATCCACCAAGCCATCGCGAATGAACGCGTCCTCGATGTGGATACCGACCACCTTGCCGATGATGATCACATTCGGCTCGTCCGGGTCGTCGGCGGGCAGCTCGAGTGTCTGGGTATAGACGCATTCCAGCGCCACCGGCGATTCCGCCACCCGTGGCGGGCGCACCAGGCGGCAGGGCGCCGGGGTGAGACCGGCGATGCGCATCTCGTCCACCCCGGCCGGCAGCGGCGCCGAGGTCAGGTTCATCTGCTCGCGCAGGTCCCAGGTGGCGAGATTGCACACGAATTCCTTGGTCGCGGCGATATTGGCGGCCGAGTGCTTATAGCCGCCGGACGAGAACAGGACGTAATGCGGGTTGCTGCCCACCGCATTGAAATAGCTGTAGGGCGCCAGATTTACGGTTCCATCGCGAGCGAGGCTGGAGATCCAGCCGATGGGGCGCGGCACCACCAGCGCCTTGAACGGGTCGTGCCGAAGCCCGTGGTCATTGGCAATCGCGTCATAGAACACGGCAATGTCTCCTCAACCGGCAAGCCGTCGGCGGTCGCTGAGAACCGCCGGCAAGCAGGAGATGTCCTCAATCACAATATCGGCGTGACGCTCCAGGTGTTCCCGCCGCGAATTGCCGGACAGCACGCCGATCTTGAGACCTGCTCCCGCGGCGGCGGCCATGTGGAGGTCATGCAGGTTGTCGCCGACCACCGCCACCTCGGCCGGCAACAGATCGGCCGCGGCGCAAAAGGCATGGACCATGTCCGGCGCGGGCTTGGCGCTCGCAACGCTGTCCCAGCCGTGCACCGAGAACAGCCGATGCCGTACACCCAGCGCCTCGAGGCAGAGCTCCGCCGAGAGCGTGGCATCGTTGGTGGCAACGCCCAGCACCAGGCCTTCCGCCTCAAGGACCGAGAACACCGCATCGAGCGGACAGACCGGCGCGGCGTGATCAATCGCGCCTCGGGCGAAATGGGCATCGATCTCGGCAATGGTGGCGGCGCGCCTGTCGGGTGCAAGCCCCGGTCGCCATAGATCACAAAGATCAACGGAGGTGCCGGCGGCCGCCACGGAGCCGGATCGATAGGTGTCCGTGGCAGGGTCATATCCGGCGGCGATCATCAGCCGCAGCGCCTCGGCCTCCTCGCCATCGGCAAAGCGCAGGGCCAGGCTGCGCATCACCGGGCCCCAGCTTTTCTGGAAATCGATCAGCGTGCCGTCCTTATCGAAGAGGACGCCCCTGATCGGGATCTGCATGGCTGTGAGAGCCGTGCCCTGCCCTGTTCCCACCTATGCTCCTAATACTCACTGACCAAGGCTGCGAGGTCCGGCCGCGCCCGGTCCGTCGGCCGTTCCCCCATGCCGCCGATGAAGATGAAGCCCGCCATCCGCTCATGATCGGCTAGGCCGAGATGGGATGCAACCTCCCGATCATAGGCATACCAGCCCGTCACCCACTGGACACCGTAGCCGAGGGCGGTCGCCGCGATCACGATATTCATGCAGGACGCGCCGGCGGAGAGATACTGCTCCCATTCCGGGATCTTCACATGGGGCGCGGCGCGCGACACGACCCCGATCACCACCGGCGCTTCGGTGAAGGTGGTGCGGGCCTTCTCGAACATCAGCTCCCCCGCATCGGGGCGGCTCGCGCGCAGCCGCTGCTCGAGGTAGGCCCCGAAAGCGGCCCGCCTGTCGCCTTTGAAGACGATGTAGCGCCAGGGCGCGAGCTTGCCGTGATCGGGCACGCGGGCGGCAGCGGTCAAGATAATGCGCAGGTCCTTCGCGTCGGGACCGGCATCGGTGAGATTGGCGATCGCCTGAGAGCGGCGCGTCAAAAGCAGGCTGACCGTGTCGGTGAGATCGTTGGTTGACGCCTGCTGGGCGGCGGCCTCGACAGAAGCTGGGGGCATGCTCGATTACTCTTGTGTCGGTGTGTCGGTGACGTGACTGGCAACTGGCGATCGGCCATTGTGAAGTCAAGGCCGCTGCCGCCGTATGAAATCGGGTTCCGCTGCGGCGTCAAGCGGGCCCTGCCGCTTCGCCCGCCTGTCTCAGGGCAAGTGCCTGCTGCGCGGCGGCCGCCTCCGCCTCGCTGCCGCCCGCCACATGCACCACGGGCCGCGCGAACTTGATGCCCTTCTCCTCGAAGGCCTTTTTTATCATGGCGAAAGCCTTGCGGCGGATCACGAACTGCTCGCCCGGCTTGGTGGTGAGCTTCATGCGGATCTGGATCGCGTAGTCGCCGAATTCCTGCACCCCTTGCATCTTGAGCGTATCGATGATGTGCGGCGCGAGTTCCGGATCTGCCTTCAGCTTCTGGCCGATATCCTTGATGATCTTGCGGACCTGCTCGAGATCGGTGTCGTAGGTCACATTGATGGTCTGCTTGTCGATGACCCAGTCGCGGCTGAGATTTTCGACCGCCCCCAGCTCCCCGAAGGGGACAGTGTAGATAGGGCCACGTTGGTGGCGCAGGCGGATCGAACGGAGGCTGAAGCCCTCCACCGTGCCCTTGTGGGAGCCGCTCTGGATGTAGTCGCCCACCCGAAAGGCGTCGTCGAACAGATAGAACATGCCGGAGATGATGTCCTTGACCAGGGTTTGGGCGCCGAAGCCGATGGCGACGCCGATCACGCCCGCCCCGGCGATCAGTGGCCCGATATTCACCCCGAGTGCTGCGAGCGCCATCATTCCGGCCACGACGATGAGCGCCGCGAGGAGAACGTTGCGCAGGATGGGCAGCAGCGTGCGCAGCCGGGCGCGGCGTGCAGCCTCCTCCTCGCTATGGCCCTGCGCTGACGCCTCCGACAGCTTCATGTCGATTGCCGTCTTGGCCACATGCCAGAATAGGTCCGCCGCCAGCACGATGATCAGGGCATCCAGCACCCCGCGAACGAGCCGGGCCAGCGGGCTCGAGTCCGCTGCCGCCCCAATCAGATCGATATTCCAAACCCAGGCCAGAAACGCGATGGCGAGCAGAATGAGACCGGCCTGCGCGCCACGCTCAATCGAGGCCGCCAGCAGGCTGGGCGCGGGGGGCGCCTCCTGGATCTCGCCCGGACGGGAGACATGCTGGATGGCGTGCCGGGTGATGCGGATGGCCAAGGGCACGGCGGCGGCCACGACCACCAGCCAGAACAGCCGCATGGCACCGGCGACCCACAGCACCCAGGCCAAACCTGCGCAGACCGACAGCACCCACCGCCACAGCGCCTGCCCACGGCGGCGTGGACCGGCTTCGGCGGCCGCTGCGGGAAGAGCCTGCGCGGCCGGACGTGCCCAGATCATTTCGAGCAGGATGACCAGCAGGCCCAGGCCGAGGGTATAGGCAAGGAGGTCGCGCCCGGCGGCGGACACGCCGAGCAGGTCCACCAGATGAACGGCGACCCAGGCGAACACGAACCAGCCGACGAAGAGCACGATGCGCTCGCGCCAGAACCGGGCGGCCGTGTCGGTGAGCGGCAACAGCCGGAAGCGCCGGAGCGGATCATCGGCGCCGTGCACCGGCGCGAGGAAAACATCGCTGATGCGCATGGCGGCGAGCGCGGCAAGCCAGACGACCATGCCGGCCAGCACCAGCCTGCGGCTGAGCAGCGACAGGTGAAAGGGGATCAACGCGATGACGATGCCGGCGGCAAGCGCGAGCCACGAGCCCAGCTTGAGCACCAGCAGGGCGCCAAGTCCGAGAAGGCGGTCGCGCGGGCCTCTTATCGCCATGGTCGCGGGCCAAGCGGCGAGGCCCACCGTGGCGCGCCGGAACAGCCATTGCAGCAGGAGGCCCCATGCGAGCGCCAGCATCGCGGCGAGGATCATGCGGAATGGCGACCCCGCCGCGAGCTCTCGCGCCGCCGCTGCTCCCAGCCGTTCGAACTCCTGCGGCAGTTCGCGCGCAGCCGCCGCGAGCCTCTCGATGTGCGCGCGGATGGCCGCAAGATGCGCATCGAGCGCCGCCACCGTAAGGCCGGCCCCCGGAGCAGCTGGGGGCGGGGTGGCCTGGGCAGCCTGCTCTGCTTGGTTTTTCAGCCAGGCCTGCACCGCGGGATCGGCGAGCAGCTTCAGCAACTGGTCGGCCGCGGCGGGACGCGTCTGGTCCACCGCCTCGGGCGATTGGGCCAAGCCGGGGGCGGCGCAGAACAGGAGCGCGAGTGCCCAAAGGACGGACCGGCAACTGGCCAGGGTCCCCAACATCCAGTCCCGCCGCAGGTGAACCATCAGAGCGCCCCGAGACTCGCATCGATATCGTCGCTGTACGGGAAAACAGCACGGCTTCCCATAACGGCCCGTTAAGAAACGCGCGCCCCGCCAGGCACGGCTATCTCTTGGACGCTTGATTTCAGCCCTATTCCAGCCGCGATCGATGGTTGTAACCGCCAGTCATACGTGCCTGCAAAAGCAAGTTGATTTCCACAAATGCATTTCGGAGGGAGCTATGAAGCTTGCGCATTGGGCTGCCGGAATTGCCGCCATTGCCGCCATGATGGGGGGAACGTCGGCAATCGCTGCCGATCTCGGCGCCCATCATTCCGTATCTGCCCGAGACAATTTTCTCGGCGCGAAGGCCCAGAGACCGTGGCAGGGTCTTTCAGTGGGACTGCTCGGGGCATACGGCTTCGGTTCCGTCGATGACTCGGTCACGCGCCTGCGGGAACTCGATGGGCCGCTGTTCGGCGGCTTTGCGGGCCTGCATGGCCAGCACGGAAGCTGGGTTTTTGGTGGGGAGTTCGACGCCTCGTTCGGCTGGATGAGCGCGGACCGAGGCTATGTCAAACGCAATCTCCCCGACATGAGCAAGTATCCGGCCGCGGCGTCCGCCCGGCTGAAAACCCCAACGAATGCATTTGGCCTTCGCCAAGGGGTGTCGCCCCGGATCAAGCGCGACACGGCCAGCATCGCGCCAGATGCGCCGCTGTCCAGCCCGGATCACAGCAGGGAAGTCAAGCTCCCGAAAGACGATAAGCCATCGTCCAGCGGGGTTGATGCCGTGAGCAAATCAGCACCGGAAGACGCAAGCGCGGCGGTGCGGACCAAGCTCCAGGCTGCGCCAGGCAGCGACCGAGCCAAACTTTCTCTCGACGAGTTCTACACGCTGCGGGGCCGCGTCGGTTACGCTTTCGATGACCTGTTGCTGTACGGCACGGGCGGCCTGGGCATCGCCCATGTCAAGCTCCAGGCAGAACACGCAGGAGGCAGCTATCGCAGCCAGACCTATGGCGTTACCCCCGTGGTCGGCGCAGGCGTCGCCTACCGGGTCTCCGACGACGTAAGTTTCCGTGCGGAATACCTCTATGCATTGCCGTTCGAAGTCAGCACCAAGGGCAAGCAGAAAACAGCCGACGGCGCGGAGGTGACGAGCCGGGCAAACTCGTCCCTAGACGGGATCCATTTGATCCGGTTCGGCATCAGCTACCACCTGCCGATCAACTGAGCAGAAATCTCGTGCGGTTCCCTGCTCGACCGTAGCGCCGTTGCGGTCGAGCAGCCGATCAGCCATGCGATGTGGATACCGCCCGCACAATCTGGCGGGGCCGCTGCGGGCATGTGGACAAGCAGATTGGCGCACCGTTGCGCCAAAAATCCGTTCTGCTCAGCGGCTTACGAGAGGCTTGGGGCCGCAACTCAAGCGTGTCCAAAAAGACACACAACGCCATCAACCTCACATCCGCTCGTTTTTGGCCCCATTCTTGTCACCACGTGTGATTGTAAGGCGTCGTGCATACTACACGCGATTAGCGAGTTCATTTCAAGTAATTCCTTTTGGAGGGACAGTATGATTTTTGTGCGTTGGGCCGCCGGATTGACAGCGGCGGCCGCGGTGTTGGGCGTTGTGCCTGCGTTTGCGGCTGATCTTCCGGCCTACGAGCCTCCGGCGGCGGTCAGCATTCCCGCGCCCGCCCCGCTGAAGCCCTGGCAGGGCTTCAGCCTGGGCCTGCTCGGCACCTACGGCTTCGGCAAGGGCAACGAGCTCTCCGGCCTGAACGTCAATGGGCCAATGTTTGGAGGTCTCGCCGGCATCCACGGCCAGGTGGGCAATTGGGTGCTCGGCGCGGAGTTCGACGGATCCTTCGGCGCGATCGGCGGCAGCCGGGCGAAGGCGAAGGCCGGCGCTCCCGCCAACGACGTATTCGAGGCAATCCGCCCTCTGGGTCCGGTTGACGGCGCGCTTACCTTGGCCGTGCTGAGCGAAGGGCTCGGAAAACAGCCCGGAGCCGCCGCCCAACAAGCAGCCTTTGCCCGGGAGAGCTTCACCTATCCCGCCAAGACGAGCATCGACCAGTTCTATTCGTTCCGCGGCCGCGTCGGCTATGCGTTCGACAATGTCCTGCTGTACGGTACCGGTGGTATCGCTGTCGCCCACGTGAAGCTGAAGAGCGACCATCCCGTTCTGGGCGCGTATGACGACGAGAACTTCGGCTTTACGCCGGTGGTCGGCGGCGGTGTCGAATACAAGTTCACCGACAGCCTCAGCCTGCGGGCGGAATACCTCTATGCCATGCCGTTCAAGGTGGCCATGAAGCAGAAGCAGGAGGACTGGTCGGCGCCGAACCGGACGAACGCGTCGTTCGACGGCACCCACATGATCCGCGCAGGCATCAGCTACCACCTGCCGATCAACTAAGCGGATCTCCGACACGATGTCCTGTTCGGCCGCAGCTCCTGCGGTCGAACAGGCCCTGGCGGCCCACGGAAGCGCCGCCCACCACTTAAGAAGCAGTCCGCCTTCTCCGAATCGCGAAACCGCATCGCATTTCTTCACGCGGACCGGTAGCCACTTCGCTCGAACATGCTCCTAACTCGCCAGCGCCCTTCCCCGGCGAGACCCGGCGTGTCGCAAAAGACACAGCTCAACCGTTACGTTTCCCCTCCCATATCTGCTCGTTTTCAGCCGCATTCCCGCCCCGATGCACAGTTGTAACGCAGCATGGACTGCACGCGACAAGCGAGTTCATTGGAACGGATATTTTGGAGGACAGTATGCGTTTAGTGCGTTGGACCAGTGGGCTGGCGACGGCTATGGCGGCGCTGGGGGTTGTGCCTGCGCTTGCGGCCGACCTTCCCGTCTACGAGCCGCCGGCCGCCATCAGCATTCCCGCGCCTTACAAGCCCTGGCAGGGCTTTAGCCTGGGGCTGCTCGGCACCTACGGCTTCGGCGAGCACGAGCACAAGCTCAGCCACCTCGACATGGATGGTCCCATGTTCGGCGGCCTGGCCGGCATCCATGGCCAGATGGGCAACTGGGTGCTGGGGGCCGAGTTCGACGGGTCGTTCGGCTCGATCAGCGGCAGCCGCGGGCACAAGCTGGTGAACGAGCTCAACAGGCGTGACCCGAGCATGGCGCGCAGGGCCAAGGTGGACAGCTCCGGCGACCCTGTGAAGGACAAAGACGGCAAGCCCATCTACGAGCTTATCAAGACCGACAAGGGCGACACCAAGGCGCCGGCCGAGGTGAAGGTGCAGGGCGAGACGAAGGAGCAGAGACAGGCCCGGTTGCGGCAGGACTTCGACAGCGGCCGCTACACCTACCCGGCAAAGGCCAGCATCGACGAGTTCTACTCGTTCCGTGCCCGCCTCGGCTATGCCTTCGACAACATGCTGCTCTACGGAACAGGCGGCGTCGGCGTGGCCCATGCAAAGCTCAAGACCGAGCACCCCTACTGGGGCGAGTACAGCGATGCGCGCTACGGTGTCACCCCGGTGGTGGGCGGCGGTGTCGAGTACAAGTTCACCGATGCCTTGAGCCTGCGGGCGGAATATCTCTACGCCTTCCCGTTCAACGTCGCCATGAAGACCAAGCTGACCGAGTGGAAGCCGCAGAACCGGACGAATGCCTCGTTCGACGGCTCTCACATGATCCGCGCCGGCATCACCTACTACCTGCCGGCATTCTAAGTGGCACGCGTGAGATGATGACAGGGGGCGCCGTGGGCGCCCCCTGCTTTTTTGCGCCTCAAGCGGCAGCGGCTGCCTTGGTCCCGTGCCGCGCCAGATCCGGCGGGACCGCCTCTGCCGCCAAGCTCCGCACCGCTTCGTCCAGGCCGAGTGTCGCCTGATCCTTCGAGCCAAGCCGCCGCAGGTTGACCGAGCGCTCGTCCCGCTCGCGCTTGCCGACCACGAGAATGACCGGCACCTTGGCCAGAGAGTGCTCGCGCACCTTGTAATTGATCTTCTCGTTGCGCAGGTCCGTCTCGACCCGCAAGCCGGCAGCAGCCAGCGCTCGCGCCACTTCGGCCGCATAGCCGTCGATCTCCGAGACGATCGGGCAGACCATCACCTGAACCGGCGCAAGCCACAGCGGGAAGTGGCCCACGAAGTGCTCGATGAGTATGCCGATGAACCGCTCCAGCGAACCGAACATGGCCCGGTGCAGCATGATCGGCACCCGCTTCTCGCCTTCCGGCGAGATGTAGAAGGCGCCGAGCCGGCCGGGCAAGTTGAGGTCGACCTGCAACGTGCCGCATTGCCATTCGCGGCCGATGGCATCCTTCAGAATATATTCGAGCTTGGGGCCGTAGAACGCGCCCTCGCCCTTGTTCAACGTCCACGGGCGGCCGGTGCGTTCGAGCACGTCGCGCAAGGCCGCCTCCGCCTGATCCCAGATTTCGTCGGAACCTATCCGCTGCGCCGGCCGGTCGGAGAACTTGATCGACACGTCGGCAAAGCCGAAGTCCTCATAGATCGAGAGGATGAGGTCGTTGACCTTCAGGCATTCTTCCGCGAGCTGCTCCGGGGTTACGAAGATATGGGCATCGTCCTGGGTGAAGGCGCGCACCCGCATCAGCCCATGGATGGCGCCGGACGGCTCATAGCGGTGAACGAAGCCGAACTCGGCGATCTTCAGCGGCAGGTCGCGGTAGCTCTTGAGGCCGTGCTTGAAGATCTGCACGTGGCCGGGGCAGTTCATCGGCTTGAGCGCGAAGCTGCGCTCATCCTCCGTCTCGGTCACGAACATGTTCTCGTGATATTTCTCCCAGTGACCCGATGCCTCCCACAGGGCGCGGTCGAGCAGCTGCGGCGTGTTGACCTCGAGATAGCCGGCCTCCTGCTGGCGCCGGCGCATGTAGGCCAGCAGCGTTTGATAGAGCGTCCAGCCCTTGCCATGCCAGAACACGACGCCGGGGCCTTCCTCCTGGAAATGGAACAGGTCCATTTCCCGGCCGAGCCGCCGGTGATCACGCTTTTCGGCCTCCGCCAGCCGGGTGAGATAATCCTGCAGGTCCTTCTCGCTTGCCCAGGCCGTGCCATAGATGCGCTGCAGCTGCGCATTGTTGGCATCGCCCCGCCAATAGGCGCCGGCAATCTTCATCAGCTTGAAGGCGTTGCCCACCTTGCCCGTGGAGGTCATGTGCGGCCCGCGGCAGAGATCAAGCCACTCGCCCTGACGATAGATTCTGATCTGCTGGTCCTCGGGGATCGCGTCGATCAGCTCGACCTTGTAGCTCTCGCCCTTGTCGCGGAAATAGGCCTTCGCCTGATCGCGGCTCCACACCTCCTTCGTGAACGGCTTATCTCTGGCGATGATCTCGCGCATCTTGCGCTCGATCGCCGGAAGATCCTCCGGGTGGAAGGGCTCGTTGCGGGCAAAGTCGTAATAGAAGCCGTTCTCGATCACCGGACCGATGGTGACCTGCGTGCCGGGATAGAGCTCCTGCACCGCTTCCGCCAGCACATGCGCCGCATCGTGCCGGATCAGCTCCAGCGCCTCCGGGTCCTCGCGCGTGATGATGCGGACGTCGGCATCGGCCTCGATCGGGTCGGAAAGGTCGGCGAGCTTGCCGTCGACCGTCATGGCGACGGCCTTCTTCTCCAGCGATTTCGAAATTGAGGCAGCGATCTGGGCGCCGGAAACGCCGCGCTCGAAGGAACGCTGGCTGCCGTCCGGAAAAGTCACTTGGATCATAGCTGTTCTGTCTCCTGCTCACTCGCTGCATACCACGCAGGTAAGCGTCGCTTGCATGGGATAGGCGGACCTGGGGCCCGCGCGCCCGTGTGGTTTTGGCGGCACTAAGGCCGGGCGTCAAGGCGCTCGCTGCCGCAGCACTCCTGTTGCCGAACGGCCACGCGGCTTGGGTTAACCGCTCCGGCTCATGGCTGCGGCAACCACTGAGGCCTCCTAACAGGCTGATGGGCCGTTCAGTTTTGGCTCCGCTCGAGTCAACATGGGCTTTGCATCTTAAGGTTGCAATTACTTAATACCCTGTTAAAAGGCGTGAGCAAACTCGCTTTGAGGTTGTGCCTTTTGGGGGCAAGCAAGGTCTGTTTGAGAGAGAGTTTTTCATGGGTAGTTCCAGATTGTTGCGTTACTCCAGGTCGATTTCGCTGACGACGCTCACGTGCTTGGCCTTGACCAGCCAAGCTCTCGCTGCCGACCTGCCGCCGTCGCCACCGCCGGTCTCGAGCTACGAGACGGTTCACGCGGTGTCGCAGCCCAGCCCGCTGCCGTGGCAGGGCTTTCATGTGGGTGTGCTCGGTGGCTTCACCAAATCCAAAGCCAATGTCAATGCGTTCCGGGGCCCGGAAGAGGCTCGGGTCGAGGGGCCGATGCTCGGCGGTCTCGCCGGCTTCGACATGCAGCTCGGCAACATGGTTCTGGGTGCCGAGGCCGACACGAGCTTCGGCAGCGTCAAAGGTGCCGGGCTGGGTACGACCGTCGAGCTCCGGCAGTTCTCCACCTTCCGCGGCCGCGTGGGCTATGCGCTCGGCGACGTTCTCCTTTATGGAACGGCCGGCCTGGCACTTGCCGATGTGGCGATGAAGAGCCGGGTTTGCCAGACCTGTATCAAGGCGGATGACCTGGTGAAGGGATGGACCTATGGCGGCGGCATCGAGACGAAGCTCACCGACAATGTCAGCTTGCGCGGCGAGTATCTCTATACCGATCTCGATGCGAAGCAGTTCGACTTCAACATGCCGAAGGGCTCGGGCCGGCTGCGCACGGACGGCATGCACACGTTCCGCGCCGCGGTGAGCTATCAGCTACCGATCTTCTAACGGACTGTGTCCACCGGGCGAAGTGGCCGGTCCTCCCCCTCGCCAGCGCAGGTTTACGCGGCATTTACCCTAGCGCCGCAGAATCCTGTGCCATCGAGAGGCCACTTCGAGCGGAGAGGCCGTCAGGGCATCATCAGCCTTGGCGGCCTCTGTCGTTCAGCGATGGCCGTTGCGCGAAGCCGTGCCGGATGTGATCGCCCCGCCAACGGCCGTATCGCCAAAATCGCAGACCGTGGTCGGCCAAATGCTCCGGCACCGGATCAAGCCCGTGGGTGCCCCAGGGATGGCATCGGGCCAAGCGAGAAGCCAGCAGCCATCCGCCGCGCCATGCGCCATGCCGCCGCAAGGCTTCAATGCCATATTCCGAACAGCTGGGCAGATGCCGGCAGGTGCGGCCCAAAATGGAGGAAAGGGTGTATCGATAGGCGGTGATCAAGCCTATGCCGATTTGCGCCAGCAGGCGATCCAGCACCATCTCAAGCCCCCGCGGCGGCGGCCGATGGGCGCGCCTGCTTTGCCTCGATCTGGTCGAGACAGTCGCAGACCGCATCGAAGGTGAGCAGAGTCGAGGCATGCCGCGCCTTGAAATCGCGGACCGGCTGCAGGACGGCGAGATCCGCCCAGCGCCCATCCGGAGGCGGCCCGCCCTCCTTCAGCATGGCGTACATTTTGCCGCGCAGCGCGCGCAGTTCCGCGGCGGTCGAGCCGATCACGTGCCTAGCCATGATGGAGGATGAGGCCTGCCCCAAAGCACAGGCCTTCACCTCGTGCCCGAAGGCGGTGACCACCCCGTCCGCCATCTTGAGGTCGACCGTCACCTTGGACCCGCACAGGCGGGAGTGGGCGACGGCCGTCGCATCGGGCTCCGCCAGCCGCTCGGTCAGAGGGATATCGGCAGCGAAGCCCAGGATCTGCCTATTGTAAATGTCGTTCAGCATCTCGTCCGATCGGTTCGCAAGCGGCGATACTCCTCCAGCGCGACATCGCCCGCCGGGGCTCGTCGGCTTGCGGGGCTGCCGCGCCAATTCTATATGGTGTATGAAAATCGGCAACGAAGGCCCGGCGTGCGACACGACGTCGTGCGGCCCACAGCGCGGGGGTTCAGGAAGTCATATGGATGCGATCGTGAGCCTTCTCGCGCGGCACAGGGAGGACGAGCCAGGGCATGCCGCCGGCCGTCCGACACGGGAAGAGGCGGAGGCGGCTGTGCGCACCCTGATCCGCTGGGCAGGCGATGACCCCAAGCGGGAGGGCCTCGCCGAGACGCCCGAGCGGGTGGTGCGCGCCTATCGCGAGTTCTTCAAGGGATATGGGCAGGATCCGCTGGAGATCCTGTCGCGCACCTTCGAGGAGACGGCAGGCTATGACGATATGGTGCTGGTGCGCGATATCGAGGTGGCCTCCCATTGCGAGCACCATATGGTGCCCTTCGTCGGCAAAGCCCATGTCGCCTATCTCCCGAGCGGCCGTGTGGTCGGCCTATCGAAGATCGCGCGCGTCGTGGAGGTGTTCGCCCGCCGCCTGCAGACCCAGGAGACGATGACGGCACAGATTGCCGATGCCATGGCGACGGCGCTTAAGCCGCGCGGTGTCGCGGTTCTGGTGGACGCGGTCCATCAGTGCATGTCGCTGCGCGGTGTGCAGAAGCCCAATGTCTCGACCATCACCACCCAGTTCACCGGCGCGTTCAAGGCCGATGCGGTGCTGCAGGCCCGCTTTTTCGAGCTGATCCGCCACGCCCGTTGACGCCAGTCCTGTTTCCGTTCAGAACCCAGGCCATGACCGATACAATCTTCGCAAAACGCCTCAGCATCGAACAGGTCGAGGAGGGACACGATCTCGCGCCGAAATTCGACGCGGACGGGCTGATCGTCGCCGTGACCACCGATGCGGCCACCGGGGACGTGCTCATGGTCGGCTATATGAATGCCGAGGCCCTCAAGCGCACGATCGAGACCGGCGAGGCGCATTACTGGAGCCGATCGCGCAAGCTCTTGTGGCACAAGGGTGCCTCCAGCGGGCTCGTGCAGAAGGTGGTCGATCTTCGCATCGATGACGACCAGGATGCAGTCTGGCTCAAGGTCGAGGTCGCGGGGTCCGGCGCGAGCTGCCATGTAGGCTACCGCTCCTGCTTCTACCGGTCCGTGCCGCTGCAGAGCAGCGTGTCGCCCGAGCTCAGGCTCGAATACCGGGAAGCGGAAAAGACGTTCGACCCCCTGGAGGTCTACGGGGATGTTCCCAATCCGACACAGCTGTAGAGGCTGAAGGACCCGAGCTGGGCTTGCATGGATCGGGAGCGACTTAATCGATCTGAAACCGCAGGCGTGGTGAATTTATCTCAAATGGCGCAAGGGCGGGCGCGCCGGTCGCAGGCAGCAGACGCACGAGTGGACAGTCTTGAGATTCTGGAGTCGGGTGGACGGATCTGAGAACGGCTCGGGGCCAAGTGAGGCACCGGCCCTGATCCCGGCGAGGCAGCGGCCGCGGGTGGGGCTGGCGCTAGGCGCCGGGGCGGCGCGTGGCTGGGCCCATATCGGCGTCATCCATCGCCTGGCCGAGGCCGGGATCGACGTCGACATCATCGCCGGAACATCGATCGGCGCCCTGGTGGGCGGATGCTATGTGGCGGGCAAGCTCGACCCGCTGGAGGATTTTGCGCGCAAGCTCACCCGCAGGCGCATCTTCTCGCTGCTCGACTTCTCCTGGCGCGGCGGCGGCTTGATCGCCGGCGACCGTCTGCAACGCATGCTGAACGAGCAGTTGGGCGATACGCTGATCGAGGATCTCGACCGCCCGTTCATCTGCATCGGAACGGAGCTGCTGACCGGGCATGAGATCTGGCTTCAGAAGGGCCGCCTGGTCGATGCGATCAGGGCGTCCTACGCGCTGCCCGGGGTATTCAAGCCGATCCATTTCGCGCAGCAGTGGCTGATCGACGGCGCGGTGGTCAACCCGATTCCGGTGTCCGCTTGCCGCGCGGCGGGCGCGCGCCTGGTCATTGCCGTCAACGTCAATGCGGATGCCTTCGGCGGAACCGTGATCCAGCAGCCGGACGTGGTGCGGGCCGTCGAGCAGGTCGGCGCCGACACCATGCCCGCGCCGGTGCCGGTGCCGCCGCCGCGAGATCTGCACGCGAGCCCGCCCGGCATCTCCGCAGTTCTGGTGGCGGCCTTCAACATTGCACAAGACCGGCTGGCACGCTCGCGGCTCGCCGGCGATCCGCCCGATGTGCTGATTTCGCCACGAACCGGAGATGTCGGCCTGTTCGATTTCGAAAAGGCGAGCCTTGCCATCGAGGCCGGATGGGAAGCAGCGGAACGCGCCCTGCCCGAGATCCGCTGGGCTCTCGACCATTTATCGCAGCTGGTCAGCGCTTAGGGCCGCGATTGAGGCGGACAGCAATACCTCATCCCAGTCTAGAGGATAGCAGCCTCTCGGGGATAGGGCGTGAGATATTCGAAGCCGGTTTCCGTCACCACCACCGAATCGCCGATCCGGCCGCCGAATTCATGCGGGACGGTGATACCGCCGTCCACTGCCAGGGTCATGCCGGCGGCAAGGGGCGTCTTGTCGCCTCGCTTCAGCTCCGGCGCTTCCAGGAACGAGCAGCCGATCGAGCGACCGGTCCTGTAGGAGGGGCCGAATCCCGCCTCGCGATAGACCTCTTCCGCGGCGGCGTTCACCTCTTCGCACGGCACGCCCGGCTTGATCGCCGCCAAGGCGGCTTGCTGCGCCCGCACGGCCGTCTCGTAGATCCTGAGCTGCTCGTCGGTGGCGGAGCCGACGAAGAATTCCCGGTCGAAGCCGAGCTTGTAGTTCTTGAAATTGGCGATGCCGCAGAAGCAGAGATAGATCGGATCCCCTTTCTCGATCCTGCGCACCGAGGACCGGCGGTGCACCATGCAGGTGTCATGGCCCGACTGCATGACCTGCAGGTTATAGATGGTGGGCGACACGAAACGGTCGATCTGGCCATCGAGCAGCGAGGCGGCCCTGCGCGTTCCCGCCTCCAGCACCGCCAGCGCCACCTCGTATTCCGGCACGCCCTCGCCGATCGCCGCGCGCCCGCCCTCGACCATGGCCACGGCCACCTTGCCCGCATCGCGCATGATGGCGATCTCCGCAGGTGATTTCACCATCCGCATCCGGCTGATGATCGGGTCGAGGTCGGCCAGCGTCTTGCCGGCGAAGAGCGGCCGCAGGCGCAATCCGATGGTCGGGTGAAGCTTGGTGGTCTCGATCGCCACCGTGCGCACGCTCCCGGCCAGAGCGGCTTCGATCGGGCCGAACCATTCGCCATCGATACCGTCCGCCCATGGCCGCACGTCCGGCACCCAGCTCATTTCCCGGCACATTTCCGATTCCATGAGCGGCGTGATCAGGGTCGGCTCGCCGTCACGGGGCACGAGCAAGATGGTGGGCCGCCCGAACTCCACGCCAAGATAGTTCCAGAAGCCGGCGAAATAGATGATCGAATCGGGATCGGCGATAAGGGCGAGGTCGATGCCGTTCTCTACCAATCGGCTTTGCAAGGCGGAGGTGCGGGCGATGTACTCGGACTGACTGATCGTGGCCATCTGAATGCCCCAAGCTGCATACACCATATTCGTCGTAAGCGGTCTGCCGGCACCCGTCAAGGCGAGATATAAAGCAATACCGCGAATCAATAACCATACACATCCTGAGGCGGTGCATACTTCACTGGCGACAACGCTTGACAGGCCGCTTGCTCAGTGCCTTAAACTCGCCTCGCAACAGGCCGGCCGGTCGTTCCAGACCTGGCCGGCCATCGCTCTCAGGAAGGAGCGCCGCATGCAACCGCTGCAAGGAGAAACCCTGCGCCTGGTGCGCGAGCAGATGGCCGCCCATCCCTGGCGGGATGAGGATCTGGCTGAACTGGTGGCGCCGACCATGGGCATCATCTCCGGCCTGCCGCATCTGCTGGCGCAGCTCGAGGGCTTGCGGCGCGAGGATCTGGGCACGACCCCTCCAGCCGCGGATTTGCCGGTCAAGCTGTAATGTCGAACCCCAGCCGGTTGTGCTTCGAGCCGGCCAGCGCGCTGGCGAAGCGGCTGCAACGCCGCGAGCTCAGCGCCTTGGAGCTGGCTGAAGTCTTTCTGAACCGGATCGCCCGGCTCAACGCGGCAGCCAAGGCCTATATCACCGTCACGCCGGACCTGGCGCGGCGCTCTGCCTCGGCAAGCGACCAGCGGCTTGCGCGAGGCGAGGCGGCGTCGGCGCTGCTCGGCATTCCCTTCGCCACGAAGGACCTCATCGATATCGAAGGCGTGCTCACCACTGGCGGGTCGGCTGTGCTGCACGACAATATCGCCACCCGCAACGCGGCGATCATCGACCGCATGAACGCATCCGGCGCCGTGAGCCTCGGCAAGACCAACCTGCATGAATTCGCCTATGGCACCACGGGCGAAAACGCCCTGTACGGCACGGCGGTGAATGCGTATGACCCGGCGCGGCTCGCTTGCGGCTCGTCCAGCGGCTCGGCCGCCGCGGTCGCCCATGGGCTTGCCGCATTCGCCCTCGGCACCGACACCGGCGGCTCGGTTCGCATTCCGGCGGTCTTGAACGGGCTTGTGGGCCTGAAACCGACCTTCGGTCGCCTGCCCATGGACGGCGTGGTGCCCTATTGCTGGTCGCTCGACCATCTCGGCCTGATCACCCGCACGGTGGCCGATTGCATGGCGCTGTTTCGGGCTTGCGCCGATCTCCCCCCGGAAGCCGAGCCCGATGTGCACAGCCTGGGAAGCCTGCGCATCGGCATTCCCGACCGCTTCTATTTCGAGCGCGCCGACCCTGAAATCCTCACGGCCGCCGAGAACGCGCTCAGGGCGCTGGAGCGTGCCGGGGCGCGCATCGCGAAAGTGGCCATGCCCGAGGCCACCTATGCCCGCACCGCATCGCTCACCATTCAGATGCCGGAGGCGCTCAGCTACCACATGCGTTACCTGGATGGGCGCGGGGCGCTCTATAGCCCTGATTTCCGGGCTGGCCTGGCCTTGGGCCAGTACATCCTGGCCGAGCACTATGTGCGGGCCAAGCGGCTCGTCACCCAATTCAGGGAGGGGATGCAGCAGGTGTTCACCGATGTAGACGCGATCCTCACGCCGGCAACACCCATACCGGCTCCGAAGATCGGCACGGTCACCGTTGCCATGGACGGAATGGAGGAGGCCATCGGCAACGCGCTGACCCGCTTCACCGCCTTCTTCAACATGACGGGACACCCCGCCGTGACGCTCGCCACCACCATCCATTCCCTTGGCCTGCCGATCGGCGTGCAGCTGGTCGGGCGCTATGGCGAGGAGGCCTTGATCCTGAGGCTCGCGGCCTTTCTGCAGGAAAGCTTCGGTCCGCCGCCGCTGCCAAACATCGTCTGAAGAGGCAATAGGCTCGCAGCTTGCTGTATGCAGCTGTTGACTCGGCATGGCAAAGCGGCTGTATACTCCATGTTCGGTACTAGGTGTGCAGCAACTCTCGAACAAACAGAAGGAGAGGGTCGATGAGGGCTGTTCTGATTACCGCGGCTTTGGCTGCGACCATGGCGCTTCACGGCACCGCACTCGCGCGTGACCTGACCATCATCGGGTGGGGAGGAGCCCCGCAGAACGCGCAGCGCGAGGCTTATTTCAAGCCGTTCACGGCCGAGACCGGCATCCCGGTCATCGATGATTCCTGGAATGGCGGCATCGGCGTCCTGCGCACACGGGTGGAAGCCGGGGGCGACCCCGGCTGGGACGTGGTGGAGGCGGAAGCGGAGGAGGTGCTGGTCGGCTGCGCCGAAGGCCTGTTCGAGCCGATCGACTGGTCCAAGATCCCGCAGAAGGACGAGCTCATCCCCGCGGCGGTGAGCAAGTGCGGGGTCGGCGCCATCACCTGGTCCACGGGCATCGCCTATGATGCGGACAAGCTCGGCGCGGGGCCCGTGACCGTCGCCGACTTCTTCGACCTCGAGCGCTTTCCCGGCAAGCGCGCCATTCGCAAGGGGCCGAAATATGCGCTCGAGCTCGCTCTCATCGGCGACGGGGTTCCGGCCGACGAGGTGTACAAGGTGCTTTCCACCCCCGAAGGGGTCGACCGCGCCTTCGCCAAGCTCGAAACCATCAAGCCGGAGCTTCTCTATTTCGAAAGCGGCGCCCAGTCGATCCAGCTGCTCGCCTCCGGTGAGGCGGCCATGGTGCTCGCCTTCAATGCGCGCATCACCGCCGCCAACGAGACGGACAA
Organism: Rhodoligotrophos defluvii; assembly: GCF_005281615.1. NCBI lineage: Bacteria > Pseudomonadati > Pseudomonadota > Alphaproteobacteria > Hyphomicrobiales > Rhodoligotrophaceae > Rhodoligotrophos > Rhodoligotrophos defluvii. The sequence goes on along the minus strand of NZ_SZZM01000001.1, from coordinate 1,602,286 downwards.
GCGCAATTTCAAGTTCATCTGGCCGGGCAGCATCTATGCGGTCGATTCCTGGGTGGTGCTGCGCAACAGCCCGAACAAGGAGGCGGCTCTGAAGTTCCTGGAATTTGCCTCGCGCGCCAAGCAGCAGGAAATTCATTCCAAGCTCGTCGCCTACGGCCCCACCAACACGAAGGCGCTCGATGCGCTGCCTGAGGATGTGGCCGAAGAGCTGCCCACCTATGGCCCGAACATGCAGGGCGCCATCAGCTTGGATGCCGGCTTCTGGGCGGATAACATCCAGCCTCTGACCGAACGGTTCAACTTGTTCGCGGCGCAATAGCTGCACTGGTCTTGCGGGCGGAGATCATGCGACGGCACCTTGGAACAGCACTCCTGCTCATCCCCCTGGTGCTGTTCCTGGCGGTGACGCTGGTCATCCCCGTGTGCCTCATGGTGGTCGAAAGCGTGCGCGACAGCGAGGCGGCGCGCCTTCTGCCCCGCACCCTGGCCAGCCTTGAAGGCTGGAACGGCGCAGCGCCGGTTCCCACCGCAGCCTATGAAGCCTTGGTGCAGGATTTCGCCGCCACGCCGGTCTCGCAATGGGGGCCAGCGGCCAGCCGCCTGAACATCGAATTTCCCGGCGCACGCAGCCTGGTCCTGTCCACCCTGCGCGCGCTGGCGATGGCGGAGGACAGCGGCGGCGATCCGCAATCGCGCCTCATCGCCCAGGACCCGCGCTGGGCAGAACCGCGGATCTGGCAGGCCATATGGGCGGCCCGTGGCCCATGGACCGACCGGTTCCTGCTTGCCGCCCTCGACCTGAAGCGCGGCGAAAACGGCATGATCACGGAGGACAAGCAGAGCATCTACCGGGCCATCTACATCCGTACCTTTGGCATTGCCCTCACGGTCACCGCCCTCTGCCTCGCCCTTGGCTTGCCCATCGCGGTCTACCTCGCCTCGCTGCCGCCGCAAAAGGCCATGCCCCTGCTGCTCCTGCTGATGCTGCCGCTGTGGACCTCCGTCCTGGTGCGCGCCATGGCCTGGATTCTGCTTCTGCAGAACAATGGCCTGGTGAACCAGGCGCTCATGGGGCTGCACATCACCACCGCGCCCATACAGCTGGTGTTCAATCGCATCGGCGTTCTCATCGCGATGACCCATGTGCTGCTGCCGTTCATGATCCTGCCGATCTACAACGTCATGCGCGTGATCCCGCGCAACCAGCTGCGCGCCGCCGGCTCGCTGGGCGCCACCCCGTGGGTCGTGTTCCGCCGCGTCTACCTGCCCCAAAGCAGGGCAGGCATCGCGGCCGGCTGCATCCTGGTGTTCGCCTCCGCCAGCGGATATTATATCACGCCCGCCCTGGTCGGCGGCGGCGCCGACCAGATGCTCGGCACCTTCGTCGAGCTCGCCGCCATCCGCTACAGCAACCAGTCGCTCGCCGCCGCCCTGGGCGTCATCTTCATGGTCATCTTCCTGTCGGCCATCGGCGCCCTGTTCGCCTGGCTGCGGCCCATGCGGGCGGCCACCGGAGGGCTCAAAGGGTGAGCGAGCAATACGATCTGCCTCTGTCGAAGGGCCTGCTCGGCACATTCACGGCCGTGCTGCTCGTCTTGCTGGTGGCGCCGGCGCTCATCGTCATTCCCATCTCCTTCTCCGCCGGCACCATCATGACCTTTCCGCTGCCCGGCCTCTCGCTGCGCTGGTATGAGGAGGTTCTGTTCTCGCCCGCCTGGCGCAACGCCGTCAGCAACACGGCGCTGATCGGCACCGCCGCCGCGGCGCTCGCCACGCTGATCGGCACCATGGCGGCCATCGGCATCGACCGCCTCCGCAACACCATGAAGACGGCGACGCTGCTCCTTTCGATCTTTCCGCTGATGGTGCCCATCGTGATCGCGGCGCTCGGCGGCTATCTGGCCCTCGTCTCCGTCGGCCTCAACAACACCTATTGGGGCGCGATCCTGCTGCACGCCATGCTGGGCCTGCCCTTCGTCACCATCAGCGTGCTCGCGGCCCTGCAAGGCTTCGACCGCAACTTGTGGCGCGCCGCAAGCTCGCTGGGCGCCAAGCCGCTGACCATCTTCCGCCGCGTCATGCTGCCGATCATTCTGCCCGGCATCGTCACGGGCGCGGTCTTCGCTTTCGCCACCTCGCTTGACGAGGTCGTCATCGCCTCCTTCGTCACCGCGCCGGCCCAGAAGACCATTCCCTTGCAGATGTTCTCCGGCATCAAGGACAATACCGGCCCCAATGTCACCGCCGCCGCCACCATATTGCTGCTGCTCTCCGCAGTATTCCTCGCCGTGGTCGAGATGCTGCGCCGCCGCTCGCAGCGCTTGGTGGGCAGCCGGCCTCTATGGCAATAATCATCGCCAACCGTTGCGAGCCTCGCGAGCCCGCGCATCGTGAACCGACCGGACCATTGATGGACAGACACCAGAAATCCGATGCGAGCACGGAGGCCGCGCCAAAGGCACCCTCGGTCCGCAAGGGCGGGCGGTCACGGATCAACGCGATCTACCAGACCATGCGCGATCGCATCTGCTTCTTCGAATATCCCCCGACGATGGTGCTGAAGGAGGTGGCGCTGGCCCAGGAGTTCGGGGTGAGTCGCACGCCGATCCGGCAGATCCTGCAGCGGCTCGAGTCGGAAAAGCTGGTGGAGATCCGCGATGGGGTCGGCACGATCGTGACGGGGGTGGACTTCCGGCGCCTGAAGGATGTCTACGAGCTGCGCCTGCGCATCAGCGAGATCATGGCGGATTTCATTCAGAAGGCCAATATTCCGCAGGCCCTCGCGGAAATCCAGGCGCTCATCGCACGGGCGGAGAAGCTCCGCGAGGAGCCTGATCTCCGCACCTTCTGGATCATCGAGAACGACCGCCATAGACTGCTGAACCGGCTGATCAGCAACGAGCCCTTACGCGAGCTGCACGACAGCCTCTACATGCAAACGGCGCGGGTCTGGTACGACATCGTGGAGAGCGTATGGCCCGAGGCACTGGAGGCCCTCCACGCGGAGCTGGCGGAGCTTCGGCGCGCGCTCGAGCTGGGCGATACACGCGCCATCGGCTGGACGGCGCGCAACTACATCGCCTACAGCATGAGCCGGCTGTCGCGGCATTTCGACCCGACCTGACCCGCGGCTCAGTCCGGCTCCAGGATCAGGCAGTGCTCCTTGCTCCAGCCGATATGCACGGGCATTCCGGGCCGAGGCGGATTGTCGATGCTCGCCACCCCGCCGCTGACCGTGAAGTTGAGGCCGCCGTCCACCGCGACCAGCACGGTCATGCGGTCGCCGAGATAGATGCACTCCGCCACCCGCCCGGGCACCATATTGTCGCAGCTCTCCGGCGGCGGGTTGAGCATGATGCGCTCGGGCCGCACGCCCATCAGCCGGGTGGACCCGACCATCGGCGCGCCCGCGCTGGTGCCGACGAAGCGCAGGCCCTCGCCTAGCGCGATCTCGCATTGGCCCTGGGCATTCGCCGCAATGACCTTGCCGGTGAAGGCGTTCATCTCGCCCATGAAGCGGGCGACGAAGGCGGTGGCCGGGTGCTCGTGGACCTGCCTGGGCGCACCAAGCTGCTGGATCCGTCCCCGGTTGAAGATGGCGATCCGGTCCGACATGACCATGGCTTCGGTCTGGTCGTGGGTGACATAGACCACGGTGATGCCCAGCTGGTCGTGCAGATGCTTAATCTCCACCTGCAGCTGCTCGCGCAGGTTCTTGTCGAGCGCGCCCAGCGGCTCGTCCATCAGCACAAGGTCCGGCTCGAACACCAGCGCGCGGGCGAGGGCCACCCGCTGCTGCTGGCCGCCGGAAAGCTGCGGCGGGCGCCTTTCGCCGAATTCCTCGAGCTGCACCATGGCGAGCGCCTGCCTCACCCGGCTGGCGATTTCGGCCCTGGAGAGCTTGCGCACGCTGAGCGGAAAGCCCACGTTGTCGAACACCGACATGTGCGGAAACAGCGCATAGTTCTGGAAGACCACGCCGAAATTGCGCGCATGTGGCGGCAGGTTGGCGATGGAGCGGCCCTGATAGAAGATCTCGCCGGCGGTAGGCGCTTCGAAGCCGGCCAGCATCATCAGCAGCGTGGTCTTGCCCGATCCGGATGGCCCGAGCAGGGTGAGGAACTCGCCTCTATGGATCGTGAGGTCCAGATTCTCGATGACAAGCTTGCCGTCATAGCTCTTCTGAAGCTTGCGCGCCTCAACCAACGGCTCGGAATGCAAGCCCCTCTCCCCTCTACTCTTCGCCACGATCCGCTGCATCTCCTCTTGATCGCTTTTGTCGGTTGCCATGACCATCATTGCAGCGGCGCCCCAGGACTTGCCGCAACTTTACAGCATTCCCTCCTCGCGTCAATGAGCTGCATACAGCATTTCAGGTTGTCGATGCTTTCCGCGTATGCCAGGCTATGGGATACCCCAGTTTCGGCCACACTTCCCGCTGCAATCTGGAATCGTAAACCTCACGTCTTCGGCAGGAGTACACAGCTTTCACCGATACCTCGGGACAATGTCGACGGCCCGGTGGAACCGGAATCCCGGCGGCACAGTTAAAGGCCTCGACGGGCGTTTGACTGTCGCCGTCTGCTGCTTCGCCATGCCCTCGGACGGAGATGGTCGAGCCCCGTCGCCCCCCGCGAGCCTTCAGCGGTCGCGCGCCGCAATCTGCCTGGCGATCACGGTGAGCAGCTCGAACATCATGGTGGCGCCGGCGAGCGCCGTCATGCCGCCCACGTCGAAGGGCGGCGCGACTTCCACCACGTCGGCGCCGACGATAGGGACGCCGTCCAGAAGCCGCAGCATCTGCTGGGCCTCGCGCGTGGTGAAGCCGCCGACTTCGGGCGTGCCGGTACCCGGCGCCATGGACGGATCCAGACAGTCGATGTCGAAGGACACGTAGGTCGGTCCATCGCCGGCGATCGCGCGCGCTTCCGCCATGACGTCCTCGGCACCGCGCCGGACGAACTCCTCCATGTAGACAACGCGCACCCCTTGCCCACGCGCCCAATCATGCTCGCCGGGTTCGTAAATCGAGCCGCGGATGCCGATCTGGACCGTCCGTTTCGGATCGAGCAGCCCTTCCTCGATGGCGCGGCGGAACGGGGTTCCGTGCGTATAGGGATTGTCGCCGAAATAGCGGTCATTGGTATCGGAATGGGCGTCGAAATGGATCATGCCCACCGGCCGGGATCGCGCTACGGCGCGCATGACGGGCAGCGTGACCAGGTGATCGCCGCCTGCGGCGAGCGGGATCGCGCCCGCTTCGACAACGCGCGCCACGCCTTGTTCGATCAGCCGCAGGGCATCCCTAAGGTCGATCGGGTTGACCGCGAGATCGCCGATATCAGCCACCTTGGCGATCGAGAACGGCTCGGTGCCGGTGACGTGGTGCACGCGGCGCATCAGGCTCGACTGGCTGCGGATCTCCCGGGGCCCGTGGCGCGCGCCCGCCCGGTTGGTGGTGCCGCCATCCCACGGGATCCCGAACAGGGCGATGTCCAGTCCCGCAGGCGAGGCCACGACCGGCAGGCGCATGAAGCTCGCGATACCGGCAAAGCGCGGCACCAGGGCGGCATCGACAGGCTGGAACGGTGACTGGCTCATGACATGGCTTCTCCGGCGCTCTCCTCAGAGCTTGAGGCCGAACTCGTTCGCCACAGCGTCGGCGACCCCCCGGACATAACAATCGAACAGCAGCTTGCCCTTTTCGGCGGAGGCGATCGTGCTGGCAACCAGCGCCCCATCCCGGGGCAGCGACGGCCAGTTCTCCCAGGTGACGGGATAGACGTCATAAGGCGGAAACGCGGCCGGCCCGTGGCTGGGCACCCGGTCCAGATGCACCAGCTCGGGGCGCAGATACATCATGATGGAGGTTTCCATGACTCCAGCATGCTCCAGCGGCCAGCTTGGGAAGCCATCGGGCCAGACCGCCTTCTCCACCTCCGGCGTGGTGAACTCGTAATAGCCGATGCGCATGATCTTGACGTCGTCGATCCCGTCACGGTGCAGATCGCGCAGGGCCAGGTCAACGCCCTCCACGATCATCATGGTGTTCTCATAATGACCGTCCATCAGCACGATGCGGCGCACGCCGTGGCGGGCGAGCTCGGTGATGACGTCCTTCACCGTGCCGATCAGGTTGGCAGCATCGAGGCTAATCGTGCCAGGGATGTGGTTGCCGCCGCCGGAGCGCGGCTGCGACTTGTAGCCGAACACAATGGATGGCGCGACGAGGCCGCCGATCCGCTCCGCCGCCTTCTCGGCAATGGCGGTGGGGATGACCTCGTCGCAACACATGGGGAGATGGGGCCCATGCTGCTCGTGAGAGCCCACCGTTACGAAGACCACAGGATTTTCCTCGCGGACCTTGCGGTCATAGTCGGTCCAGCTCAGCTCGTTCATGCGCACGGTCATGGGGTTTCTCCCTGTGTCGTTCGGTGATCGGATCCCTGCGGCCCGTCCTTCCTGGAAATCATGGCCCGGAGCGATTGCTTGAGAGAATACAAAAATGTCGAAGTGATCTTTCGCGAGCGGCCAAGTTGGGAAAGGTGGGCTGCGACGCGACAGTTCGATGAATTGCGAACTGACCTTCAGATGTTTCATATTTACCCAAGGCATGGCCGGTGGGAACCTCACGATGTGAGGGAAGAGAGCCGGATAGCGGCCGACCGAACGCGCCCTCACGGGAAGAAAGCTCAGGGAGAGCCGATGCGCGAAGCTCTTCGTCCCGGGGACGTGCCCAAGATCTATGGCGACGTACCGCCATTCATGGCCGTGGATTATGTGCCTGATCTGGCCCGCCTGGATGCCGATGCGGTGATCATCGGCATGCCCTATGACGGCATCGCCACGTTCCGCGGCGGCGCGACGCGGCGGGCGCCGCAAGAGATCCGCAAGTTCTCGCTGCTGTTCGGCCGGCACAATTTCGATTGGGATGTGGACATCGTCGAGCATCTGCGCATCGCCGATATCGGCGATGTGGACGTGGTGCCCGGAAACAATGTGGAGAGCTATCGCCGTTTCGAGACTCGACTGGAGCAGGTTCTCGACAAGGGCGCGGTGCCGCTGAGCCTGGGTGGTGACCATGGCATCACCTATCCGGCCGTGAAGGCCGTTTCAAACCACCATGGCGCGCCCATGGGACTGCTGGTTTTCGACACCCATCTCGATTTGAGCGAGGCGCTCGACGGCGATCGCCTCACCCGGGCATCCCCCGTATTGCGGATCTGCGAGCTTGAGCATATCGACCCAAAACGGGTGGCAATCATCGGCGCGCGCGGCCCGCGCAACTTGCCGGAATGGACGCCGCTCTACAAGAAGATGGGCATCTCCGTGTTTCCGATGGAGCAGATCGAGCAGGAGGGCATCGAGGCGGTGACCGAGAAGGCCCGCGCGATCGCCACCGCCGGGGGCGCGAAGCTCTATATCAGCGTCGATATCGACAGCATCGATCCGGCCTATGCGCCGGGCACCAACAGCCTTGAACCCGGCGGGCTCACCTCGCGCGAGATCATCCGTGGCGTACGGGTCGCCGGGCGCGATGGCTTCGCCGGTTTCGACGTGGTGGAGGTCTCACCCGATTTCGATACGGCGAGCGGTACGACGAGCGTGCTTGCCGCCCGGCTGGTGGCGGAGGCACTCTGCTGCCTTGCTGCCGCGCGAGGCGGGCGCAAAGATGCTTGGCGTAACGCCCATGCCCGTTGAGGAGGCGCTGATGGCGCGCAGAGCAAAAGCCGGGGCCGCCGCATGATCAGCAATCCGCCGCCCTGGCCGAATGGGGCGCGCTGCGCCGTGGCCGTGACCTTCGACATGGACGCGGACAGTCTCGTCCATATCCATTCGGCTGAGAAGGCGCCCACGCTGGTCTCCACCACATCCATGCTGCGATACGGGCCGATGGTGGGCGTGCCGCGTATTCTCGCCACCTACCGGAAGCTAGGCATAAGGCAGACCTTCTTCGTGCCCGCCTGGTGCGCGGCGCAATATCCGCGCGCGGTGGAGGCCATGGTGGTGGATGGTCACGAGGTAGCGCTGCACAGCTATATCCACGAGAACTCCTACGACCTCTCACGTGAGGAGGAGCATGAGCGGCTGCGGCGCAGCATAGACATCCTGGAACGGGTGGCCGGCCGCCGCCCGCGCGGCTGGCGCGCGCCGATGTACTCTTTCTCCAGGCATTCCGGCGAGCTGCTGGTGGAGGAAGGCTTCCTCTACGATGCCTCGTTGATGGGCGATGACGTGCCCTATCTGCTCTCGACGGGGAACGGCCAGCTGGTGGAGCTGCCCGCCCATTGGGGCATGGACGACTACCCGCAATATGCCCACACGCCGGAGCTCGGCTATGCCATGCCAGTGCGCTCGCCCACCGAAGCCATCCGCAACTACATGGATGAATTCGAGGCTCATTACGCCCATGGCGGCTTATGGATTACGGTCTGGCACCCGTTCCTGACCGGCCGCCTGACCCGCTGGCACCACTTGGAGAAGATGCTACTCGACATCAAGGCGCGCGGCGACGTGTGGTTCGCAACACTCGAAGAGATTGCCAATCATCTTCTGGCCCTGCAGCGCGCCGGAACCTACCAGCCGCGGATCGACGAGGTGCCGTTCTATACGCAACCGGTCGCGCTGGTTCCGCAATGACCGGCGGCACGGGACAAAAAACACATGGGAAAGGGAGGATAGCCATGCGGATGACGAGACGGAGTTTCCTAGCCACGACGGCGGTCGCCGGATTGGCGGCGATGGGGCCGGCAGCGGTTTTCGCCCAGGAGTTCAAGGCGGCCATCGTGATGCCCGGCAACATCACGGACCAGGCCTGGAACCAGACCGGCTACGAGGCGATGAAGGATGCCGAGGAGAAGCTTGGCATCGAGACGGCCTATATCGAGAAGGTGGCTCAGCCCGACCAGCTGGAAGCGCTCTCCGACTATGCGCGCCGCGGCTATAACGTGGTGATCGGCCATGGCGGCGAGTTCGTCGACGCGGTGGAGCGCGCGGCCGAACGCTTCCCCGATACCCTATTCGTGGTGACCAACGGCTTCATCTCGGCCAAGAACATTGCCTCCGTCAGCTTCGACTTCAAGCATTTCGGCTATGTGATCGGCTTCCTGTCGGCCAAGATGTCGAAGAACCAGAACTTCGGCTACATCACCGGCCAGAAGATCAAGGTCGCGACCGACCTGCTGGAGGGCTTTACCGCCGGCGTCCACAGCGTAACGCCCGGCGCGCCGGTGGCGGTGACCTATACGAACGATTGGGACGACATCGCCAAAGGCAAGGAGGCGGCCCTCAACCAGCTGAACCAGGGCGTGGACGTGATCTTCCCCGTGCTCGACAATGCACAGATCGGCGCGCTGCAAGCCTTGCAGGAGAAGGATGCCTGGGGGTTCGGCATCTGGAAGGATGTGTACGAGAACTGGAAGGACACGGTGCTCCAGTCGGCCGTGATGGACTTCCGCATCGCCCTCGTCGATTTCCTGAGGCTCGCCAAGGAAGGCAAGGCCGAGGGCAAGGTCTACATCTACGACATCGGCACCGAGGCCGGCCGTTTCGGCACCTATAACCCAGCGATCCCGCAGGAGGTGGTGCAGGAGACGGAAGCGCTGATCCAGAAGCTGAAGAACGGTGAGGTGAAGATCTGACCGGTGTCTGGCGGCAAGGTCTCCCGCTCGCATGAGTCATGGGTCGGAACGGCAATGACTGAACACCAGCCGGACGTCGGACGGCGAGGCGAGGACCACCTCGTCGTCAAGGATCTGTGCAAGAGCTTCGGTAGCCTCAAGGCCAACGACAATGTCACGATCCACGTCCGGCGGGGCAGCGTGCATGCGGTGCTCGGCGAGAATGGCGCCGGCAAGACCACGCTGATGAACATGCTGTACGGGCTGCTGCAGCCCGACAGCGGCCAAATCCTGCTGGACGGCCTGCCCGTTCGCATCGACAGCCCGAGGCATGCGCTGGAGCTCGGCATTGGCATGGTGCACCAGCACTTCATGCTGGTGGATCCGCTGACCGTGACCGAGAACGTGATCCTCGGCCTGCATGGGCAAGGGCCACGGTTGGACCTGAAGGCCCATGAGCGGCGGATCGCCGAGCTTTCCGACAGCTTCGGCTTCGAAATCGAGCCCACGGAGGTGGTCTCGCGCCTGCCGATCGGAATGCAGCAGCGGGTGGAGATTTTGAAATCGCTCTATCGCGATGCGGATCTCCTGATTCTGGACGAGCCGACCAGCGTGCTCACGCCGGGCGAGACCCAGTCCTTCTTTGCCGTGCTGCGCCGGCTGAAGGCCGCCGGCAAGACCATCCTTTTCATCACCCACAAGCTGGAAGAGGTGATGGACCTGTCCGACCGGGTGACGGTGATGCGGGCGGGTCGGGTGACCGACGAGCTGGAGACGAAGGACACCAATCCGTCCGAACTTGCTCGGTTGATGGTTGGCCGCGACGTCATTTTCGATCTGGAGCGGCCGGAAGGGCGCGCGGGGTGCGTGCTGTTCGAGGTGCGCGACGTACGTGCCTATGGGGAACGGGGGAACGAGGCGCTGGCCGGGGTCAGCTTCGATCTGCATGCAGGCGAGATCCTCGGGATTGCCGGTGTGGACGGGAACGGCCAAGCCGAGCTCGCGGAGACCATAGCCGGCATGCGCGCCTATCACGCCGGCACCATGCGGCTCGAGGGCCGGGATATCGCCCCTTATTCCATCCGCGATCGGCTGCACAAGCTGCGCATTGCCTATGTGCCGGAAGATCGGCACCGCACCGGCCTGGTGCTCGACCAGAGCGTGGCCGCCAACCTCATGCTGCGCGCCTATGACCGCCCCCCGTTCGTGCAGCACGGGTTCTTTCTGAACCAGGCCGCCATTCGCGAGAACGCCAGCCGGCTCGTGGATAAGTTCCGGGTGCGGACAAGCTCGATCGACCAGCATGTGCGCAGGCTTTCGGGCGGCAATCAGCAGAAGCTCATCCTGGCGCGGGAGATCGAGGCCGACCCCAAACTGCTGGTGGTGTCGCAGCCCTGCAAGGGCCTCGATGTCGGCGCCATCGAGTTCGTGCAGAACACGCTCATCGAGCAGCGCAACAGGGGCGTCGGCATCATCTATATCTCGACCGAGCTCGAGCACATTCTCGCCGTCTGCGACCGGATCGCGGTCATGTTCAAGGGCCGGATCATGGGCATCCTCGATCCCAAGCAGATCACCTCCGAGCGCATCGGCAAGATGATGGCCGGCATCAAGGAGGAAGCGGCGTGACCCTGGAGCTGCTCAGGTGGGTCTATATGCTCAAGAGCGTGTGGGCGGTGCTCATCGCGCTCGCCATCGGGGCGCTGCTCATCCTCACCACCGGGCACAGCCCGATCGCCGCCTATCGCGAGCTGTTCGGTGGCGCCTTCTTCGACTATTGGGGGCTTTCCGCCACTCTGGTCAAGCTCTGTCCCTTGCTGCTTGCCGGTCTCGCCGTGGCGCTGCCGCTGCGGGTCGGCCTGTTCAATATCGGGGCGGAGGGGCAGATCTATATGGGCGGGCTGTTCGCCACCATCGTCGCGCTTTATGGCCCTGAGCTGCCGGGCCTGCTCGGCATCCTGCTCTGCGCGGCGGGCGGGCTCGCCGGCGGTGCGGTGTGGGCGGCCATACCGGCCTTGCTGAAAGCTTATCGCGATCTCAACGAGGTGATCGTCACCCTGCTGCTCAATTACGTGGCGATCAACATCGTCAGCTATGCGGTCTCGGGGCCGCTGATGGCGGAGGGCGCGCCCTATCCCTATTCCGAGGAGATCCGCGAGAGCCTGTGGCTGCCCTATATCATGCCCCGCACGGACGCCCATGCCGGCGTGATCGTGGCGGTGATCGCCGCTCTGCTGCTTTCGGTGGTGATGCGCTACACCTCCGTCGGTTATTCCCTGCAGACCGTCGGGGCCAATCCTCAAGCCGCGCGCTATGCCGGCATGTCGGTTCGCCGGCATATCATGACATCCATGCTGGTGGGCGGCGCGCTTGCGGGTCTCGCCGGCGCTTTCGAGGTGATGGGCCTCAAGCACCGCCTCTTCCATCTGTTTAGTGCCGGCTATGGCTATGACGGCATCGTCATCGCGTTTTTGGCCGGCACCAACGCGCTCGGCACCATTGTGGCGGCCACCTTCATGGCCGGGCTCGAAAGCGGCGCCAATATGATGCAGCGCGCGGCCGGCGTGCCGGTCACTCTTGTGGAGGCGCTCAAGGGCCTGATCGTGATCTTCGTGGCCACCGGCCTCGCCTTCAGCTTCCAGCGCAGCCGCTGGGCGCGTCTCATCGAGCGCCGGCGCACCATGTCGGCCGCGATCAAGGCCGCACAGGGAGGATGAGTGCCATGCTCGAGCTGTTCTCGGACATGCAGGCCTTGGTCCAGTTCCTGTCCTCGGCCCTGCGCTTGTCCATGCCGCTCATCTTTGCCGCCCTTGCCGGCGTGCTGTCGGAGCGTTCGGGCGTGTTCAATGTGGGCCTGGAAGGGCTCATCCTGATGGGTGCCTTTGGCGCGGCGCTGGGCACCTTCCATACCGGATCTCCCTTCGCTGGCGTGTTGGTCGGCATGGCGCTTGGCGTGCTGCTGGCCCTTCCGATGGCCATCATGTCGATCTCGCTGGGGGTGAACCAGATCGTCGCCGGCGTCGCCATCAACCTGTTCTCGCTTGGTATCACCGCCTTCCTCGCCCGTATCGCCATAGGCGCCACCGCCAACACCCAGCTGCTGCCCGGGTTCCGGCCGATCGCCATCCCGGTTCTGTCCAGCATTCCAGTCATCGGCCCGGTGCTCTTCAACCAGGACCTGCTGGTCTATCTCATGTATCTGGCGGTGCCTGCGCTCTACATCCTCATGTACTGGACACCGCTGGGCCTCAGCATCCGGGCGGTGGGGCATAATCCACGCGCCTGCGACGCAGCGGGCCTATCGGTCGCCGGCCTGCGCTATGCTTGCGTGCTGGTGGCCGGCGCCCTCGCGGCCATGGGCGGTGTCTATCTCGTGCTCTCGCAGGTGTTCGTGTTCTCCGAGCACATGAGCGCCGGCAAGGGCTTCATCGCGCTCGCCGCGGTCATTCTCGGGCGCTGGAACCCGGTGGGCGCGCTGCTCGCCTGCCTCTTGTTCGGCGTGTTCGATGCCTACCAGCTGCGCCTGCAGTTCGAGAACCCCGACGTGCCCTACCAGATCTTCTCGACCCTGCCCTATGTGGTCTCGATCCTCGCGCTCGTGCTGATCTCGGGCCGCAATGTCGCGCCGCAAGCAGTCGGCAAATACTATCACCGCGAGAGCCACTGACATGCGCGCGGCGGTAGTCGAGACGCCCGGCGGGCTCGAGCGGCTGCGGCTCGAAGACGTGGCGGAGCCAGCAGTCGGGCCAGGCCAGGTGCTGATCGACGTGGTGCGGGCAGCCTGCAATTGGGGCGACATACAGAAGCGCCAAGGCATCTATCCCGACCCGATACCCTATCCGTCGGTTCTCGGGGGCGAGGTCACCGGCTTCGTGCGGGCCTGCGGCCGCGGCGTCTCCGCATTGCGCGAGGGCCAGGCGGTGAGCGCCATCACCGGCCCCGCCATGCTCGGCGGGTTCGCCGACATGGTGGTGGTGCCGGAGAAATATGTCATTCCCCTGCCGCCGGGCATGGACGGGCGCATGGCGGCCGCCTTTCCCGTGGTTGCGCTCACCGCCTATCACCTGCTCTACACCGCCCACCGGGTGCGCAAGGGCGAAACCATCCTCGTGCACGCCATCGGCGGCGGCGTCGGTCTGGCCCTGACCCAGTTGGCGACGGCGGCGGGCGCGCGGGTCATCGGCACGGTCGGTTCGCCGGCCAAGACCGAGATACCCCTCAAATTCGGCGCTGCCCGCGTGATCGCGCGCGATAAGGAGGATTTCGTCGAGGTGGCCCTGGCTGAGACCGGCGGCCGCGGCGTCGATCTGGTGATCGATTCGCTTGGCAGCGACATCCTGCGCCGCAGCTTCGATGCGCTGCGCACCTATGGGCGCGTGATCAATATCGGCGAGGCGGCAGGCGACCCGCATTTCGACATACGTAAGAAGCTTTACGAGCGGTCGACCTCACTCGCCGGCTTCGAGCTGCTGCACGCGGTGCCCGGCTCGCAGAAATGGCGCAGGGGCCTGCGGCATGTGATCGAGGCGATCGAAGCGAGGCGCCTGACGATTCCGGTTGCCGCGGAGTTTCCGCTCGCGGAGATCCGGGCGGCGCAGGCCTGCCTCGAAAGCCGCGGCACGGTCGGCAAGGTGCTGATCGCCGTCAATCCATGATGCCGGCCGCACCGATCGCCGCCGGGCCCAGCTTAGTCGAGGATCTGATAATGGGCTTCCACCGTGTTTCCTGCCTTGCCGTTGATCGGCAGGATGTCCTGCGGGCAGCACGACATGGCGACCACGCAATCCATATGCGCGCGCAGCACCACATAGTCGCCCGGCTTGGAGACCGGCTCACCCCAGCTGGTGCGGCCCTGCTGGTCGACCGGGATATTCATCCACAGATTGAGCGGGCTCGGCGTCTCGGGCGCGCGCAAGCCGATCTGGCGCATGGCGGCATGCAGGTTGTCCGTGCAGTTGTCGTGGTATTCCTTGCAGCCGAGCAGGCCATAGCGATAGTCGTCGCAAGCTGCCATCAGCGTGTCGTGAATGCCCGGCGAGGTGTCTTCCTCGAAGAACAGGATCGGCCGGCGGCGGTTGGTGTAGAGCTCGTCGCCCTTGGTCGGGAAGATCTTTCCCAAGGTCGGGCGGATGTGCTCCATGGACATGAACTCGGTGAGCTCTTCCAGGCTGAAGCACCAGGTGTCGACCACCTGATGGCCGTGGGTATTGATGATCTTGATGGCTTGGCCCTTGGTCAGCCGAGCCGCGCGCCCCTTCCGCGCCGGAATGGTCATGATTTCGCCGTTGGCCATTGCCTCACTACTCCTTCTGGGTTTTGCCGGAGTTTGCGTGGCGGCTCGCTTACGGTAAAGATCAAACGAGAAAAATTCGCTTCGTTATAGGCGAAAGTAAGTTCATGCCGCTCAGTCGTGTTCCCCAGCTCGCTCCATCGGACATCAAGCTTCTGCGCCTGTTCGTGAAGGTGGTAGAGAATGGCGGGTTCGCGGGCGCTCAGGCCGAGCTGAATGTCAGCGCCTCGACCATCAGCACCCAGATGTCGACCCTGGAGTCCCGGCTCGGCATCCGCCTGTGCGACCGCGGACGGGTCGGCTTCAAGCTGACGGACAAGGGCCGGCGCATCTATATGGCCGCCTTGCGTCTAGAAGAGGCGCTCGATTCCATCCGCGCGGATATCGGCGAGCTGCGCGGCAAGCTGGTGGGCGAGCTGCATGTGGGCGTCGTGGACACCACCACCAGCAACCAGGACTGCCGGCTGCACGAAGCGATCCGCCTGTTCACCTCGCGCGATCACTCGGTGCACATCAATCTGCACGTCGCCGAGCCCGCCACCATCGAGAAGCGGCTGCTGGAAGGCCGTCTGCAGGTGGGGATATCGGCCTTCTATCACCACGTGCCCGGACTGCATTACGAGCACCTGTTCCGGGAAAGGCACATGCTCTATTGCGGACGGCGGCACCGCCTGTTCAACCGTCCTGAGGATGCGGTGAGCAAAGCAGACGTCTTGGCGTCCGACTTCGTGGCGCGCGGCTACATGGTGCACCGCCAGGTCTCGCCCATGTCCGGCTTGAAGGCAGCCGCCACCGCCTATGACATGGAGGCGACCTTGTCGCTGATCCGGTCCGGCGCGTTCATCGGCTATCTCCCGTGCCACTACGCCGAAGCCTGGATCGAAAAGGGCGAGCTGAAGCCGCTTTTGCCGCAGGAATTCGCCTTCTACTCCGATTTCGAGTTCGCGGTGAGGAAAGGCTTGGCGGATCTTCGTGTGCTCAACGCCTTCCTCGAGGACCTGCGCAAGGCGCATGGGCTGGTACCTGCGCTGTTGGAAGCCTGACAACGAAAGACAGGGACATGGAAACGCAGAATGGAACGGAGCCGATCGGCGTCAGCAGCGAATGGGGCACCCTCAAGGAATGCATCTATGGCTGGGCCGATCAGTTCATCATCCCGAAATTCCTGGCGGACTCCAAAGCGCGCGCTTACGGGGACTTCGAGCGCTTCTGGATAACAAACCAGGGCCGGCCGGTGGCCGAGGCCGATCCGGACTATTTCGCCGCCTTCAAATCCCAGCTCGACGGCGCAGTGGTCTTGCTGCGCGGGCTTGGCATCAAGATCCACCAGCCGCGACGGTTAAGCGATGGCAATCTCGCCTTCCCGCGCGGCGAGAACCATGGCTGCATGACCCCTTGGCTGCGTGACCCCTTCGTCACCATCGGCAACAACGTCATCGAGCTTGCCCCGCGCTCGCTGTTCCACCGGCGCCAGCGCTTCTCGGTGCGGCACATCCTGGCCTCGACCATGGAGCGGGGCGCCCGTTATTTCGCCCAGCCGGATGGGGGGGCGGATGACAATGCGGAGGGGCCGGGCTGGGGCTATCTCGAAGGCGGCGACATCTTCGTGCTGGGCAAGAAGATCCTGGTGGGGCATTCGGGCAACTGCTCCAATCCCGAGGGTGCCCGCTGGCTGCAGCATGCGCTCGGCCCCGAATACGATGTGGAGATGGTGAAGCTCGACCCGCTGTTCCCCCACCTCGACTGCGTGCTCATGACCCCGCGCGAGGGGCTAGCCGTGGTGTGCATGGAGGCCTTTCCCGAGGGTCTGCCGGGCCATCTTGCGAACTGGGACCGCATCGTCGTCGGCAAGGAGGCCGCCAAGCGGCACCTCGCCTGCAACAACCTGGTGCTCGACGACCGCACCGTGATGATGCCTTCGGAGGAGCCCCACGACTACGTCGCCGGCGAACTGAAGGCACGCGGCTTCGAAGTGATCCGCACGCCTTACGAGGCCGTCTATCGCGTCGGCGGCTCATTCCGCTGCGCCCACCAGCCCCTGATCCGACTGTAGAGAGAATTGGTCATGAACCTGAATGTCGACGGCGCACGGCTGCTGCGCGACCTGAAAGAGCTTTCCACCATCGGCAATGTGGGCAAGGGCGGCAGCCGCCTCGCCTTGAGCGAAGAGGATATGGCGGCGCGCCGCTGGCTGCGTGACCGCATGGAGCAAGCCGGCCTCGACGCCTCGATCGACGGCATCGGCAATGTGTTCGGCTATACGCCCGGAGCCGAGCGCTATCTGCTGATCGGCTCCCATACCGATACGGTGCCCATGGGCGGTTGGCTCGATGGCGCCCTCGGCGTCATGACAGGGCTGGAGATCGCCCGCGCCTTCATGGCTGCCGGCGCGCCCGGTCCGGTCGGCATCGGGGTGGTGTCGTTCAGCGATGAGGAAGGCACGATCGTGTCGCTGCTCGGCAGCCGCGTGTTCGGCGGCTCGCTCACCTGGGATGAGGTGGCTCAAGCGAAGGGCGCGGACGGACGCACGCTTGCTGAAGCGCGGGCTGCCGCCGGCCTTGCCGACGCCGAGATCGCCCGGATCGATCCGCAGCGGCACGCCGGCTATATCGAGATTCATATCGAGCAGGGGCCGGTGCTGGAAAGCGAAGGCCGTGCCGTTGGCATCGTGACGGAGATCGTCGGCATCCGTCGGGCGCGGGCAACCTTTCACGGGCGCGCGGACCATGCAGGCACCACGCCCATGGCCGCCAGGTCCGATGCGGCCCAGGCCATGTTTGCCTTCGCCACCGCCTTCCGCGACTTCGTGCAGACCCATGGCGGGCCAAACACCGTGTTCAACCTGGGTGGAGCCAAGATCGCGCCGGGGGCCTTCAACGTGGTGCCGGAGCGGGCCGAGCTGCTGGTCGAGTATCGTAGCCCGTCGCTCGAGGCGCTCGACCGGATCGAGGCGGCCATGCCCGAGCTCGCTCAAGTCGCGGCTGCACAAGCCCGCGCCACCGGATCGGTGGTGCTGGCCGGAGGCGAGCCGTCGGCCGCCATGGCACCGAGCATGATCGGCCATCTGACCCGGGCGGCGCAACGCCTGCAGCTCAGCTCCAGAACGATGCCGAGCGGCGCCGGCCACGATGCCATGAGCATGGCCAGCCAGATTCCGGCCGGCATGCTGTTCGTGCCCAGCATAGGCGGCCGCAGCCACACGCCCGAGGAAGACACCGCTCCCGATGACATCGTCGCCGGCTTGCGGGTGATGGCAGAGGCCACCGGCACCATTCTCGAGGAGTTTGCTGCAGGAAAATAGAGCGGATGGATTGACGGATTGCGGCACAATTGGCTAGTTTGATTGCCTGAAAGGCGTAATTACTGGCCGGAATGATGCTGGAAACCGATATAGCCGGCGAGCTCGATGCGGTGGAGCAGGCGATCGTGCGGGCGCTCAGCACGGACGGCCGCCTGTCGACGGTGGAGCTGGCGCGGCGCGTGGGTGTCACGGAAGCGACCGCGCGCAAGAAGCTGCGCCGGCTGATCGATGATGGGGTGATCGCGGTGAAGGCGATGACCGACCCGTTGCGCCGCGGCAAGGGCGTGGCGGCCATCATCGGCCTGGAGGTCGCGCGCAAGCACCTGGACGAGGTGGCGGCGCGGCTTGCCTCCTACGATTTCGTCGAGCGGGTCTACTCGATGACCGGCCCCTATGACCTCATCATCGAGCTTACTCTTGGCTCAACCGCCGAGCTGCACAGCTTTCTGCTCGACGAACTGAAGACCGTGGAAGGCATCAATGACACCGAAAGCTTCATGATCGGCCGCGTCTACAAGCATCACGGCGTGATCAAGGATACGCACGCGCTGAAAGAAGAGGCGGCAAGATTTGTCGCCAGTTTTGCCGGGAGGAGGAAGACATGATCGCGCGAACACTTCGAAACGGAATTGCGGCGGTCGCCGGTCTATTGGTCGCCCTGTCCACGATCGGCGCGGCCCAGGCAGAGGGCCTTCTCGCCGAGATCAAGGAACGCGGCAAGCTCACCGTCGGCACCGAGGCGGCGCTGGAGCCCTTCGAGTTCGTGCAGGACGGCAAGATCGTCGGCTACAACAAGGATATCCTCGACTATATCGTCGCGGATCTCGGGGTCGAGCTGAACCAGCTGAACCTGCCGTTCCAGGGCATCCTGCCCGGCCTGCTCGCCAAGAAGTTCGACTTCGTTGCCACGTCGGTGGGCATCAATGCGGAGCGTGCGGCCAAGTACGCCTATACCCGCCCGATCGGCAGCTTCGATAATGTGATCGTGGTGCGCGCCGACGACGACAGCATCAAGAGCCCCGATGATCTCAACGGCAAGGTGGTGGCCACGCAGATGGCCTCTTCACCGCAGCCGGTGGCCGAGGCGCACAGCGCGTCGCTGAAGGAGAAGGGGGGCGACGGCTACGGCGAGCTCAAGCTCTACACCGCATTCCCCGAAACCCATGTAGCGCTCGCCTCGGGGCAGGTAGACGCGATCGTGCTCGCCTCGCCAACCGCGGCGGTGCTGATGAAGAAGCAGCCGGACACCTTCCGCGTGGTGGGCACGATCGGCGAGCCTCAGTATCTCGCCTGGGTGACCCGCCCGGAGGATCAGGACGTGCGCGATTACCTGAACACCAAGATCGACGAGCTGAACGACAGCGGCAAGCTGAAGGAGTGGCAGATGAAGTGGTTCGGCTTCACCTTCGCCACGCCCAAGGAAGGCTATCTGCCGGAAGGCGCGCTCTGAGGGCGGGCGTTGAGCCGCTTCCCATCGGGGCGCGGCTGCGCCTGAGGCAGGTCTCATGGCTGGCTTCCAGATCAGCGCCACGCTGGCCGAATGGCCGCTGTTCCTGCAAGGGGCGGTGGTCACGCTGCTGGTTTCCCTCCTGGGGGGCCTGTTCGGCATCGTCTTCGGCGTGGGGCTGACCGTCATGCGCGCGGCGCCATGGGCCCCGCTGCGCTGGCTGGCCAAGACCTATATGAGCTTCATCCGCGGCACGCCCATCCTGGTGCAGATCTTCCTGGTCTATTACGGCCTGCCGGGACTCACCGGCATAGACCTGCCGCCGCTGGTTGCGGGCGTGCTGGCGCTGAGCCTCAACAGCGCCGCCTTCATCACCGAGATCATTCGGGCGGGCCTGAGCGCCGTGCCCGCCGGACAGTACGAGGCGGCCAAGGCGCTGGCCGTGCCGCGCGGCATCATGTGGATGCGAGTGATCCTGCCGCAAGTGCTGCGGCTCACCATTCCACCATTGATGAACGAGTTCACCATGCTGGTGAAGGCGTCGCCCCTGCTCTCGGTCATCACCGTGGTCGAGCTCACCCGCACGGCCCAGAACGTGATGAATTTCACCTATCAACCGATCCAAGCCTTCGCGCTCGCCGCCGTGCTCTATTTCGTCATGCTGTTCAGCCTGAGCATGCTGACGCGCCGGGTGGACGCCCGCATGCGTGCGGTGCGCGCATGACCTTCGATCCGTCCGTCATCCTGGACAATGCCGGGCTGTTCGCCCAAGGCCTGCTGGTCACGGTGGCGATCTGCGCAGCCGCACTGCCGTTGGGCTTCCTCGGCGGTGTCGTGCTCGCCCTGGCCGTTCTGTCGGGCCGCCGCGTGCTTGCTGTCCCGGCGATCGCGCTCATCGAGCTGGTGCGCAACATCCCGTTTCTGATCCAGATCTTTTTGGTGTTCTTCGGCCTGCCCTTCCTCGGTGTCCGCCTGAGCCCGCAGGTGGTGGGCGTGGCGATGCTGGCGCTCTATGCGAGCGGCTATTTCGCGGAGATCGTGCGCGGGGCGATCCTGTCTGTGCCAGCGGGCCAGCGCGAGGCTGCAACCGCGCTCGGCATGCATCGCTGGCTCGCCTTCCGCAAGGTGATCTTCCCGCAGTTCCTCGGCTATCTCATTCCCGCCTCGGCCAATCTGACCATCACCCTGATCAAGGAATCGGCGGTGCTGTCGATCATCACCGTGGCCGAACTCACCTATGTCTCGCAGATGATCATCGGCCGCACCTTCGCCCCGGCCGAAGTTTTCCTGACCATCGCGCTTCTCTATTGGGCCCTCACGGCAGCCGTTGCCGCAGCTCTCGACCTCATTGAACGCCGAACCAGCACATTCCGCCGTCTCGAACGCGGTCGCGAGCAGATCGCGACCATTCACTGATCCAACCAGGGAGGACCCTCTACAATGGCTAGGCCGAAACTCAACCTGCCCTATACGGGCATTACATCCTTCGGGAAGTTCCCCATCGTTACCGATCTTTCGAGCTTCGATGCCGATGTGGGCATCCTCGGCATCCCGTTCGACATGACCACCCAGTATCGCTCGGGCGCCAAGATGGGCCCTCGCGGCGTGCGCGATTCATCCTCGATCTATTCCTTCGGTCTTGCCGGCTCCTACGACCCGGAGCGGGACGATGTCTATCTCGGTCCGCCATGGCGCATCGTCGATTGCGGTGACGTGGACATGGTGCATGGCGACCTGCAGGCTTGTTTCGAGAACACCCGCGAGGCGGTGAAGGCCATTGCCGATCGCGGCGGCATGGTGGTGGGCATCGGCGGTGATCACGCGGTGACCATTCCGATCCTGCAGGGCTTGGCCGATCACGGCCCCTTCGGCATCATCCAGATCGATGCGCATCTCGATTTCGTCGACGAACGGGCCGGCCAGCGCTTCGGCCATGGCAGCCCCATGCGGCGTGCCTCTGAAATGGATCATGTCACCGGCATGGCGCAGCTCGGTATCCGCGGCATCGGGTCGAGCGGGCGTGTGGATTTCGATGCGGCGCGCGCTTATGGCAGCGTGATCATGAGCCCGAAGGAAATGCGCGCCGTCGGCATCGAGGAAACCGTCAACCGCATTCCCCAATGCGACAAGTACTATGTGACCATCGATATCGACGGCATTGACCCGTCGATCGCCTGGGGCACGGGAACGCCATCGCCCGGCGGCCTCTATTATGACGAGGTGAATGCGCTGCTCGAAGGCATCGCCAAGAAGGGCAAGGTGATCGGCTTCGACCTTGTCGAAGTGGCGCCCTGCTACGACACCTCTGGCCTCACGGGCCAGGTGGCTGCCCGTATCATCCTCGACCTCATCGGCTTTGCCTTGAAGGAGCGCGAACGCGCAGGAGATGTGCCCAGGCGATAACCTACTCAATCGACGATGAACACCTGCGCGCCCTGCCGGGAACAGGCCCGGTGGGGCGCGTCGCCATAATCCGACACGTGGAAGCTGGTGCCCGGCAGAAGCGTGAACGAGCGGCCGTCCTTCAGCTCCACGACGAGTTCGCCGCTCAGCACGTAGAGAACGTGGCCGCGGTCGCACCAGTGATCGGCGACATAGTCTGGTGAGTAATCTACCTGCCTGATCCTAAGGTCACCGACATTGATCTCCCGCCACTCGGCCTGCCCCGTCTCGCCGGGATAGACCGCTGCCGGCAGCTCGGCCCAGTTCGCGATGGTAAACGGCGTCTCCGGTATTTTCATTGGGAACCTCTCCAGGTTCTGGCGACACGGTCGGGCAATTTTGCGCTATCACAGAGGTGGATGGTCGTCCATGGCAGTGCGAAGGGGCTGAGATGCTGACCCTCTATTCCTATCCCGGCCTGTTCGGGGTCGCCGACAACAATCCTTTTGGGCTCAAGATCTTTGCCTTCCTGAAACTGTGCCGGCTGCCGTTCCGGCACGAGCACGTGATGGACACGCGCAAGGCGCCTCGCGGACAGCTGCCCTTCATTGTGGATGATGGCGAGACCATCGGCGACAGCGACGCCATCATCGCCCATCTGACCACTCGCCATGGGCTGGACATCGATCACGGGCTTACGCAGCAGCAACGGGATATGGGGCTGCTGGTTAATCGCACGCTCGATAATCTCTATTGGGTGATGTCCTATTCCCGCTGGAAGGACCCGGCCTTCTGGCCGCTGTTCAGGGATGCCCTATTACGGACCCATGCGGAGATCACCCCGGAAGCGCTCGAAGCGGCGCAGCAGTACAATTTTCAGCGTTATCACTATCAGGGCATCGGCCGCTACGACCCGCCGGCGGTCTATGAAAAGGGCCTGGCGGACCTGCAGGTGCTGGCGCGACTGTTGCCGCAGACCGGCTTCTTCTTCGGCCCGAAGGCCCGAAGCATCGATGCGGCGCTCTATGGTTTCATCGCCAACGTGTATTTCTATGACATCGACACGCCGCTGAAGCGCTTCCTGCTCACCCAGCCCCATCTCGTGAAGCACTGCCAGTCCATTCACGCCGCTGTACAGGATTAGCCCCTACTGGCTTGTGCCCCTGCGCTCGCGCCGGCGGGCGTGATGCCGCAGCCAGGCGGCCGCATAGCCGCAGACCGGCACGAGCTGCCAGTCCTCCTGCTCGGCCATGGCCACGATACCTCTCATGAGGCGGTCGGCCGCTCCGGTGCCACGAAGCGACGGCGGTGCTTCCACATGGGTGATGATGACACTGGAGCCGTGCCGGCGGTAATCGGCGCGAACGATCTGCCCATCGACCTCGAGCTCGAACCTGCTCCTGTCCGGATTGTCCCGCACCTCGCCGCTCACGACCGATCTCCTCTTCCACTGCGATCTGGCCGGCAGCATTGCGGCCAGACCGGACCCGTTCTAGGCTTCTATTCCGATTCACTATGTGGATATGGAGGATCCTTTTGGCCACTCCATCGAAACCCACCTGCCGCATCGTTCGCCCGACCCATACCTATGACGGCAAGCAGGGCCTCAGCTATTTCCAAGGGATCGCCGCGGAAACGGTCGGGTCCTCGGGCATCTGCATGCATCTCCTCACGATGCCGCCCGGCGGCCGCGCCAAGGCGCATCTCCACGAGAATCACGAGACCGCGATCTATGTGCTGAGCGGCGAGGTCCACACTTGGTTTGGCGACGAGCTCGAGCAGCACGTGGTCGTCAAGGCTGGAGACCTCTTCTACATTCCCGCCGGCATGCCGCACCTTCCGGCCAATCTCAGCGACGAGCCGGCAAGCGCCGTGATCGCCCGCACCGACCCCAACGAGCAGGAAAGCGTGGTCCTGCTGCCGCATCTGGACGGGCGCGTGCCGACGTGACACACGGACGATTGCCTAGCGGCGTACGAACTGGCCCAAGCCATTCTCGTCGAGATAATCGATCGTGAATGCCGTGGCCGTGCCGCCGGCATTCCGCTCGAACGTAAGCGCCGCCACCGAACCGTCAGGTTGATTTTCGCTAGATGGGTGGAAAGCAAAGACGTCGCCGTTCCAGTGGGTCAGCCTGTACTTGGTGGGCGCCTTGCCGATCATCAGCTCCAGCTCGTTCCCCACCACGGCAATGACCGCGTTGCCAAAATAGTCGTTGCCGTAAGCGCCCGCATATGAAGCGAGGGGCGCAGCCGGCTTCTGATCGGCGGGCGGCGACTTTCCGATCAGCGTACCCACCGGCGCCGTGACGCTCGCCAGCCGAGCCGCATAGGCGGGAAACCAGTCACGCGTGATCTTGCCGAACTCGACGAGGTCAGCGAATGAGGCACCCAGCGCCTCGGCCGCTCCACTCGGCGATGCATTCGTCAGCACCACGATGGCGATATCTGCGGAGGGGATCATCGCGACATAGGTGCTCGCGCCAAGGGCGAACGCGCCGGAATGGCTGAGGATCATGCGTCCACTGGGCGAAACGCCAACGCCCATGCCATATCCGTAGAATCCGGGCCGGGCATCGACCGTGGCCGAGGGCGCGGCGATCATTTGGGCGGTCAGTGCCGGCAGCAGTGCCGCTTCGGGGACGATCTCTCGCCCTTCAAAGCGCCCGTTTTGCAGGATCATCGTCATCCAGCGGGCGAGATCGCGTACGGAGGAACTCACGCCGCCGGCCGGCGACTGTTCGTCCGGCAAGCGCTGGTATTTCGGTTCGTAATCGTTCCCGACCTTGACGTGCCCGATGGCCCTGTTCGCCTGCTTTTCGAAATCGGCAAAGCGCGAGCTGGTCGAGGCCATGTCGAGCGGCTCGTATAGAACCTCTTCGGCCAGGATCTCCCACGGCTTACCCGATGCCTGCGCCACCGCTTCCGCGGCGGCTGTCATGCCGAAATTCGTGTAGTTGTAGATCTGGCGAAAGCCGTGGAGAGGCAGCAGGCGGAGCTGCTCGAGCACATGCCGCCGGCCATGTCCCAAGTCCTCCAGATCATCGCCCGCATGGTCGGGAAGACCGGAGCGATGGCTGAACATATCGCCGATCGTGACGTGGTCTGTGATCCAGGGATCGCTGAGCCGAAACCAGGGCAAGTGGGCGATGACCGGCGTGTCCCATTTGACGATGCCAGCGCCGACCTGGTGGGCGACAACGCTCCCGGTGAGCGGCTTCGACAGCGAGGCGATCTGGAACACGGTGTCAGCGTCGACGGGCGCGGCCTCGCCCGCTTTTCGGACGCCGAAGCCTTTCGCATATACGGTTTTATCACCCTGCACGACCGCGACCGCCATGCCCGGCACGCCGCTTCGCTTCATCATATCTGCGGCGAGCTCGTCCAATCGACCGATGGCCTTTTCAATCTGGCCAGGCGGGATTTCCACGCCCGATGTCTGGGCAGGCGAGCTGTCTGCATGTCCAGGTGTCGGTGCCCACGGGAGCGAGAGCCCGAAAAGCACTATGGCCGTGATCCGGGCCAAGGATGGCCTGGTGCTGCGCCCCGTGAAATCGCGCAACATTCAATCTCTCCCATTTGGGTGTGGGCCGGAGCACGGCTAGGCCATGCATCGATTTTGCCTCTACCGCAATGTGGCAAGCAGCGCGGCCATGAGGCGCCCGCGTTCAGCCAGACTTTCCGTGATGATGTGCTCTTCGAGGGTGTGGGGCCCGTCTCCCCGCGCACCCAAGCCGTCGAGGGTCGGAATGCCCATGGCACCCGTGAAGTTTCCATCGGAACCACCGCCGGAATTCTGGTAGGGAATCTCGAAGCCAAGGCTACTGGCGAGGGCGCTGGCATGCTCGTAAAGCTGCCATGACGCATCATTCCGGGTCCACACCGGCCGGATCACGCCGGTTTCGACCCTGACGCTCACATCCGTGCCGACCGGCGAAAGCGTGTGGATCCGCCGAATGGCTTCGTCCAGCTTCTCGTTCGTGGTTGCGGAAGCCAGCACCTCGGCATGGCAGGCGGTCGCCACGCAATTGGCCCACTGGCCGCCGCGGATCACGCCCACGTTGAAGCCGATCTCCTCGTCCGTCATGGCCTCTATAGCCAGGATCTGGTGAGCCATTTCCCGGATGGCCGATGCGCCTTCGCTCAGCCTGAGTCCCGCGTGGCTCGGCCGGCCGTGAACCGTCACCGTGAAGCGCGCAATGGCATAACGGCCGGTCACCACGCCGCCATTGCGGCGGGCCGGCTCCGGCACCAGCACATATTTGTGGCGCGCCGCCTCGGCCTCGATCAGTGGCCGCGTGCTCGGACTGCCCACCTCCTCGTCGCTGGTGAACAGGACCGTGACCGGCAGGGGTGGCCTGAAGCCTGCACGCTGCAACTGGCGAATGGCCTCGAGCGCGAGATAGTTGCCGGATTTCATGTCCAGCACGCCGGGCCCGTAGCACCGACCACCGTCCATCCGCCAAGGCAATGCTGCGAGCGTGCCGACCGGGTGGACCGTGTCGAGATGGCCCAAAATGAGAATACCGGGACCAGGATCGGCCCCATGCGCAAAGCGGCCCCTCACGCAATCCCCGAAGCCCATGTGGCCGGGAATGCGCTGGATCTCGGCGCCCATGACGCTCATTTCGCGAGCGGCGAGGTCCATCATCCGGTTCACCGCGTCACGGTCGAAGGTCGGACTCTCCTGTTCCACCCAAGGCGCGAGGCCGGCCGCCATGGCCTGGGCGTCGAATGGCAAGCTGGCGAAGTCCGGAAGGCTGCTGGACTTGGGCATCGTTTTCCGTATCGTAAAGCAATATGATAAAATCGCATCATCATAGGGCAAGCCAAACGGCAGCGTCAAACAGCGCGGCGTGCCCCACTCCCGCTACTCGGGCGCCGCGTGGAGCCACTCCCCTCTTTCTTGACAAGCCCAAACGGCGATGCAAAGCTACAGTTTGATCGTATCGCACCGCAATACTTGCCGGAGCGGCATATGACGTCGTTACCCACAGCTGCTGCGAAGGGGTCCCGTCGAGATCCGCTCCTTACGGTTTCCCGCCTTGCCTATGATTATGCGGGAATGGGCGCCGTGGCCGATTGCAGCCTGGAGGTGCCGAAAGGCCAAATCGTGGCATTGATCGGCGGGAATGGTGCCGGCAAGACCACGAGCGTGAAAATGATCGCCGGCGCCTTGCGGCCGCGGCGCGGCACCATCCTGTTCGAAGGCAACGACATCACCGGGATGCCGGCCCATCGGGTCGTGGATCTCGGCCTTTGCCTGGTCCCCGAAGGCCGCCTGGTTTTTCAGCACCTCACGGTTTACGAGAACCTGCTGGTCAGCGGCCATGTCGGGCGCGCGCGGGACCGAATGCAGGCGAATCTCGACCGCGTGTTTGCGCTCTTCCCGCGGCTTGGCGAACGGAAATCCCAGAATGCGGGATCACTCTCGGGCGGCGAGCAGCAGATGCTGGCCATCGGCCGCGGACTGATGACCATGCCGCGGCTCATCATCCTGGACGAGCCTTCCCTCGGACTCAGCCCGATCCTGGTTTCGACGATATTTTCGCTTGTTCGGAAACTGAACGAAGAAGGCATCAGCGTTCTTCTGGTCGAGCAGAACGTGCATCAGACGCTTGCCATCGCCGATTACGCCTATGTGCTCGAAAAGGGCCGCGTGGTGCAGAGCGGGGAGGGGAATGAGCTGCTGAACGATCCTAAGGTGAAGCAGGCTTACCTGGGGCTGGCGTGAGCGAACGCCTAAGAGACAAGTGGGAGGCTTTGAGATGGACAGACGCGATTTCCTGAAAGCCGGCAGTGCACTCGCCTTAGCGGGTGTGATGCCGCACGCCGCCGTCGCGCAAGAAAACAGGATCGTCTTCGGCGGCTCGGTGCCGATGACGGGGTCAGCGGCCGAGACCGGGCTCAATGTGATGCGCGGCTATGAATGCGCCGTCAAATTCGTCAACGAGGAGATGGGCGGGGTCGACATCGGCGGCCAGAAATATACGCTGGCGCTGAACCTGTTCGACGACGCGAGCGATCCTGCTCGCGCGTCCACCCTGATCCAGCGGCAGGTGGATGAGGGTATCGGCTTCTTCCTGGGCTCGTTCGGCAGCAACATCGTCCTGCCCACCTGCGCGATCACCGAGGCAGCCGGCCGCATCATGGTGCAGGCGGGGGGCGGTTCCGACCTGATCTTCACCCAAGGCCGCAACCGCGTCTTCGGCCTGTTCCCACGGGCCTCCCGGCAGTTCGTCTCGTCGGTCAACATGTTCAAGGAACTGGAGCCGGCGGTGAAGACGATCAGCATCATCTACACCAACGATCCGTTCTCCAAATTTCAAGCCGACGGCGCGCGGGCGCTGATCGAGGAGGCCGGCATCCAAGTGCTCGACTTCATCGCCCTGCCGGCCCAGGTCAGCGACGTGACCAATGTGCTGACCTCGATACGCCAGAACACGCCGGACGTGCTGGTTTGCACCACTCATGACGAGACGTCGATCCTGATCGCGCGGCAGATGATCTCGACCAACACCAACGTCAAGATGCTGTACCAGACGCTCGGGCCGCAAACGGCGGCCTACAAGGAAGCGCTCGGCAATTACGCGAACGCGGTTGTCACGCAGGCATACTGGTCCGAGCGCGCGCCGTTCAAGGGCGAATATTTCGGTTCTGCCGAGAACTTCGCGAAATATTACAGGGCGAATTTCGACCGCGAGCTGACCTATCACATGGCAAGCGGGGCCGCTTGCATCATCTGCTACCTGCAGGCAGCGCGAAATGCGGGAACGCTCGAGCTGGACCCGGTGCGTGACGCGCTCGCGGCCCTGGACTTCGAGTGTTTCTACGGGCACATCAAGTTCACGCCCCAGGGCGATGGTCAGGCCGACCTGCTCGGACCGCTGCTGATCCAGCGGCAGAACGGCGAAATCGAGGTGATCTCGCCGGCGGAGAGCGCATCGGCCAAGCCGATCTATCCCGCGCCGACCTGGGCGGAGCGGGCATAGTCCGCCCGGCACCGGCGGTGGGAGCACCACAGGATTACGGCGCAAGGCTCAAGCGGCAATCCACGAAAAGCCGGGACCCATTTCGCCCGCTTCCGCTTTAGGCCGAACCTCGATGAGCAATGCAGCGATAGGAGCCGACCATGAACGACATGACGCCGATACCCTGGCCGAACGGAGCGCGCTGCGCCGTCATGCTGACCTTCGATTTCGACGCGGAGACCCTGTGGCTTTCGCGTGATCCGGACAATGTGCGCAGGCCCGGGGTGCTTTCGCAAGGCGCCTATGGCGGCAAGACCGGCGTTCCCAAGATCCTGGAGCTGCTGAAGGAGGAGGATCTGAAGGCCACCTTCTTCGTGCCGGGATGGACGGCCGAGAAATATCTGGACCGGATGGAAGCGATCGTCGCCGGTGGGCACGAGGTCGGGCATCACGGCTATCTCCACGAGTGGATCGATCCGGATTATCCGGACAAGGAGCGCGAGGCGCTGGAGAAGGGCCTCGAGTCCCTGAAGAAGACGGTGGGCGTGAGGCCCCTCGGGTATCGCTCGCCCGCGGGCGAGACCTCCACCAACATGATAGGGCTGCTGCAGGAATACGGTTTCCTCTACGACAGCTCGCTGATGGACCAGGTGAGCCCATACCGCCATGTGCTGCAGGATGGCTCGCGCGGCCCCATCGAGCTGCCCTGGCATTGGAGCCTCGATGATGCGCCTTATGCGCTGTTCGCCATCAAGCTGCCGCGCGCCATCATGACCAACGAGCACATCCTGAGCATCTGGAAGCAGGAGTTCACCGAAATCTATCGCTGGGGCGGCTTGGTCAATATCGTCACCCATCCGCAGATCATCGGCAGGCCGTCCAGGCTGGCCATGCTGCGGGACTATATCGCCTTCATGAGGCGCGCGCCGGGCGTGTGGTTCGCCACCGGGCGCGAGATCGCCGAAGCCTGGTCCGCGGTGGCGGAAGCCGCGTGACCGGGCGGTAGCACGCGATGCTGCTCTTCCTGCAGACGACCCTGAACGGCCTGGTGCTGGGCGGATTGTATTCGCTGGCGGCGGTCGGCTTTTCCCTGGTCTTCGGCGTCATGGGGATCGTGAACCTGACCCATGGCATCTTCGTGGTCGCCGGAGCCTATGGCGCTCTGCTTCTGTTCAGGCATCTCGGCATCGATCCTTTCTTCGCGATCATCCCCATAGGCCTCGTGCTGTTCGCCGTCGGCTATGCCTATCAGCGCACGATCATTCACTGGGCGATCTCGCGGGCATCACTGGTCGCCTCGCTGGTGGTCACCTTTGGTGTCGCCATGATCGCGCGCAACCTGCTGCAACTGACCTTCGGGCCGGACGTGCAGACCATCACGCCGAGCTACAGCTTCACCAGCGTGGGCCTCGGCCCGTTGCGGATCGACCTCGTCCGCCTGATTGCATTGGGCGCAAGCCTCGTGCTGCTCCTCATCCTGGCGCTGGTGCTGGCGCGCACCCAGTTCGGCCGGGCGGTGCGCGCCACCGCCCAGCAGCCACTCGCGGCGGAGCTGTCGGGCCTGAGCGTCGGGCGCCTGCACGGGCTCACCTTCGGGCTCAGCGCGGCCATGGCGGGTGCATCGGGCGCCATCATCGGCATCGTCCAGCCGTTTTCCGCGGCAAGCGAGGTGGCGTGGACCTTGAACGCGTTCATCGTGGTGGTGCTCGGCGGCATCGGCAGCCCCGCCGGCGCCCTGGTCGGCGGACTGCTGCTCGGCCTGATCAACGCCTATACGGCGCAATATATCGGGCCGTCCCTGACCACGGCGATGATGTTCCTGGTGCTGGTGCTCATGCTGCTGGTGCGGCCGCAAGGGCTGCTGGGACACAGCTTCGGGGAGTCCAGATGAAGCAGCCGCTCGCCATTTTTGCCGGACTTGCCGCGGTCGTCGTGCTGGCGCTGCTGCCGCTCTGGCTCGGGCCGTTCTATACCCGTGTGGTCCAGTTCTTCTTCTTCTCGGCAGCCCTGGCGCTCGCCTGGAACATCCTGGGCGGCTTTGCCGGCTATTGGAGCTTCGGCCATACGGTGTTCATCGGCATAGGAGCCTTCAGCGCCGCCCTGTTCGGCATGCATGTGGGCACCTTCGGAACCGGGCCCATGTCGATGGTCGTACCGCTGCTCGTGGCGGGGTTGGTCTGCGGCCTGTTTGCCGCACTGATCGCCTATCCCATCCTGCGCCTGCGCGGCATCTACTTCGCCATCGTCATGCTGGGCGTGAGCCAGGTGGTCAGCGAGCTCGTCAACAATATCGGCTGGTTCCAGGGCGGGGTCGGCGTGTTCCTCAGCCCGCCGGTGCCGAGCGGCGTCACGCCGGAGGACTTCTACTACTACATCTTCGGCGCGCTGCTGCTCCTGGCCTTCCTCCTGACGCTGCTGATAAAGCGCACCCGCTTCGGCTATGCGCTGCTGGCCATCCGCGAAGACGAGGACACGGCGATGATGCTCGGCGTCGCCACCGAGAAGTACAAGGTTCTGGCCTTCGTGCTCTCCGCGGTCCTGGTCGGGCTGCTCGGGGCGGTTTACGGCTACAGTGTGGGCTATTTCACCACCTACACCGTGTTTCGCCTCGACTTCAGCCTCAACATGATCGTGTTCTGCCTGATCGGCGGGATCGGCACGCTGTTCGGCCCGATCATCGGGACGGCGGTGATGCTATTCATCACCCAGGTGCTGCTGTCGCGCTTCCTGGACATCCACCTCCTGATCACCGGCTTGATCGTGGTGGCCATCGTTCTGCTGATGCCGGGCGGCATCCTCGGCGCGCTCACCCGCTCGCGGCGCGCGGCGCTGGCGCGAAAGGCGGAGGCGCAGGCATGACGGAGACCATTCTCTCCGGACGCGGCGTGACGAAGCAGTTTCGCGGGCTGACGGCCATAGAGAACATCGACTTCGACATTCCGGCCGGTGTGATCTATGGGCTGATCGGACCGAACGGGGCCGGCAAGTCGACCCTGTTCAACCTGATCACGGGCTATTACCCGCTGACCGCCGGAGAGATCCGGTTCCGCGGCCAGTCGATCGTCAACGTGGCGACCTACAAGCTCAATCAGCGCGGCATCGCGCGGGCCTTTCAGATCGCCAAGCCGTTCCCCGCGCTCACGGTTCGCGAGAATGTGGCGGTCGGTGCCATGTTCGGCAGGCCCGACCGGGCGGATGTGGACGCGGTGACCCGGGAGGCGCTGCGGGTGGCCGGCATAGAAGACCTCGCCGACCGCACCGCGGAGGGGCTGACCGTGGGCAATCTGCGCAAGCTCGAAATCGCACGTGCGCTCGCCACGCGGCCGAGCCTGCTGCTCGCGGACGAGCCCTGTGCCGGGCTCAACCCGACCGAAACGGAACAGATGCTTGCTTGCCTGCGCAATGTGCGCGAGCGCGGCACCACCATCTGGCTGGTGGAGCACGACATGAAGGCGGTGACCAGCATCTGCGACCGCATTCTGGTCATCGATGCCGGCCGCAAGATCGCCGAGGGCACGCCGCAGGAGGTGGTGAGCGATCCGGCCGTGATCGCCGCCTATCTCGGCACGCCGGAAGATGCGGCGCCGGAGGAGGCTCGACATGGAAATTGAAATGACCGGCGAAGGCCTTCCGCGGCCCGCTTCGTTCGATGCGGAAGCGCTGGCGCAAGGGATCATCGAGTGGGTCGCGTTCGAAACCCCGTCGGAACGGCCTGATCTGATTGACCGTCTTCTCGACCATATCGAGGCCTCCTTCGCCGGGCTGGCTGTGGCCGTGCGGCGCATCCCGGGCCGCGATGGTTGCGGCGGACAGCTGGTGCTGACCTACGCGCCCGAGGGCGTGAGCGGCAGGCCTGCCCTGCTGATGGGGCATATCGATACGGTCTGGGCGGCGGGCACGCTGGCCGCCCGCCCGGTGCGGCGCGAGGGCGACCAGCTGTTCGGACCGGGCATCTTCGACATGAAGGCCGGCTCCTATCTCATCACCGAAACCCTGAGACAGATCGCCAGAGCGGGGCTGCGGCCGCCGCGGCCGATCACCGTGTTCCTCAACAGCGACGAGGAAATCGGCAGCCCCACCTCGCGCGCGCTTATCGAGGACCTCGCCTCGGGCGCCGCATTCGTGCTGGTGCCGGAGCCGGCCTTCGAGGCGCCGGGAACGGTCATCACCAAGCGCAAGGGCTGGGGCTTCTTCAAGATGACGGCGCATGGCCGTTCCTCCCATGCCGGCGGCAATCTGCGCGACGGCCGCAGCGCCATCCGGGAGATCGCTCGCCAGGTTCTCGACATCGAGGCGATGAACGACAGCGAGACGGCGGCGACGTTCAATGTGGGCACGATTCAGGGGGGCACCCGCGTGAACGTGGTGCCGGCGGAAGCGACCATCGAGATCGACATGCGGGTGGACGACATGGCCACCGCCGAGCGCATGCTCAAGCGGATGCTCTCGCGTAAGGCCTATGATCCGGATATCCGCCTCACCGTCGAGGGTGGGATGAACCGGCCTCCCTTCGAGCGCAGCTCCGCGGTGGTCCGCCTCTACGAGGCGACCTCGGCGCTTGCGCTGGGCCTGCCCATGGCCGAGACCTCGCGCGGCGGCGTCTCCGACGGCAATTTCGCCGCCGCCCTGGGCTTGCCGGTGCTGGACGGATTAGGCTGCAACGGTGCCGGCGCGCATGCGGAGCACGAGCATATCCTGGTCTCGACCATCGCCCCGCGCGCCGCCCTGCTGCACGGCATGCTGATGTCGCGGCGATTCCAAGAGCAAGCCTTGAGCGACGGATAGCCGGCAGGCATTGGCAAGACCGGGCGCGCATCATAGAAGTGCGCCGCAATCGGCGCAGCGGCGGCTCCGCTGAGTACGGCAGCGTCACGGTGGAGGGGATGGTCTATCGCAAGAGCGAGCGCGTTCTGAAGCAGCTCGAAGGAAAACGGGAAGGCATCGTCGCCGCGGCCCGGGCGCTGATTTTGAAAGGGGGATTCGGCGAAGCGCCCATTGCGGCGGTTGCGAAGCTCGCCGGCGTGGCGACCGGCACCGTCTATCGCTACTTTCCCTCCAAGGCCGATCTTCTCGCCGAAGTCGTGCGCCAGACATCGCAGCACGAGCTCGACGTCATCATCGCCATCGCGCGCACGCGGGCTGCGCCCGACGAGCGTTTCGAACGGGCCATGCGGACCTTCCTGTCGCGGGCCATCCGCGGCTACCGGCTTGCCTATCTGCTCCTCATCGAGCCGATCGATGCGACGGTTTGGCAGGCCAGGATCGGCTACCGGCGCGCGCTGGCGGCCGTATTGGCGGACCTGATCCGGGAGGCGATCGCGGACGGCACGTTCCGCGAGCAAGACGCCGAGATCGTTGCGGCGGCCGTCGTCGGCGCCATGAACGAGAACCTCATCGCCGTGCTCTCGCCCGATGGGCCCGATCCGGAGCGCAGTCTCGATAGCCTCGTCGATTCATTGACCACCTTCTGTCTCGCCGCCGTCGCGCGCTAGAAGCGTTTCCGCTCTTCTCAGAATCGCGAAACCGCGTCTCAAGTTCTTGCTTGGTCGCATTTTCTTCACGCGAACCGGTATCCACGTCGCTCGAAAATGCTCTTGCTGGGCCGCACCGGGCGGCGGCCTTCGTCGTTCTGCTTGACTCAAGAAATGAATCTGGTTCATTTTATGCAGAACGACGGCCCGCAGCGGCTGCAGACCAGGAGACGCCCAATGACGCTTGCCATCATGAAGAAGGACGTGGCCACCCACGAGGTGCTGAACCAGGTCCCGATCCCGGAAGATCAGAACCTCTATGATGGCGACAAGGTGCTGGCCGAAACGCTGCGGCGCGAGGGAGCCGCCTGGGCGGAGGGCGACGTGCGGGCCTTTGGCGCGGTCTGCGGCAGCCGGCACGTGCAGGATCTGGCGCACAAGGCGAACAAGTATCTGCCGGAGCTCAAGACCCATAACCGCATCGGCGAGCGTATCGACTTCGTCGAGTACCACCCCTCCTACCACGAGCTCATGCGCATCGCCTTCGGTGCCGGGGTGCATTCCTATGCCTGGATCAACGACCGGCCCGGCGCCCACGTGGCCAGGGCCGCGCTCAGCTATCTGTGGAACCAGGCGGAAAACGGCACGGCCTGCCCAACCGGCATGAACTATTCGGCTGTGCCGGTGCTCGCCAAAACCCCGGGCATCGGTGAGACCTGGGTGCCGGCCCTGAATTCCACCAAATACGACGAGCGGCCGCTGCACATATCGCAGAAAACCGGCGCGACGATCGGCATGACCCTGACGGAAAAGCAGGGCGGCTCGGATCTGCGTGCCAACACCACCCAGGCGATTGCCCTGGAGGGCGGCGGCCCCGGAACACTCTACGAGCTGAACGGGCACAAGTGGTTCTGCTCGGCGCCCATGTGCGACGGGTTCTATTCGCTTGCCTATACGGAAGCCGGCCCGACCTGCTTCATCATTCCGCGCATCCTGCCGGACGGCTCGCGGAACAACTTCTTCATCCAGAGGCTCAAGGAGAAGCTCGGCAACCGGTCCAATGCGTCATCCGAAGTGGAATTCCGCGGGACCCTTGCCTATGCCCTGAGCGAGGAAGGCAGAGGAATCCGCGCGGCGATCGGCATGATCCACCTGACGCGGCTCGACTTCACCATAGGCTCGGCCGGCATGATGCGGCAGGCGCTCACCCAGGCGCTGCACCATACGTCCTATCGGCGGGCCTTCCAGAAGCTGCTCCTCGATCAGCCCCTGATGAACCGGGTGCTCGCGGATCTGGCGATCGACTGCGAGGCGAACACGGTGATGGCGTTCCGGGTCGCCCGGGCGTGCGACGACGCGCTGCGAGGCGATGCGACCGCCCGCACCTTGGAGCGCATCACGGCAGCCTTCGCCAAATACTGGAATTGCAAGCGCGCCTCCGCGTTCATCCACGAGGCGCTCGAGTGCCACGGCGGCAACGGCTTCGTCGAGGAACACATCATGCCGCGACTCTATCGCGAGGCCCCGCTGAACAGCATCTGGGAAGGCTCGGGCAACGTGATCGTGCTCGACGTGATGCGCGCCATACAGCGGGAACCGGACACCATTCCGGTACTGCTGGCCGAGATCCGCAAGGCACGCGGTGCCGACCGCCGGCTCGATACCTATATGGACCGGCTCGAGGACGAGCTGGGCGACACCGCGGACTTCGAACTGCGCGGGCGCTACCTCGTCGAGATGATGGTCTATGCGTTCCAGGGCGCCCTGCTCGTCCAGCATTCCATTCCGGCTGTTGCCGACGCCTTCTGCGCGACCCGCCTGACGAGGGAATGGGGACGCATGTTCGGCACCCTGCCCCGCGGGGTTGACGTTCGCCCGATCATCGAGCGGGCCAGGCTGGAGAGCTGAGCACCGAACGATACAAAGCAGCGGAGCAATTCCATGTTGATGTCTTCGGAGGAATACCGGGAGTCGTTGCGCCGCCTTTCGCCGCGCATCTTCGTCGATGGCCGGGCGGTCGAGAGCGTGGCCGATGACCCCGCATTCGTCCCGGGCGTGAATGCCGTCGGGATCACCTACGACTTCGCGCTCCGGCCGGAACATCAGATGCTCATGACCGCGCGCCAGGGCACGTCGGGCAAGACCGTCAACCGGATGCTTCACATCAACGAGTCCTCGACCGACCTCCTGTACAAGCTGGAAGCGGTGCGGCTGGTCTGCCAGGAATCCGGCTGCGCTCAGCGCTACGTGACCCATGACATGCTGAACGGCCTCTATCAGGCCACCAAGCTGGCGGATGACCGTTTCGGCACCGAGTACCACGGCCGCCTCGTCGAGTATCTGCACCACGTGCAGGACAACGACCTCGCGGTCGGCGGCGCGATGACCGATGCCAAAGGCGATCGCTCCAAGCGGCCGGGCGCACAGTCGCAGCGGGACGTCTATGTCCATATCCGCGAGCGGCGCAGGGACGGCATCGTCATCCGTGGCACCAAGGCGATCGTCACCGGCGCGCCCTACATGCACGAGTTCCTGGTCATGCCGTGCCGCACGATGACGAAGGAAGATGCAGATTTCGCCGTCTGCTGCGCCGTTCCCGTGGATGCGCCCGGCATCACCATGGTGGCGCGTCCGGCCGGGCGCCCCGGCGAGGCTGCGGCCAAGTTCTCCGGCAAGTATGGCCAATCGACCGCGGTGGTGCTGTTCGATGACGTGTTCGTGCCGTGGGAGCGCGTCTTCCTGGCCGGGGAACACGAGGAGGCTGGCGTCGCCACCACCTCCTATGCCACGCATCACCGCCATTCGTGCATCGGCGCGCGGGCCGGCTTCGGTGACCTGCTCATCGGTGCCGGCGCGCTGATGATCGAGGCGAACGGTCTCGATCCCAGCCGCCATGCCCATATCCGCGAGGCCATGGTCGAGCTGATCAAGATCGTGGAAGGCTTCTATGCCTGCGGGGTCGCCGCATCGGTCTATGCCCTGAAGGACCCGGCCGGGTCGGTCATGCCGGACGTGGTGTTCTCCAACATAGGCAAGCTGCTGCTCGCCACGCAGATCTACGACATGCACCGGCTGGCCCATTACGTGTCCGGCGGGCTGGTGGTCAGCCTTCCCGGCCCGGACGAGGACCACAATCCCCATACCGAGGCTTCGCTATCCGCCGTGCTCGCGGGGCGCGAGGACATCCCCGCCACACAGCGGCTGGAAGTCTCCCGTTTCATCGAGGACCTGACCGCGTCCTACCAGGCCGGCTGGTACTCCGTGATCTCGCTGCACGGCGGCGGCTCGCCCGAGGCGATGAAGCGGGAAATCTGGCGCAACTACCCCATCGCGGACAAGACCGCGCTGGTGGAGCGCCTGCTCGATCGCGGGGTGCTCGCCGAAGGCCGCCGGGTATCGAAGCAGCCCGGCCGCTGCTGCGCGACGGGGTGCGAAGTGCCGGAAGTGATCGGGACCGATGCCGTGCCAAGCCGGGTGTGATCCGGAGAGGGTCGGTCCCGAACGTATCGCTCGGATGGACACAACAACAAAACGTCACATCCGCTGAGTTCCGGGCCGGAAGCGCGACGGCCCGAGGCAAAGAGAACAAGCCGGGGGAGGATGCAAGAAATGGGGTCCTATGCGCCTCTGTTCGAGGCACAGCAGGTGTCCTTGCGGTTCGGAGGCGTCGCGGCGCTCTCCGATGTGAGCTTTGCCGTGCGCGCCGGCGAAGTGTTCTCGATCATCGGGCCGAACGGCGCCGGCAAGACCTCCATGGTCAACTGCATCTCCGGGCGATATCGGCCGACGTCCGGACGCGTCCTCTACGAGGGGCGCGACATCACCCACCTGCCGCCGCACCGGCGGGCCCGGATCGGCATC
This sequence comes from Rhodoligotrophos defluvii, assembly GCF_005281615.1. Taxonomy (NCBI): domain Bacteria; kingdom Pseudomonadati; phylum Pseudomonadota; class Alphaproteobacteria; order Hyphomicrobiales; family Rhodoligotrophaceae; genus Rhodoligotrophos; species Rhodoligotrophos defluvii. The sequence goes on along the minus strand of NZ_SZZM01000001.1, from coordinate 1,563,944 downwards.
GGCCGGACCTTCCAGAACCTCGCGCTGTTCGGGCACATGAGCGTGCTGGACAACATCATGGTGGGCCGTCACGCCCATCTGCGCGCCGGTTTCCTGCGGGGCTCGCTCTATTGGATCGGCGGCGCCGAACGGGAGGAGCTGGCGAACCGGGAGATCGTCGAGGACATCATCGATTTTCTCGAGCTCGAACCCGTGCGCAAGGCCATCGCGGGAACGCTCCCCTACGGCATGCGCAAGCGCGTCGAACTTGCCCGGGCGCTCGCCATCGAACCCAAGCTGATCCTGCTGGACGAGCCGATGGCCGGCATGAATCTCGAAGAGAAGGAGGACATGGCGCGCTACGTGGTCGATCTCAACGAGGAACGCGGCACGACGGTGGTCATGATCGAGCATGACATGGGCGTGGTTGCCGACATTTCCCATCGGGTGATGGTGCTCGACTTCGGCCGCAAGATCGCCGAGGGCCCTCCCGCTGCCGTCCTGCAGGACGAGCGTGTCCGCCAGGCCTATCTCGGCGAGCCGGGCAGTTCCCAAGCTGAGGACGGGAGTGCGGCGCCGGTCCTGGAGGGCAGAGCGTGACGACTTTGCACCCGGATCTGTCGAACCTCGACACGCTGCCGAAGCTTCTCGCCCACAACGCCGCGGCGTTTCCGGAGGATGTGGCGCTGCGCGAGAAGAAGCTGGGCATTTGGCGTCCCATCACCTGGCGCGAATATCAGGCCCGTGTCCGTTCGATCGGGCTGGGCTTTCTCGCGCTCGGCATAAGCCGCGGCGACGTCGTCGCCATCGTGGGCGACAACCGGCCGGACTGGGTGTGCAGCGAAATTGCCGCCCATGCGATCGGCGCCGTGAGCATAGGCATCTACCGCGACGCACTCGATGAGGAGATGGCCTATCTCATCGATCATGCGGGCGCCGTGGCCGTCGTTGCCGAGGACGAAGAGCAGGTGGACAAGCTCCTCAATTTGGGCGAGCGGCTGCCCCGCCTGACCCACATCATCTACTGCGATCCGCGCGGCATGCGGAAATATTCCGATCCGCGCCTGATGTTCATGTCGGACCTCGTCAGGGTGGGCGATGCCTATGGTGCTGCACAGCCCTCCGCTTATGAAACACACGTTGCCGCGGGCCGCGGCGAGGACGTCGCCATCCTGTGCACCACGTCGGGCACAACCTCGCAGCCGAAGCTGGCGGTCCTGCAGTCGCGGGCACTTCTCGCCCATGCGGCGGTGTATCTCGAGGTCGATCCGCGCGCACCGGGCGAGGACTACGTCTCGGTACTGCCGCTTCCATGGATCATGGAGCAGATCTATGCGCTGGGCTGGGGGCTGGTCGCGCGAATGGTGGTGAATTTCGTCGAGGAGCCGGAAACCTCGATGCACGACTTTCGCGAGATCGCGCCCCATTTCGTGCTGTTTGCGCCGCGCATCTGGGAGCAGATCGCGGCCGACATACGCGCCCGCATCATGGACACCTCGCCCGAGAAGCGCGCGATCTACGAGGCTGGCCTGCGCTTGGGCCTCGCCGCGCGGGCACAAGGCGGCCGCTCACAACTCGCCGACATTCTTCTGTTCCGGGCGCTCAGGGACCGTCTCGGCTTTTCGCGCCTGAAATCGGCAGCCACGGGCGGGGCTGCACTGGGGCCGGAGACCTTCCGGTTCTTTCAGGCCATGGGCGTGCCGCTCCGCCAGCTTTACGGCCAGACCGAGATGCTCGGCGCCTATTGCATTCATCCGCCCCAAGCTGTCGATCTCGATACGGTGGGTGTGCCGTTCCCGGGCGTCGAGGTGAAGATCGTCAACCCCGATCAGCACGGGGTGGGCGAGATCATCGCGCGGCATGCGCACATGTTCGCCAGCTATTTCCGCAATGAAGGCGCGACACGCGAGGCGGTGCGCGGCGGCTGGATGCATACGGGCGATGCCGGCTATTTCGACGACAAGGGCCACCTCATCGTGATCGACCGGCTGCAGGACATGGCGGAGACCGCCGGTGGCCATCGGTTCAGCCCGCAATATATCGAAAACAAACTGAAGTTCAGCCCCTATATCGCCGAAGCGGTGATCGTCGGCGCAGGGCGCGACTACCTCGCGGCCATGCTGTGCATCCGCGGCTCGATCGTGTCCAAATGGGCCGAGAAGGGGCGCATCAGCTTCACAACTTACGCGGACCTGTCGGCCAAGCCCGAAGTCTACGACCTGCTCCGGCGCGAGGTCGAAGAGGTCAACCGCTCGCTGCCGGCCCACCAGCAGATCCGCAAATTTCTGCTTCTTTACAAGGAGCTCGATGCCGATGACGGCGAGCTCACGCGCACCCGCAAGGTGCGCCGCGGCGTGATCGCCGACAAATACGGATCGATCATTGAGGCGATCTATCGGGGCGAGCCGGCCATCGACGTCGACACCACCATCGCGCTTCAGGACGGCACGCGCCAGCGGGTGCGGACCCGGCTGCGTATCGTCGACCTGCACCCGCAAGCTGCAGAACCCGCGGCGGTCTATCCGCTCAAACCGGCCAGGGAGAGGTATCGTGCCTGATGCCCTGCTGATTCAGCTCATCGTCAACGGCATCGTCATCGGCGCGCTCTATGGCGTGGTCGGCATGGCCTTCGTGCTGATCTACAAGGCCAGCCGCGTCGTCAATTTCGCGCAGGGCGAATTCCTACTCGTCGGCGCCTGGGTGTGCTGGTGGCTGGTGGCCAAATGGCAGCTGCCCTTCGTGCTCGGCTTCCCCATGACGCTCGCCTTCATGGTGGCGTTCGGCCTGCTCTTGCAGGTGGTGCTGCTCCGGCCGCTGATCGGGGAACCGATCATCTCGGTGATCATGGTGACGATCGGACTGTCGATCGTGATCGATGCCGCGATGAAGTGGATGTTCGGCGTCACCGCGCAACCGTTTCCGCAGGTGTTTGCGGTGCCGAGCATCGCGTTTCTCGGGCTGCGGATTCAAACCGTTTACGTCATGAGCCTCGGCGTATGCCTGGTGATCATGGCCGGCTTCGCATGGTTCTTCAAATTCTCCCGTTACGGCCTTGCCATGCGCGCCACCGCCTTCGACCAGCAGGTCGCCCAGTCCCTCGGCATTTCCGTACGGTCCGTGTTCGCCGCAAGCTGGGCGATCTCCGCGGTGGTGTCCGCCGTCGCCGGCGTGGTGGTCGGCATCGTGAACGGTGTCTCTTCGGCGCTGTCGAGCTTCGGCATCAAGGTGTTCCCGGCGGTGATCCTGGGCGGGCTCGACAGCGTGTTCGGCGCCGTCCTCGGCGGCGTGGCCATCGGCCTGCTCGAAAACCTCATGCACTACGTGGATAGCCGCTGGCTGCACTGGGGCAATCTCTACCATGTCGCCCCGTTCTACGTGCTGGTCGGCATTCTGATGCTCAGGCCCTACGGCTTCTTCGGCACGCGCGACATCGAGCGGGTGTGAGGTGCTCCATGACCCTTCTTCTCCCGGCAGGCGACTACCGCACAACCTATCGAGCCGACACGACCATTTTCCCGACCAGGGGAAGCCGGCTGGGCGTGATCGTCTTCATCGCCGTGCTCGCGGCTGCACCGGCAGTGCTGGACAAGCACCTTTTGTCGCTGCTCATTCAGATCGGCTATCTCAGCATCGCGGCGCTCGGTCTCAATATTCTCGTGGGCTTCACCGGCCAGATCTCGATCGGGCATGCCGCATTCTTCGGCTTCGGAGCCTTCGCCTCGGCCTACTTCGCCAATGCCGGCATTCCGGTGGTGCTGTCCATACCGCTCGCAGGTTTCGCCACAACAGCCGTGGGAATGGTCTTCGGCCTGCCGGCGGCACGCCTGAAAGGGCTCTACCTGGCCATTGCCACCCTTGCCGCGCAATTCATCATCGAGGACTTCCTCAACCGGGCGGACTGGTTCACCGGCGGCGTCGCCGGGACCATAGCGCCGCCCTTCAGCCTGCTCGGCATGACCTTCGACACCGACGAGCGCTATGCCTATGTGGTGCTCGTCGCCGTCATCCTGGCCTTTGTTCTTGCCGCGAATCTGTTGCGGACCCGCGACGGCCGCGCGCTCGTCGCCGTGCGCGACCATTACCTCTCGGCGGAGATGATGGGCATCAATCTCACCAAGTACCGGACGCTCTCTTTCGGCATCTCCGCGTTCTACGCCGGCATCGGCGGCGCGCTTTATGCGCACTACCTGCAGTTCGTTTCCGTCGAGGGCTTCACCCTTCTGTTCTCGATCCAGTTTCTCGGGATGATCATCATCGGCGGGCTGGGATCGCTGCTCGGCACCCTGCTGGGCACCGCGTTCATGGTCCTGCTGCCGGAGGTGATGCAGGCCTTCACCGACGCGCTCGCGGGGACACCCATCGACAGCGCACTGGGGCTGCGCGACTCGCTGGCCTATCTGCGCGAGATCACCATCGGCCTCGCCATCATCCTCTTCCTCGTCTTCGAGCCGGACGGGCTTGCGCATCGATGGCGCCAGATCAAGGCCTATTGGAAGCTGTTTCCCTTCTCGCACTGAGCCAACCAAAGAAAACATCTGGGAGGAGCAAGTACAATGAAAGCAATCGCAGTTCTTGGGGCAGCATTGATCGGATTATGCGGACCGGCCCTGGCGCAGGAGACGATCCGCATCGGGCAGCTCGTCGATTACACCGGGCCCACATCCGACATCAGCCAGCCTTTCGGCCAGGGCCAGCAGGACGCCATCGCCTACATCAACAAGAACGGTGGCATTGCGGGGCAGCAGATCTCGATCGACATGTTCGACTATGCCTACCAGGCGCCCCGCGCCATCAGCCAATACAAGAAGTGGACGGGCAGCGACAAGGTGACCGCGATCCTGGGCTGGGGAACGGCTGACACCGAGGCGCTCAGCGGTTTCGTCGCCAAGGATCAGATTCCGTACGTGTCCGGCTCCTATGCCGCGCAGATCAGCGATCCCCAGGGCAAGGGCCCGCGGGGAAGCAAGCCGGCCCCCTACAACTTCTTCTACGGACCAACCTATTCCGATGCGCTCCGGGGCCTGCTCATCTGGGCAAAGAAGGATTACGAGGCGAAGGGGAGAACCGACAAGCCCAAATACGTGCACATGGGCGCCAATCATCCCTATCCGAATGCACCGAAGGAGGCGGGCGAAGCTCTGGCGCGCGAGCTGGGCTTCGAAGTGCTGCCGGCCATCCAATATGCGCTGACACCCGGCGACTACACCGCGCAATGCCTGACCCTCAAAGAGAGCGGTGCTGATTACGCCTATCTCGGCAACACGGCCGGCTCCACCATCTCGCTACTGAAGTCGTGCCACACTGTGGGCGCCAAGCCGCAGTTCCTGGGCAATGTCTGGGGGCTCGACGAGAGCTCCGCCAAGGCGATCGGCGCGGGAGCGGACGGGGTGGTCTTCGCGGTGCGCACGCCGGTGCTGTGGAATGGAGATGCCCCGGGCATGGCCACTCTGCGCGCCATCTCGGCCATTTCCGACCCGTCGGGCCGGGCGTTCCGGCTAGGCCATTACATGGCCTCCGTCTGCGCCGTCTATTATCTGAAGGAAGCCATGGAATGGGCGGCGGCGAATGGCGGAATCAGCGGCGAAAACATCAAACAGGGCTTCTATCAGAAGGCCGACTGGGTGCCCGCCGGCCTGGAAGGCGTTTGCTTCCCCTCGACCTGGACGCCGGAAGACCATCGCGGAACCGCGGGCGTCAACATCGTGCGCGCCCATGTCACTGGGCCGACCGATGCGCCCGTGGCCGAGCTTGTGAAGGCCGGCACCATCCGATTCGAGCCGCTGGAGACGATCGAGGTCGAGCGCCGGCCCGAATGGCTCGGCTGGTAGGCTATTCGACAAGGTGAACACCGCCATGATCAGGCTTGAAGGAGCAGTCGGACGGGAGCGTACCGGCCCTCCAATGCTCAATGTCAGCAATGTGGAGGTCGTCTATGACGAGGTCATCCTGGTCCTGCGCGGCCTGAGCTTTGCGGTGCATGCCGGCGAGATCGTGGCGCTGCTCGGCGCCAACGGCGCCGGCAAGTCGACCACCCTGAAGGCGATCTCGGGGCTTCTCAAGAGCGAGAACGGAAAGATCACGCGGGGCAACATCGCCTTCGGCGGCGAGGAGATCAGCACGCTCGAGCCGGACACGGTGGTGCGTCGCGGCGTCTTTCAGGTGCTGGAAGGCCGGCGCATCATCGGTGACATGACTTGCGTCGAGAACCTGCGTCTCGGCGCCTATGTCAGGCGGGACCGCGAGATCGAGAACGACCTGGAAACGGTCTTCAGCTATTTCCCGCGGCTGCGCGAACGAAAGGGGCTGGCCGGCTACCTGTCCGGGGGCGAGCAGCAGATGCTCGCCCTCGGGCGGGCGCTCATGGCCCGTCCGAAGCTCATCCTCCTGGACGAGCCGTCCATGGGCCTATCGCCGCTTCTGGTGCAGGAGGTGTTTGAAATCATCAAGCGCATCAATCGCGAACTGAAGACGACAATCCTGATCGTCGAGCAGAATGCGAAGATGGCCCTCGGCCTTGCGTCCTACGGCTATATCATGGAGCAGGGCAAGATCGTGCTGGACGGCTCCGCGGCCGAGCTGCGCGAAAACGAGGATGTGAAAGAGTTCTATCTCGGCACCAGCGCGGCTCGCAAAAGCTTCAAGAACCTCAAGAGCTTCCACCGGCGCAAGCGCTGGCTTTAAGATATCCGTGCCACACAGAACCAAGGGCCTGCGCGCCCGGCATGTTGTCGCTGGAGAGGACCTATGACCGGGTTTCTGGCCTTCCTGGGCCTCGCGGCCGTCGTCATCGTCACGCCCGGACCCGATACCGCGGTCACCATAAGAAACACGCTTCTCGGCAGCCGGCCGGGAGGGGTCATGACGGCGCTCGGCGTGGCGAGCGGCCAAGTCATCTGGGCGCTGGCCACCAGCGCGGGAATAGTCGCAATCCTCGTCGCCTCCAAGCCGCTTTTTCTCGCTCTCACCTATGCCGGTGCGGCCTACCTCGTTTTCTTGGGCATTCAGGCGCTGCGGGACGCGTTCGGTTCTTCCGGGGTGAAAGCTCACATAGCGCAACCAATTAATCCTTCCTCGAGATTGCGGCCGCTCGCTGCCTTCCGGCAAGGCCTCGTCAGCGACCTCGGCAATCCCAAAATGGCGATATTCTTCGCAAGCTTGCTGCCGCAATTCGTGCCGGCCGGGGAAGCGAGCTTCTTCAGCTTTCTCCTGCTGGGGCTCATATTCTCTGGAATGACCTTCGGCTGGCTCACCCTTTATGCCGTTCTGGTCGCGACAGCCGGCGATTTCCTTCGCCGGAGCGCGGTGCGGCGCTGGATCGAAGGGCTCATGGGAGGCCTGCTGGTCGCGTTCGGCATTCGCATTGCCCTCGAAGGGAGATAGAAATCCCTCGCCTGGGCGGCGGTGCCATGCGCCGTTGCATCCTGGGCTTCGAAGCGTGGTATGCCTGACACACCGCTGCGGGCTCCTGTGCCTGCTCCGGCGGCGAACCAGCTAAACCAGAGATGCCCGATATTCATTCCCACGATTACTCGATGCTCCGCGACGCCACCATCTTCCTGCTGGCATCGGTGCTGGTCGTGCCCCTTGTCCGAAGAGTGGGTGTGCATGCGGTCATCGGGTATCTCATCGCCGGGCTCGTCATAGGCCCTCACGGGCTGGCTCTGATCGGTGAAGTCGAAGGCACACATCGCCTCGCCGAGCTCGGCGTTGTTTTCATGCTCTTCGCCATAGGCCTCGAGCTATCGCTCGATCGGCTGAAGGTCATGGCGCGTTATGTGTTCGGCCTCGGTCTGGCGCAGGTGGCCGTGACCGGACTGGCGATCGGAGCCGGTGCGCTGCTGCTTGACCGGGGCTGGAGCCAGGCCGCAGTCGTCGGCGGCGCGCTTGCCTTGTCCTCGACCGCCTTCGTCCTGCAGATGCTTGCGGAACGGGGCGAACTGTCGACCCAACTCGGTCGGGTCGTCCTATCCATTCTCCTGCTTCAGGACCTGGCGGTCGTGCCCGGCCTGGCCGTGGTCACCGCCCTGGGACAGGAGCCCGAGGCGGTCGGGCAGGCTCTCATCTTGGCCGCTGCAAAGGCAACGGCCGCTCTGGCCCTGCTCCTGGCGGCGGGGCGGCTCGTGTTGCGGCCCCTCTACCGCTTCATCGCATCGACGCGCAGCCCCGAGCTGTTCATGGCAGCAACCCTGCTGGTCGTGCTGGCGACCGCCTGGGGAACAGCGGCGGCGGGGCTTTCGATGTCGCTCGGCGCGTTCCTCGCGGGGCTCATGCTGGCGGGAACCGAATATCGCCACCAAGTCGAAGCCGACATTCGTCCAGTGCGCGGGATCCTGCTCGGGCTTTTCTTTATCTCGGTCGGCATGCTGGTGGACCTCCGCGTGATCGTCCCACAATTTCACCTCATCCTGGCTGCGACGATCGCGCTCCTCTTCGTGAAGGCATTGCTCATTGCAGGATTGGGGCGCCTGTTTGGGCTTTCACCGGGCCTCGCCGTCAATGCGGGGCTGCACCTTGCGCAGGGTGGTGAGTTTGCCTTCGTGCTATTTTCCCTTGCCATGGGCACCGCGGTGCTGCCAGTCGAAACGGGCCAGTTCCTTCTGGCCGTCGTTGCTCTGAGCATGGCGGCGACGCCGGCTCTGGCCTGGGCGGGCCGCCATGCGCAGCGCTGGTTGGACAGTCGCGGCCTGGATGGCCGGGCCGCCCTGGAGGCGGAGGCGAAATCGTATTTCGATCACGTCGTGATCGCCGGCTTCGGACGGGTCGGCCAAACCATTGCGCAGCTGCTCGGAGAACGAGGGCATCGATGGATAGCGGTCGATCTCGACGTTGCCCGTGTGGAGGCCTCGCGTGCGAAGGGGCTGCACGTCTTCTTCGGAGATGCATGCCGGGAAGCGATAACGAAGGCGGCGAGGGCTCAGGAGGCCCGCGCGGTCGTCATTACCCTGGATGACCCGGCTGCGGCGCGTGTCGTGCTTCGAAATCTGCGCCGCAATTTACCGGACACGCCGATCATCGTCCGCGCGCGGGATCACGTCGAGATGCAAGCCCTGCTCGCCGAGGGCGCCACGCGTGTTCTGCCGGAAACCACGGAATCCAGTCTCCTTCTCGGCAAGGCAGTCCTTGACGCATTGGGAGAAGAGGAAGCTCAGATCCAGCAGGCGATAGAGGCCGTGCGGCAAGTCATGCAAGCCCCGGCGAGGGCACGAGCTAACCCGAAGTCTTCACAGACGGGCGGGACTGGATAACGGGCGCTGCGGCAGCGAATATGGCACCCCGCGTTGCAGGCCGCGGCGGATAGATGCGCATGCCGTTGATTGTCTGTTTCGTGGCTTTGGCCTCGGCGCCCTTTGCGACCACTGTGCCGCGTTCCCAGCCGGACGTGTAGAGGGCGCCGTAAGGGCCGAGGTCGAGCACCGTCACATAGTCGGGGGCGGTGAAGGGCACCCGCTCGGCGAGACGGCCCGTCAGGTCGCATACCATGTTATGCCCGGCAAGCCGGCCCATGGGACGTGCGTGCTGGCAGGACATGACAGAAACGTGGCCGAGGTCGTCGGTTTGCACCTGCGCGCAATCGCCAGCCGCATAGACGCTCTCCACGCCTTCCACCATCAGGAAACGGTCGACCGGCAGGCGGCCAAGCCGGTCGCGTGTGACGCCGAAGCCCTCCGTCAGGGGGCTTGCTCTCATGCCCGTGGCGAAGACCACGGTCGCGGTGGCGATGTGCTCGCCGCTGTCCAGGGCCACGCCGGTCTGGTCAATGGCGGTGACGCGGGCGCTTGGCCGTGACTCGATGCGAAGCGCCGCGAGCGCGTCGAGGATGATGCCGCGCCCCTCGCCCATATCCGCGCCGATGTCGCCACGGTCGACGAGCACCACCCGGACCGCAGCATCGGCGCCAAGCGCGGACCGAAGCCGGCCTGGCAGCTCGCAGGCGATCTCGATTCCCACGAGGCCGCCGCCGATCACCACCGCCGTGCACGCTGCTTCATTCCGCGGTTTCTCGGCGAGAGCCGCGAGGTGGCCGGCGAGGCGCCGAGCACCTTCGTAGCTGTCCACGTCGAAAGTCTGCTGGCCCATAGGAATGGCCGGGCGCACGAGCTCGCTTCCCGATGCGAGGAGAAGACGATCATATTCGAGGCCGGTGATGGCGCCGGCGCCGCCTTCCAGCGTCAGGGAGCGGGCGGTTGCGTCTATCCCCGTGACGCGAGCCTGAACTCGCCGCACGCCGATGGGCGAGAGCACGTCGTCGAGCGGTACGCGGACGGGCTCGAGATCGGCCTCATAGCACCGTACGCGAATAACATGAAACGGCCCCGGAGAAACGAGCACAATCTCCAGCTCGGCCTCCGGCACCGCGAAGCGAGCGCGCGCCCGGGCTGCGCTGGCCGCGCCCCAGAGCCCCGCGAAGCCGCCGCCGACAACTGCAATTCTGTGTGCCATCACGCGCCTTCCCTTGGCGCAAGCATAACGCCGACTTGGTGTATTCAGAGCGGTATTGCTGCCGAAGTCTATTCACGCGCCATGCCTAGCCCAGCCAGCGCTTGCGGCGGCGGTAGTGCTTCACGTCCCGATAGCTCTTGCGCTCGCCCTCCATGGTCAGGCCGAGATAGAACTCGCGTACGTCCTCGTTCGACTTGAGGTCGCTCGCCGCCCCCTCGAGAACGATGCGTCCGTTCTCCATCACATAGCCATAGTCCGCTATGTCGAGGGCGACACGGGTGTTCTGCTCCACGATGAGCAGGGTGATGCCGGACCGCTTCAGGCTGTGGAGCAGAGCGAAAACTTCCTCCACCATCAGTGGGGCCAGGCCCAGCGACGGCTCGTCGATCATGATCATCTTCGGGTTGGCCATCATGGCCCGACCGATCACCACCATCTGCTGCTCGCCGCCGGAGAGATAGCCCGCCGTGCGGCTCTTCAGCGCCGCCAGCCGGCCGATACGGTCGTATACCTCTTCCAGCCGCTGCCGCACCGCCCGGCCGGAGGGCTCCATATGGCCGCCCACCAGCAGGTTCTGCTCGGTGGTGAGGTGGCGCAGCACCCGCCGGCCCTCCATGATGTGGACGAGACCGCGAGAGACGATCTCCTCCGGGTCCGCCCGATCGATGCGGTCGCCCTCGAAGGTGATGGTGCCGCCCGTGACATCGCCATCTTCCATGGTGATGACCCGGGAAATGGCCTTCAGCGTGGTGCTCTTGCCGGCGCCATTGCCGCCGAGCAGCGTCACGCACTGGCCCTTCCCGACAACCATGGAGATGCCTTTCACCGCCAGGATGACGTCGCTGTAGATGACTTCGACATTGGTGAGTTCGAGCACTTGCGTTCTCCACCCGAAGCAAGCGGGGCGGCCGCCAGAGCAGCCAGCCCCGTGACGCATCACCACTTGTTGAGATCAGGCACCGGCACGTTCTCGGCAGCGATCACATATTTGCCGTCCTCGACCGTCGCGATGGTGGCGGTGAGGCCTGAGGGCGGGAAGGGCGCCTCATTGGTGAACTTGAGATCCGGCAGCACGCCGAAGGTTTCGCTCGACGGGATCGGCGTGCTGAGGATGGCCTCACGCACCGCCTCACCGGTGACCTTGTCGGGACCGACCTTTTTCGCCGCGGCCTCGATCGAGCGCAGCGCCACCAGCATCTGCGCCAGGCCCATGACCGACGGCACGTTCCAGTTGGCCTTCAGCCCATATTTCTCCGAGAGCATGTTGAAGAACTTGTGCGGCTCGGTCTCGGCGTCGGTTGGCACCGCCATGCCATAGACCTCGTAGTCGCCATTGAGCTGCGACATGTCCCCGGCGGCGCGGGCCGAGGTCAGGATGCCGTTATGCGAGCTCATCATGATCGGCACGTCCTTGCCGAGTGTCTGCAGGGCGCGCTTGGTGGCCACCACCGCCGCCGTGTTGGTCTGGATGACGATGGCCTCGACCCCGTTGCGCAGCAGGCGGTTGACCTGGGTGGTCAGATCGGTCGGCTGCACCTCGGTGAACACCACCTCGACCACTTCCACCTTGTCCGGGTTGTCCTTGGCATATTTCACCAGCCCGTTGTGGATATCCACGTAGGCGGGCGAGGCTTCCGACGAGATGATGCCGACCTTGAGCGGCCCCTCGCCGCCGCGTTTCTCACGCAGCCAGTTGCAGAACGCCGCCGACTCGTGGCTATAGGTCGGCCGCGGGTTGAACACCCACGGGTCCGGCTTCCAGACATAGCCATAGCTCGCCGTTGCCATGACCATGGGCACCTTGTCGCTGGGCAGCCGGTTCTGCAGCGCCGCCACGTCCGGGCCGCCCACGCCGAGCACCACCACCGGATTGATCTCCGCCTTGATGCCCGGCCACAGGCTCGCCACCTGGGCCACGTCGTAGCGGTTGTCGTAGTCCTTCAGGTTCACCTGAACGCCGAGGCCCTTGCCGACCTCCTCGTTCCACCAGCGGACGGTCGCGTGACGCGTTTCCGTCCAGTCCTTCATGATGTCGGCATAGGGCCCGGTGAAATCGGCCATTCCGGCGACATTGTAGGTAGTCTGCGCCTGGGCCGACCATACCGAGGCAAGAATGCCGGCCGCGGCAATGGCGCCCGCCACCGTCATGCGCATGCTGTGCTTCATCAGATTTCTTCCTCCCGTATCACCGTTGCGGATCGTGGTTGTTGAAACCGTCTCAATAGGGGAAAGGCCAGAGCCGGTAGGAGCGCTTGATGATCGACCAGCGGTGCATCAGCCCGCGCGGTTCGAAGATCAGGAAGGCGGCGATCACCCCGCCCAGGAAGATGTTCATGGTGGCGAACACCAGCTCGCCGCCGAGCGCCGGGAACATCTGCACCAGGCCGGGACCGAGCGTGACCAGCGTCTCCTGCGCCGCCTTGATGATGACGACGCCGACCAGCGCCCCGACGATCGAGCCCATGCCGCCCACGATGATCATGGCGATGAACCAGATGGAGTGGAACAGGGTGAACTGGTCCACCGCCACGAAGCGCACGTAATAGGCCCATAGCGCGCCGCCGACGCCCGCATAGAAGGCGCCGATCAGGAAGGCCACCGCCTTGGTCTTCACCACGTTGATGCCCATCATGCCCGAGGCCACGTCGTCATCGCGCACCGCGATGAAGGCGCGGCCGTGGCGACCGCGCACGATCCCGAAGGCGCCATAGGTCATGATGATCGCCACCACCAGGCAGAGATAGTAAAGCGACCGGTCCGTATCGAAGACGATGCCGAACAGCTGCGCCGGCTCCAGCGAGATGCCGTTCGACCCGCCGACCCAGCTCGTCGGCAGGTTCAGCACGAGGAAATGGAAAAGGCTTTGCGCGGCAATGGTGGTGAGCGCCAGATAGAAGCCTTTGATGCGCAGGGCCGAGAGCCCGAAGATGAAGCCGAACAGGGCCGATGCGGCGCCACCCAGGGGTATGGTGAGCCAGAACGGCAGGCCGAGCTTGGACGCCAGAATGCCGGTGGTGTAGGCGCCGACCCCCATGAACGCCGCCTGGCCGAGATTGATCTGGCCGGCATAGCCCGTATTGATCTGCAGACCGATCACCACCACCGCGGTGATCAGCATCACATTGGCCACGGCCATCACCCGCGCGCCGACCAGATAGGGCAGCAAGAACAGCAGCAGGATGAACAGGGCAAGCGCGATCCACTGGCCGCGCGTGCGGATCAGCGCCTCGTCGCGCGCGAAACTTACGGCAAAGACGCCAGCGGGATCCATGGGGTCAAACCCTCTCGATCGTCTTCCAGCCGAACATGCCGGTCGGCCGGATGAACAGGATGGCGAGCATGATGACGAACGGCACCACCGTGCCGAAGGCGGCGCCTACGGCCGGGTCGACATAGGCGGTGACGAGGCCTTGGATGATGCCGACGATGACCCCGGCCAGCAGCACGCCGCCGATCGACTCGAAGCCGGCGAGCAGCGCGACAGGCAGCGCCGCCATGCCGATCTCGGACGCAAGGAAGTTCAGCGATTTCCCGCTGAGATAGATGATCGCGCCCAGGGTGGACAGCAGCGCGCCGAGGACCCAGGCGAAGGCGATGGAGCGCTTCACCGAGATGCCGAGGGAGACAGCGACTTGATGGTCTTCCGCCACCGCGGTCATGCGCAGGCCCGGCCGCGTCCTGTTGAAGAAATAGGAGAGAGCGAGGCCGACCACGATGGTGATGATCCCGCCATAGAGCAGGGCGCGCGGAATGAGGATGTCGCCGATGAAGATGGGCTGCAGCGGGAAAACGATCGGGAACGGCCGCACCTGCGGGCCGAACAGCACCAGGATCAGACCGCGCAAGAGGATGAGCAGGCCGATGGTGACCATCACCATGGCAAAGACCGATTCGCCCACCAGCTTGGAGAAGAAGATCCGCTCGATGAGGAAGCCGAACACGGCCGCGGCGGCGAAGGCCAGTGGAATGCCGATCCAGAGCGGCAGGCCGGTATTGACCACCATCCACCAGACGATGAAGCCGCCGAACACCACCAGCTCGCCCTGGGCCAGGTTGAACACCTTGGACGCGCGGTAGATCACCACGAAACCCATGGCGATGAGCGCATAAAGCAGCCCGACAAGGGTGCCGGTGATCAGATAGGTGAGGAAATCGATCATCATTCGGCGGCTTCCGTGGCTAGAGGCGCGCGGGCGGGCGACTTGCCCGGGTCGACTTCGTGAATGGCGACGCTGGCCACCAGAGTGCTGCGCCGTCCGTCCTGATAGGTCACGGGTACTTCGACGCGCACCGAAGGCGCGCCGCTGTAGATGGCATCGATCAGCATCCCATAGCGCTGCTCCAGGAACTCGCGCCGCAGCTTGCGGGTGCGGGTCAGCTCTCCCTCGTCCGGGTCCAGCTCCTTCGGGAAATTGGCGAAGCGCCGGACCCGCGAGGTATCCGGCAGGAAGCTGTTGACCCGCTGAATTTCGTCGCGGATGAGCGCCGCCACCTCCGGCTTCTGCGACAGGTCGGTGAAGGTGGAAAAGCCGATGTTGCGGTCTTCCGCCCAGCGGGAGACCACGCCCATGTCGATGTTGATCAGCGCGGCGATGAAGTCGCGGGTCTCATCGCCCAAGGTCATGATGTCCTTGATGAACGGGCTGAAGCGCAGCCGCGTCTCGATGAATTGCGGCGGGAACCGCACGCCCGAGCGCAGGGTGCGCAGATCATCCACCCGCTCCAGGAACACCAGCTCGCCGCTGTCGGTCTGGGAGACGGCGTCTCCCGTCTGATACCAGCCGCCGTCCGTGAGCCGTTCCGCCGACTTCTCCGGCAGCCGGTAATAGCCCTGGAAGAACGATCCGCCGCGCAGCAGCAGCTCGCCCTTTTCCGTCACCTTCCAGCTCAGCGGCTCGCCGGCCTCCGGATGGGAGGCAAGCCAATGGCCGACCGTCTCGAGGTTGTAGCGCTCGCCCTGGTGGATGGTGACGATGCCCATCTCGGTCGTGCCATAGAGATTGCGCAGGGGAACGCCGATGGCATGGAAGAGCCGGAACACGTCAGGTGCCATGGTGGAGCCGCCGCTGAGCGCGACTTTGGCACGGGTCAGGCCCAGCTTGTCGCGCAAGGGCCGCAGGACCAGCGCCTCGGCCAGCGGGAACGCCATACGCGCCCCCAGCGCCACGGGCCTTCCTTCGAGACGCGCCACGTTGACCTTCCGGCCGATGTCGACGCCCCAATCGTAGAGCTTCCGGCGCACCCGCCCCGCATCCAGCATGCGCGCCTGAACCGTCGCTGCCAGGCTCTCCCACTGCCTGGGCGCGAAAACCAGGGCCTCCACCGCAAGCTCGCGGATGTTGTTCAAAACCTCCTCGGGCGATTCCGGGAAATTCACCACCATGGGCAGCACCAGCCCCAGGGCGATGCCGAACACCTGCTCGGTCGCCCAGGCCGGCGCGATATAGGTGAGATATTCCATACCCGGCTTTATGCCTGTGCCGTTCATCACCCGGTAGGCATTGTCGATGAGATAGCGGTGGGTGAGGATCACGCCCTTTGGGCGGCCGGTCGTGCCCGATGTATAGGACAGCACGGCGATGTCGTCGGGCTTGCCCGCATCCACCAGCGACCGGAACAGATCGGGCCTCGTCGCATGGGCCGCCTTGCCTTCCGCCTCCAGGGCCTCGAAGGTCATCAGCCAGTCGTCGCGATAGGACCACATGCCCGTGTCATCCCAATAGATGACCCGACGCAGCTTGGGCGCCCGCGACTTCACCGCCAGGGCCTTGTCCACCTGTTCCTGGTCCTGCGCCACCAGATAGACCGCCTCGCTGTCATTCAGCAGGTAATCGATCTCGTCGGCGGTGAGGTCGGGATAGAGGCAGACCACCTTGCCGCCCGCCGCATGGGCGGCATATTCGGTCCAGAATGCCTCCGGCTCGTTTTCCCCGAGAATGGCCACCGTGTCGCCGCGCTGCAGCCCCAACGCGTGCAACCCGAGTGCGACGTTGCGCACGTGCCCCAGGACATCGGCGAAGGTGTATTCGCGCCAGATGCCGCGGTACTTGTGGCGCTCGACGAGGCGGCCAGGCTCCGCGGTCGCCCGCTCCACCAACAGCTGCGGCAAGGTGCGCATGGGCAGCATCAGCGGCTCTCCTCGCCGAGATAGGCCTTGAGAACCGCGGGGTCGCGCTGCACCTCCTCCGGTGTGCCCTCGGCGATCTTCCGGCCGAAATCGAGCACCGCGATCCGGTCGGCCAGATCCATCACCACCCCCATGTCGTGCTCGACCAGCACCACGGGGATCTTGCGGGCTTCGCGAACGTCCAGGATGAACCGGGCGAGGTCTTCCTTCTCCTCCGTATTCATGCCGGCCATGGGCTCATCCATCAGCAGGATCTTCGGCTCCTGCGCCAAAGCCCTCCCGAGGTCGACGCGCTTGCGCAGGCCATAGCCGAGGCTGCCCACCGGCTGGTGCCGGATGGGCTCGATCTCGAGGAACTCGATGATCTCCTCCACCACCTCGCGGTGGCGCATCTCCTCGTCCTTGGCCCAGCCCACATGCAGGAAAGCCTGCAGCACCGACGTCTTCATGTGGATGTGCCGGCCGACCTTGATGTTGTCGATCACCGACATGCCGGAGAAGATGTGCGTGCCCTGGAAGGTGCGGGCGACGCCGGAGCGGGCGATGGCATGCACGCTCTTGCCGGTGAATGATTCGCCGGCGAAGCTGATGGCGCCCTGCTGCGGCCGGTAAAAGCCGCTCAGGCAATTCATTAGCGACGTCTTGCCCGCCCCGTTCGGGCCGATTACGGCTACCAGTTCATCATCGCGGATCGTGAGGGAGACATTGTCGAGCGCTACGATGCCGCCGAACCGAAGCGTAATGCCGCTGGCCTCCAGCAAAGGCCTGCGGCCGGCACTCGTCTGGGCGGAACCGCCGAGCCGTTCGGGGATATGACCGACAGCAGCATCGGCCACGGCTTCGCGGCCGCTGATCGCAGCACTTCCCATGTACCCTCCCACCTGACTGGAGCCTTCGCGGGCGCGAGGCTCTCTTGTCGCCCATCGCGTCGGTGTGTGTTGTTTGACCTATTAGATGCAATTTTTACTCGGTAGTCAAATCCATTGTTGGCAAAAATTGACGCGACGTCAATGCGCATGGAGCGGCCAGCCCGATTGAACGAAACGTGATGCTACATCCGGCATGTTCCGCGCCAAAAATGGAGAGGTGGCGACGAGCGGAGGTCTGTAATGCGGATATCGAGTGCACTTGCCCTGGTCGCGGCGTTCTGGTTCGGGAGTGCGGTTGCGGCCGCAAATGCGCAGCCCGTCAGCAGTTGCCTGGCGGTGGCCGACACATCCACGCCCGTGCAGACGGCGGCTCTCCAACCGGTCGCGCTGGCCCAGAACGAGGTGAGCATCACCTTCGTCGGGCATGCCACCTTCCTGATCGAGAGCGCGGGCGGCGTCACGGTCGCCACCGATTATGCCGGCTATCTTCCCGACGGACTGATCCCGACGGTGGTCACCATGAACCGCGCCCACCGGACCCACTATACGGACAATCCATCACCGCTCATCCAGCACGTGCTGCGCGGCTGGGGCACGGAGGGGACGCCGGCCCGGCACCATCTCACCGTGGGCGACATGACCGTTCGCAACGTCACCACCGACATACGCGATTGGTCGGGCGGGCGCATACCGGACGGCAACTCCATCTTCATCTTCGAAGTGGCCGGGTTGTGCATCGGCCATCTCGGCCACCTCCATCACACCCTCGGACCTGACCGGCTCGGCCAGATCGGCAGGCTCGACATCGTGATGGTGCCGGTGGACGGCTCCTTCACCATGAATCAGGCCTCAATGGTCGAGGTGCTCAAGGAGCTGCGCGCCCAGCTGGTCATCCCCATGCACTATTTCGGCCCGGATACCCTGGCCCGGTTCCTGGATCAGATGCAAGCCGACTTCGCGGTGGAGACCCGTGCCGATCCCCATGTGGTGGTCTCGGCCTCGACCTTGCCGGAGCGGCCCACCGTGCTGGTGCTGCCTGGCCACTGATCAGCCGGCGCGGATGCCCCTATCCAGCAGATCGGAGAATGCCGCGGCAATGGCGGCACCCGATTTCTCTCCATCCGGAGTGAACCAGCGCGTCAGCCAGTTGGCCGCGCCCATGAAGAAGAATACAGTGAGCTTGGGATCGACGTTCCGCAGGCTCCCATCGGCGATGCCCTCATTGATCAGCTGGCGAAAGCGCCGATCGAAATCGTCGCGGCGCTTCACAACCCGGTCGCGGTTTTCCGGCTCGAGCGCGTTGACCTCGGCGAGCACTGCGCAGGAGCCGATCTCGCTGGTGAGAAGCTCGAGATAGCGCTGGGTCAGCAGCACCACCTTTTCGCGCCCGTTGCGACCATGCTGCAGAGCATGCGCCAGCGCCTGTTCACCGAAGTCAAGCGCCATCATGTGGCATTCGTAGAGGATTTCCTGCTTGTTGGAGACGTAATAGTAGAGGGCAGCCTTGGTAACCCCCAGGGTCTGCGCCACGTCTACCAGCGAGGTCTGGTGATAGCCGCGCGCGCTGAAGGCGCGGGCAGCTTCCCTGAGCAGGGCAGTCCGCTTCAGGGCGAATTGCTCGTCCCTGCTCAGCACAACGTTCTTCCAGGCGCCGCTATGGCGGCCGCGTCTCGACAACGGCTGGCCTCCTCCCCTGGGGCGAGCGATCTTTGTTCTCGTGGTCATCCCGCGCCAAGACTATGTCGCATTTCACCTCCAAGCCCGCAAGCTGCCGGCGCGATCCCCCTAAAGATTGCGCGAGATGATCAGCTTCTGGATATCGCTCGTTCCCTCATAGATCTTGCACACGCGCACGTCCCGATAGAATCGCTCGACCGGGAAATCTGAGGTGTAACCATAACCGCCATGAATCTGCAATGCGTCTGAACAGACACGCTCGGCCATTTCTCCCGCGAACAGCTTGGCCGCAGCGGCCTGCTTGGCGCAAGGGATGCCCGCTTCGATCAACCGGGCAGCGTGGAGATAGTATTGGCGGGCGATGTCGACCTGGGCTGCCATCTCCGCCAGGCGGAAGCTCACAGCCTGCAGTTTGGTGAGCGGTGCGCCATAAGCTTGGCGCTCGCGTGCATAGGCCACCGCCGCATCCAGCGCCGCCTGCGCAATACCGACCGCCTGGGCGGCGATCGCCACCCGTCCGTCGGACAGCAGGCCCAGGGCGACCCTGTAGCCGTTGCCGACGCCGCCGAGCACATTCTCGACCGGCACACGCACGTCGCGCAGCACGATCTGGGCCGTATGAGCCGTGTGCTGGCCCAGCTTGTCCTCGACCCGCGCCACTTCGACCCCCGGTGTCTTCGGGTCCACGATGAATGTGGTGAAGCCCTGTTTTCCGGCCTCTCTGTCGGTGACGGCGAGAACCAGCGTCATACCCGCTTCCGACCCGTTGGACACGAACTGCTTGGTGCCGTTGAGGACGAAGTGGCCGCCCTCGCGCCGGGCGCTGGTACGGAAGGAGGCGGTGTCCGAGCCCGCATGCGGCTCCGTCAGCATCACTGCGCCGACATGCTCGCCGCGCGCCATCGGCGGAAGGAAGCGCTGCCTCTGCTCCTCGGTGCCGTTCTGGGCGAGCGGATAGCTCGCGCCGAGATTGTGCACATGCACGATGGTGCCCAGGCCGCCATCGGCGCGCGACAGTTCCTCGATGACGAGGCAATAGCCGACGAAGCCGATGTCGGACCCGCCATAGGCCTCGGGCACCAGCATGCCCATGAAGCCGAGATCCGCCACCGCCTTGAGCTCGGCATGCGGCCAGGCGGAGGATTTGTCCCGGGCCGCGGCGGTCGGCGCGATCACCTCCTGCGCCACCTGTCGCGCCGATTGCCGAATGAGCACCTGTGGTTCGGTGAGGCCGAAATCGTCGGCTGATCCCGCGGCTGTCAATTGGAGATTCATAGGGTCCCTCCCAGTTCTGCCGACGCCCTCACCGCCCGATGAACCGCGGCTTCCGCTTCTCCTGGAATGCCGTGAGGCCCTCGCTCATGTCATGACTGGTGGCGTGAAGCTCGCTGGCGAGAAGCTCGAGCCGCAAGGCCGTATCGCTCGGCTGCTCCAACCCGTCATCCACAAGGGCTTTCATCCGCCGCAACACCAGCGAGCTCTTCACCGCCAGCTTCGCGATCAGCCGTTCGGCCGCCGGGATAAGGTCGTCGTCGTCCACCACCTCGTTGACCAGGCCGCAATCCACCAGCTGCTCCGCCGGAATGAATTCGCCCGTATAGAGCATGTATTTGGCGCGGGTCGGGCCGATCTTGCGCGGCAGCCGCACGGAGCTGCCGCCGCCGGGCAGCAGGCCGTAATTGGCATGCGCATCCCCCAGCTTGGCCGAGCGTGCGGCAATCACCAGGTCACAACACAGCACCAGCTCCAAGCCGCCGGCCAGCGCCATGCCGTTCACGGCGGCGATCACCGGCCGTGGAAACGCCTCCAGCCGGTTCAGCGTGCCGATCACCTGGTCGAGAAAGCCGCGCATGTTCGCGGGGTCTTCGCCCACCTGGCTGCGCACGAACTTGAGGTCGGCGCCGGCGCAGAAGGCGCGGCCGGTTCCGGTCAGGACCACCGCCTTGACGTCCGGATCATGCTCGACACGGTCAAGGCCCTCCTCGATACCGTCCAACACCGCGGGTATGAGCGAATTCATGGCTTCGGGCCTGTTCAACCTCAGCCATAGAGCGCCGTCACGGATTTCCGAGACGACGACCGGCTCTGCCGCAACCATCGCTTCCGACATAAGTCTCTCCTCCCTGGCTCGGAACGCATAGCGCCTCCGAGAAATTGACTAACGGGTCAAATCACTGTTTATTAGGTTACACTGTAGACCCAATGATAAAATACGCAAGGCGGTCAACTGCGCGGCTGCTAGGAGAGGAACCATGCGGGCACTTCTGGACGGGATCCGTGTCGTCAGCCTGGCGGAGCAATATCCCGGGCCCTACGCCACCCTGCTGTTGGGCGATCTCGGCGCCGATGTCATCCAGGTCGAGCGGCCCGGAGGCGGTGATCCGGCACGGCAGTTTCCCGAATTCTTCGCCGCCATCAACCGCGGCAAACGCTCCGTCTGTCTCGACCTCAAGACGGAAACAGGCAAGCAGGCCCTGCGCGACCTGATCACCACGGCGGATGTGCTGCTCGAGGGCTTCCGCCCGGGCACCATGCAGCGCCTGGGCTTCGGGCCGGACGAGGTGGCCAAGATCAATCCGCGTACAGTCTATATCTCGATCTCGGGCTTCGGCCAGACCGGCCCTTACCGCGAACGCCCGGCCCATGACCTGTCTTACCAGGCGATCAGCGGCTTCATGTTCCGCGACGCGCGGGCGGGCCGCACATCCGCAGGCGGCGAGATCGCCATCGGCGACTTGTCGTCCGGTATGTTCGCTGCCCTGGCGGCGCTGGCCGGCATCGTCAGCCGGTCCAGCACGGGAAAGGGCACCTATATCGATGTGTCCATGACCGATGGCCTGGTCTCGTGGATGTCGGTGTTCCTCGCCCCTGTGCTGAACGGCGCCCAGGCCGAGGAGATCGGCGAGGAGCCCGCCTACGGCACCTTCACCTGCGCCGACGGCAAGCTCATCTCCCTGTCCATCGCCCATGAGGACTGGTTCTGGCAGCCGTTCTGCCGGTTGGTCGGGCTCGATCACGCTGTCGGCTACAAGCGGCCGCAGCGGGTGGCCGAAAGGGTTGAGCTGGCCCGTGCGATTGCCGAGCGGCTGGCGACCCGGCCGCGCGAGGAATGGGCTGCGGCGTTCGACCGCGCTGGCATCGCCTGGAGCCCGGTCCATGACCTCGACGAGGTGGTGCGCGACCCGCATTTCATCGAACGGGGCATGTTCGCCACGGTGGTGGAGGATGATGGCTCGCGGCGTCGTTATGTAGCGCAGCCGTTGACCGTCAATGCGCACCACCCGGGCCCTGCGCGCGGCGTGCCGGCGCTCGGTGCCCATACGAGCGAGGTGCTGGACAGCCTCGCCCAGCACAAGCCGATTTCAGCAAGGAGCTGACTCAATGGAACCCGTCTATATCGTCGGCGTCGGCATGACCCCGTTCGGGCGCATGCTGGATGTGGACATCAAGACCATGACCCGCCAGGCCGTCACCGCCGCCCTGGAAGATGCCGGCGTCAATGCGGACGCCATCGAGGCGGCGTTCTTTGCCAATGCGGCGCAGGGGCATATGGAGAAGCAGCACATGGTGCGGGGCGAGATAGCGCTCAGGGCCATGGGGCTGAGCGGTATTCCGGTGGTGAATGTGGAGAATGCCTGCGCCAGCGGCGCCACCGCGCTGAACCTGGCGGTCACCCAGCTCAAGGCCGGCGAGAACGATGTCGTGCTGGCGGTGGGTGCCGAGAAGCTGTTCTCGAACGACCGGGCGCTGATGTTCGGCGCCTTTGATGGGGCCTGGGACGTGAGCGATACGGGCGCCATCCAGGCTCGCCTCATGAAGCTGGGCGAAGGCATCGAGCCGCCCGCGGGCACCACGTCAGACAAGCCCTACAGCGTGTTCATGGACGTCTATGCCGCCTTTGCCCGGTTTCATATGAAGACCTTCGGCACCACCCAGCGGCAGATCGCGGCGGTCGCCGCCAAGAACCACCAGCACTCCGTGCACAATCCGCTTTCCCAGTTCCGCGACCCCTATACGGTCGACGATGTGCTGGCGGCACCGCCCATCACCTATCCGCTCACCTTGCCCATGTGCTCGCCGATCTCGGATGGCGCCGCGGCCGCCGTGCTCATGACCGAACAGGGCATGGATCGGCATGGCGTGGACAAGTCGCGCGCCGTGAAGGTGCTGGCCTCGGTGCTTCAGACCGGCAGCGACCGCGACCCCTCGGAGGTCGACCGGCACATCACTGCTCTGGCCGCACGGCGGGCCTATGAGAAGGCCGGCATCGGCCCCGAGGATGTATCGGTGGCGGAAGTGCACGACGCCACCGCCATGGGCGAGATCATCCAGATCGAGAATCTTGGCTTCTGCCCGTTCGGTGAGGGCGGCCCCACCTCCGAGCGCGGCGAGACGAGGATCGGCGGCCGCATTCCTGTGAATCCATCGGGTGGTCTCGAATCGAAAGGCCATCCGGTCGGCGCCACCGGCATCGGCCAGATCTATGAACTCGTTGGCCAGCTGCGCGGTGTGGCGGGTCCCCGCCAGGTGGAGGGCGCCCGTATCGCATTGGCCGAGAACGGCGGCGGGCTGCACGGCATCGAAGAGGCGGTTGCCTGCATCACCATTCTCGCCAGGAACTGAACGAAAGGCTCGCTGATGAACCTCAAGGACAAGGTCGCGGTGGTTACCGGCGCGGGTTCCGGTCTTGGCCGCGCTTCGGCACGAACGCTCGCGGAGGCCGGCTGCCGAATCGCCGCCTTCGATCTCAGCGGCGAGCGCCTCGATGCGCTCAAGGACGAACTGGGCAGCGCCGCCCACACGGCGGTGGTGGACGTGGCGGACGATGGCAGCGTCAAAGCCGGTATCGACGGGGCTCTGAACGCGTTCGGCGCCATTCACCTGGCGGTGAACTGTGCCGGCGTGGCGGATGCCGCCAAGACGGTTTCGCGCGGCGAGCCTTTCCCGCTTGCCACCTGGAGCAAGGTGATCGGCATCAACCTCACCGGCACCTTCAACGTGATTCGCTGGGCGGCGCTGGCCATGACGCACAACGAGCCGGACGGTGGCGAAAAGGGTGAGCGCGGCGTCATCATCAACACCGCTTCGGGCGCGGCCTGGCAGGGGCAGATCGGGCAGGCCGCCTACAGCGCCAGCAAGGCGGGCGTCATGGGCCTGACCCTGCCGGTGGCCCGCGACCTCGCCCAGCACCGCATCCGGGTCGTGTCCATCGCGCCCGGCCTGTTCGATACGGCCATGGTGGCGGGCATGCCGGACACCGTCTCCCAATCCATCATCGACCGCATGATCCTGTTCCCCGACCGCATGGGGCGGCCGGAGGAGTTCGCAAGCCTCGTCCGCCACATCGCTGAAAACAGCTATATCAACGCCACGACCCTCAATGTCGACGCGGGGGCGCGCATGCATCCAAGATGAATGTGCGGGCGTGCGGCGCGGGCACGTCGCGAGTGATCCAAAGGGCATGACGTGCCGTAAAGGATGGGGTAGATCTACCGCCTTCCTCGACCGGGCCCTGTCCCGGTCCGCTATCGATACGCCCTGACGCCGCGAGCCCATGTCGCCGATCATCGAGATTTCGCACCTGTCGAAGACCTATGCCAGCGGGTTCCAGGCGCTCAAGGACATCAGTCTGGAAATCCGCCGCGGGGAGATCTTCGCGCTGCTCGGGCCCAATGGCGCCGGCAAGACCACGCTGATCAGCATCATCTGCGGCCTGGTGCAGCCAAGCGGTGGCACCGTCACCGTGGGCGGCCACGACATCTCCAACTATCGGATCACCCGGTCGATGATCGGCCTGGTGCCCCAGGAGCTGACCACGGATGCGTTCGAGACGGTATGGGCGACCGTCAGCTTCAGCCGCGCCTTGTTCGGGCGCAAGCGCAACCCCGCGCTCATCGAGCAGATCCTCAAGGACCTTTCGCTCTGGGAGAAGCGCAACAGCAAAATCCTCACCCTCTCGGGCGGCATGAAGCGGCGGGTGATGATTGCCAAGGCGCTGTCGCACGAGCCGAAGATCCTGTTCCTCGACGAGCCCACCGCCGGTGTCGACGTGGAGCTGCGCCAGGACATGTGGCAGCTGATCCGGCACCTGCGCCAGAGCGGCGTCACCATCATCCTCACCACCCATTATATCGAGGAAGCGGAGGACATGGCCGACCGCATCGGCGTGATCAACCGCGGCGAGCTCATCCTGGTGGAGGACAAGGCCGAGCTCATGCGCAAGCTGGGCCGCAAGCAGCTGACCCTGCACCTGAATGGGCCGCTCGATGCGATACCTCCCGCGCTTGCAGGCTACGACCTCGACCTGGCAAACGAAGGACGGGACCTGGTCTATACCTACGATTCCCAGGGCACCCGCACCGGCATCACCACACTGCTGCAGGCGCTGAGTGCAGCCGGCATCACCTTCAAGGACCTCGAAACCACGCAAAGCTCCCTCGAAGAGATCTTCGTCAACCTGGTGCATTCGGCCAAATGAACCTGACCGCAGTCGCAGCGATCTACCGTTTCGAGATGGCGCGGACCTTCCGCACTCTGCTCCAGAGCGTCGTCTCGCCGGTGATCTCAACCTCGCTCTATTTCGTGGTGTTCGGCGCAGCCATCGGCTCGCATATTCCGCGGGTTGAAGGCGTGACCTACGGCGCCTTCATCGTCCCCGGGCTGATCATGCTGTCGCTTCTAACCCAAAGCGTCTCCAACGCCTCCTTCGGCATCTACTTCCCGAAGTTCACCGGCACGATCTTCGAGCTGCTGTCGGCGCCGGTCTCCTATTTCGAGGCGGTGCTCGGCTATGTGGGCGCGGCGGCCACCAAGTCGATCATGATCGGGCTGATCATCCTCGCAACGGCCAATCTGTTCGTGCCGCTCCACATCGCTCATCCCGTATGGATGCTCGCCTTCCTCGTGCTGACCGCCGTGACCTTCAGCCTGTTCGGCTTTATCATCGGCATCTGGGCCGACAATTTCGAGAAGCTTCAGCTCATCCCGCTGCTGGTGATCACCCCGCTCACCTTTTTAGGCGGCAGCTTCTATTCCATCGACATGCTGCCTGAGAGCTGGCGGACGGTGGCCCTGTTGAACCCCGTGGTCTACCTGGTCAGCGGCTTCCGCTGGAGCTTCTTCGAGGTGGCCGACGTGCAGGTCGGCATCAGCCTCGCCATGACCCTGCTGTTCCTCATCATATGCCTGGCGATCATCTGGTGGATATTCAAGACAGGCTACCGGTTGCGATCGTGATGGGCTAAAGCGATTGGATCGACCGGCCGTAGATGTCCGAGAAAGCAGCGCCATGAGCATACCCGACACGGAGCACGTCTCCCGCGAAATCCAGGCCCACATCCTTTCAGAGGCGCTGCCCTTCATGCAGCGCTATGATGGCCAGACGGTCGTGGTAAAATATGGCGGCCATGCCATGGGCGACGAGACCTTGGCGCGGCAGTTCGCGCGCGACATGGTGCAGCTCAAGCTCAGCGGCATCCACCCCATTGTCGTCCATGGCGGCGGGCCGCAGATCGGGAAGATGCTGGACCGGCTGCAGATCAAGTCGACCTTTCAGGACGGCTTGCGAATAACCGATCAGGCTACGGTCGAGATCGTCGAGATGGTGCTGGCCGGCTCCATCAACAAGCAGGTGGTGGCCAGCATCCAGCAGGAAGGCGGCCGTGCGATCGGTATTTCCGGCAAGGACGGCAACCTGATGATGGCACGCCGCCTGACCCGTACGAAGCGGGACCCGGATTCCAATATCGAACGGATCGTGGACCTGGGCTTTGTCGGCGAGCCCGAGACCGTCAATCCCGAGATCCTGAATGTCATCACCGCGAGCGACGCCATCCCGGTTATCGCGCCGATCGGCACCTCGCGCTCGGGCGGGACGTTCAACATCAACGCCGATACCTTCGCCGGCGCCATCGCCGTCGCCACCCAAGCCAAGCGCCTGCTGCTCTTGACCGACGTGGAAGGCGTGCTCGACAAGGACAAGACGCTGATCCGCGAGCTCACGCTGGAGGAAGCGCAGCGGCTGGTTCAGGACGGTACCGCCTCCGGCGGCATGATCCCGAAGATCGAGACTTGCGTGGCGGTGGTCGAGAAGGGGGTCGAGGGGGCCGTCATTCTCGATGGCCGCGTGCCGCACATCGTACTGCTCGAGCTGTTCACGCCCTACGGGGTCGGCACCCGCATCAGCCGCACAGGCGAGGGATGAGCCGATCCATGAACGGGCAAGGCCAACGCCGCGGTTTCCACCATGTGAGTACCTGGATCTTCGATCTGGACAACACCCTCTATCCGGCGAGCTGCCGGCTTTTCGACCAGATCGACGTCAAGATGGCGGCGTTCATCATGGACCTGCTGCAGGTGGACCACGCGGAAGCGCGCCGCATCCAGAAGGGGTTTTTCTACGAGCACGGCACCACCCTGCGCGGGCTGATGCTGGAGCACGGGGTGAAGCCGGAGGACTTCCTCTCCTTCGTGCACGATATCGACCATTCCGCCGTGGTCGCGGACGAGCGGCTGTGCGCGGCGCTCACCGGCCTCCCCGGCCGCAAATACATCTTCACCAACGGCACGGTCGCCCATGCGGAGAAGGTGATGGCGCGCATCGGCATCGCCGGCTGCTTCGACGACATATTCGACATCGAAGCCGCGGAATATCTGCCGAAGCCCAATATCGAGAGCTATCGCATGATGCTGAAGCGGCACGGGCTAGAGCCGACCCGTGCCGCCATGTTCGAGGACATCTCGCGCAATCTAGGGCCGTGCCATCAGCTCGGCATGACAACGGTGCTGGTCACCTCGCCCGACAACGAAGACAGCGCCGCGATCGCCTCCCGCTCCGGGCACGGCTCGGATGCGCCGCATATCGATTACGTGACCGATGACCTCTCGGGCTTCATCGACGAGATCGTGCGCTGGCGTTCCTCAGTCGACAAAATGGACACTGTTTAGATCCAGCCGCTGCGTCTCGACCATGGCGAAGAACTCGGGCGAACCATCCTTGCCTTCATCGATCGTGAGCTGCCACCAGCCGCAGCCGCGGTCTTCCGCCCGCATCGTGTAGTTGTGCTGGCGCATGGCCTCGCTTCTGGTGATCTCGATACGGTCTTCGGATCCGAACTGGTATATGGAGGCGTAATCCTCCAGGGTTGATTGAGCAAGGCTGGTGAAGCGGAAGATATCGGCGCTGCTGCCGCCCACCAGGGCATCCGCGCCGCCCCTGCCCTCGAAGGTGGTTCCGTGCTCGCCGGCATGAAGAATGTTGCGGCCCTCGGTGCCCACCATATGCCTGGTGTCGGGGCTGCCGATGGCATTCGGCACGACCGGCATGGCCACTGTGACGCTAAGGCCGGCCCGATCCACCTGGACCTCGCTGGTGAAGAGGTTGACCGACGTGACCCCTTGCGCACCGGACAGATCGAGCACCAGCTGCTGCAGGTCGAGCTTGCCGCCGATCTCGGGGGCCCTCACCTCGGCTTGGCCGTCCAGCGGCCGCGCCATGACGCGCCAGGTGGCGTCGGGCGCAGGCTCCCCCGACCCGCACGGATCGAAATCGACGGAGCTTCTCACGGCCATCGTCCGCGAGGGGCCCCCTTCAGGCCCAGTGTGGTAGTAGCAATAGCTTGCTTCTGACATATGGATGTCCTGGAATGGCTTTGATGAAATAGGGGCGCCGCGCGGGCGCCGCCCACTCGGTAGCGCAAAAGGGTGCACGCATCTTGGGCAGGGCCGGGCGCTTCGAGCGCATAATCGTGGCCTTCCCGGGGCCGCAAACCCGGCGTCCCCACCATCTTGCACGATCGGATTGCAGCCGATTGCACCGGCACGGCAGCTTTGCTGCCAGTTGACACTCCGCCTTGGCCTAGTACTGTGCGCCCGCATCGTCCTCGATTCCGTAGAGCCGTCATGTACCACGACCGCATCAAGACCATCGTTGAAGACGCCTTCGAGCAGCGCGATACGGTGAATGCCGGCACGACCGGCGACATTCGCGCCGCGGTCGACTCGGCCCTCGATCTCATGGACGCGGGCGTGCTGCGCGTGGCAACGCCCGGCCCGGGGGGCTGGACCGTGCATGAATGGCTCAAGAAGGCGGTGCTCCTGTCGTTCCGCCTCTATGATATGAGCCCGATTGCGGGCGGTCCGGGCGGGGCAAGCTGGTGGGACAAGGTGCCCTCCAAGTTCAACGGCTGGAGCGAGGCGGAATTCCGCACCGCCGGGTTCCGCGCCGTGCCGAACTGCGTGGTCCGGCGGTCGGCCTTCATCGCGCCGAACGTGGTGCTGATGCCCTGCTTCGTGAATTTGGGCGCCTATGTGGATAGCGGCACCATGATCGACACCTGGGCGACCGTCGGCTCCTGTGCGCAGATCGGCAAGAACTGCCACATCTCGGGCGGCGTGGGCATTGGCGGGGTGCTCGAGCCGCTGCAGGCCGCACCCGTGATCATCGAAGACAACTGCTTCATCGGCGCCCGTTCCGAAGTCGCCGAAGGCGTGGTCGTCGGCGAGGGCTCGGTGCTTTCCATGGGCGTCTATCTCGGCGCCTCCACCAAGATCATCGACCGGGAGACGGGTGAGGTCTTCATGGGCAGGGTGCCGCCCTATTCGGTGGTGGTGCCCGGCAGCACAGGCGGCAAGTCGCTTCCCGACGGCAGCCCGGGACCGAGCCTCTACTGCGCCGTGATCGTCAAGCGGGTGGACGAGCGCACCCGCTCCAAGACCTCCATCAACGAGCTTCTGAGAACCTGATGCCCGCGCTCGATCCGGTTGCCTTGCTCCAGGCGCTGATCCGCGAGCGGTCGGTCACGCCCGACAGCGCGGGAGCCCTGGACCGGGTCGAGGACGTCTTGAGTTCACTCGGCTTCCGCTGCTGGCGGCTGCCGTTCCAGTCGCCAGACATGGCTGAGGTGGACAACCTGTTCGCCCGGCTGGGCGAGGCCTCGCCCCATTTCTGCTTCGCCGGCCATGTGGACGTGGTGCCGCCAGGAGATGAAAGCCGCTGGACCCACCCGCCCTTCGCCGGGATGATCGATGACGGCGTGATCTATGGGCGCGGCGCTGTGGACATGAAGGGCTCGGTCGCGGCCTTCTGCGCGGCGGTATCCTCGTTCATCGGCAAGCAGGGCGCCGATTTCGGCGGCTCGATCAGCCTGTTGATCACCGGCGACGAGGAGGGGCCCGCCGTCGACGGCACCGTGAAAGTGCTGGAATGGATGGCAGCTCATGGCCACAGGCCCGATGCTTGCCTCGTCGGGGAGCCGAGTTGCAGCGAGGCACTGGGCGACACGCTGCGGATCGGCCGCCGGGGCAGCCTCCACGCGCGGTTGACGGTATTCGGCCGGCAAGGCCATGTCGCCTACCCTCACAAGGCCGACAACCCCATCCCCAAGCTCGTGCGCATGCTGGACCGGCTGGCCAGCCATCGCCTTGATGACGGCAACGCCTATTTCGAGCCGTCGACCCTGGCCATCACCTCGGTGGACGTGGGCAACACGGTGGAGAACGTCATTCCCGACCGGGCGCACGCCGCAATCAACATCCGCTACAACAGCGAGCATAGCCGAGCCGGCCTCGAGCATTGGATCACCGCGGTTTGCGACCAAGTGAAGTCCGAGATGGGCGGGGAGTATCGTCTCGCGTTCTCCTCCAACGCCGACAGCTTCGTGACCGAGCCCGGTGCCCTCGTCGACCTGGTGGCAGGCGCCATCGCCGAGTGCACCGGCGTGACCCCGGCGCTGAGCACGGGCGGAGGCACCTCGGATGCCCGTTTCGTGAAGGACTACTGCCCGGTCGTCGAGTTCGGCCCCGTCAACGCCACCATCCACCAGACGGACGAGCGCATTCCGGCGGCCGAGCTTGCGGCGACGACGCGCATCTACGAACGGATATTGGAGCGCTATTTCCAGCGGTAACGCGAGCGACAGGGCGCCAACCGAGATGATCTCGTCCGAAGAGTTCTCTGCTGCGATGCGCGGCACCTGGCGCCTCCTCAATCGCGATACCGGCGGCTATGGCGACTTCAACGTCTCGATGGAGGGATTGAGGAACTCCTTCACCGCGATTGTGATCGTGGCGCCGATCTATCTGTTCATCATCGCCACCAGCAACAATCTCGCGACCCCGCCGCAGCCGACGTCCTATGGCCGCGAGCTCCTGGCTCTGCTGGTCGAATGGGCTGCCTTCATCGGCCTTGCCGTGGTCCTCGTGCGCCTGCTCGGGCTTGCGGGCAGGCTGGTGCCCTTCCTCATCGCCTACAACTGGTCGGCGGTGTTCATCGTGTTCTCCATGGTGCCGCCCGCCCTGCTCAGCCGCTATGGCCTGCTCGGTGCGAACGGGCTGGTGGTCGCCAGTATCGCCGTCACCCTGGTCGCACTCTATTTCCGCTGGTTCATCGCCCGCACGGCCCTTGCCACCACGGCGGGCGTGGCCCTCGCACTCACCGCGATCGACGTGATCATCAGCCTGCTCGCATCGGCCCTCATTCGCTGACCGGCGCTGGGGGATAGTCGACCTGGGTGAGATAGAGGCCCCAGGGTGGTGCCACCATGCCGCAGGCCGCCCTGTCCCTGGCTTGGAGGGCGGCGGCCATGTCTGCGGGGGTCCAGCTGCCTTCGCCAACCAGTTTCAGGCTGCCCACCATGGATCGCACTTGGTTGTGCAGAAACGACCGCGCATTCGTGCGAATTTCGACGATCTCGCCGGAACGGCTCACGGAAAGTAGATCCAATGTCTTGACAGGCGATGCCGATTGGCAATGGGCGGAGCGGAACGTGGTGAAGTCATGCTTGCCGATGAGATGCCGTGCGGCCGCATGCATCGCCGCCACGTCGAGCGGCCGCGCCACGTGCCAGGCGCGGTCACGATCGAGCACGAGGGGGCTGCGGCGGTTGACGATCCGGTACAGGTAGTGCCGCCGTATGGCCGAGAACCGCGCGTGGAAATTGTCATCGACGGACTCGGCGCCAAGCACAGCGATCGGCGCCGGCCGCAGATGAAAGTTGAGCCCGCCGCGCAGGCGCTCTCCGGGAAAGGCGCGGGCAAGGTCCACATGCGCCACTTGCCCCAGCGCATGAACGCCCGCGTCGGTGCGGCCAGCCCCGATCACCGTCACGCTTTCCCCGGTCATGCTCAAGACGGCCTGTTCCAGCGCCTCCTGAACGGTGGGGGCATTCTCCTGTCGCTGCCAGCCGCCGAACGGCGTTCCGTCATACTCGATGGTGAGCTTGTAACGCGGCATCCGCTCCCTCGCTGTGATCAGGCTCGATACCAGCGAATGCGCCTTCCGTCACGGCCCTTGCGGGGGCCATACGCAAGCGGTAACCATAGGGCATGAGCCAACCTGCGCCCCTTTCCGCCGCATGGCCACTGGCCGACGGCCGCCAGTCCGAAACGGCAGCTTCCGTTCAGCGGGGGGTCTGCCGCCTGTTGCGCTCCGCAGGCTTTGCAGCCGTGACCGAGCTGCCGCTGGCCTCTGGCCGGCGTGCCGACATCATGGCGGTGAACGAGCGCGGCGATATCTGGATCATCGAGATCAAATCCAGCATCACCGATTTTCGCACCGACCAGAAATGGCCGGAATACTGGGACTATTGCGACCGGCTCTATTTTGCCATTCCGCCGGCCATGTCGCCCGAGATCATGCCGCTGGAGGCTGGCCTCATCATCGCCGACGGCTTCGGGGCCGAAATCGTCCGCGATATCGCGGAAATCCGTCTGGCGGCTGCGCGCCGCAAGGCGGTCACCCTGCGCTTTGCCCGCGCCGCTGCCCTGCGCCTGCACAATTTGCGCGATCCGCTGTCCGGCGGCGCCGACTGCTTGTGAGGAAACTCATCGCCCAAGGTCGATATGGCGCTGCCGCTGGTCGCGCTGGTTGATCGCGCGCGCGTTCCAACCTTCCGCCGTCTGCGCGCCCCTGGGGGCTGCCGACCGTGGCGCACCCGAGTGAGGCTCCGGATAAGCGCTCGCCGGCCGGGTGCCGAACAGGCCCTCGAAGAACTGCACGATGCTGTTGCCCACCGAGGGCCGTTCGCGCTGCGCCACATAGGGCGCTTGGCCGATCTCTGGCTCGTCCGCCGGTACGCCGGGCAGCGGCAGCGCCGGCATGCCGCGATGGGCATCGGCCATCACATCCTTCCAGATGGCGGCGGGAAGGCCGCTGCCGGTCGCCTTGTTGGTGGGGGTTCCGTCATCATTGCCGACCCACACGCCCGCCACCAGATGTGCCGTGTAGCCGACGAACCAAGCATCCCGGAAATTCTGGCTGGTGCCGGTCTTGCCGGCGGCATCCTGCCCCTCTAGCATGGCGCGCTTGGCGGTGCCGTCGTGGATGGCCGTACGCATCATGTCGTTCATCTCACCCACGGTAACCGGGTCCAGCACCCGCCCGGTCTCGGCCGGGATGCGCTCATAGAGCACCTTGCCGCCCTTGGTGACGATGCGGTTGATGACGAAGGGGATCGCCTTGTAGCCGCCATTGGCGAAGGCGGCGTAGGCGCTGGTGAGCTCCAGCAGCGTCACTTCCGAGGTGCCGAGGCCGATCGAGGCATTCGGGGCAAGCGGCGACTGTATGCCTACCCGATGTGCCGCTTCGATGATCGTTTCCGGTCCGACTTGGACCGCCAGCTTCGCGGCAATGGTGTTGAGCGAGCGGGCGAGCGCCGTCCGCAGAGTCACCGGCCCGAAATACTGCCGGGAGTAGTTCTCCGGCGTCCAGCTGCCGAAGCGCACCGGCTCATCGACCAGCACGCTGTCTGGCGAGAACCCATGCTCCATGGCGGCCAGATAGACGAAGGGCTTGAAGGCCGAGCCAGGCTGCCGCTTGGCCCTGACGGCCCTGTTGTACTGGCTCTTGCTGTAGGAGCGGCCGCCGACCATGGCCTTGATGCCGCCGGCCGCATCCATCACCACAACCGCCGCCTGCTGCGCATTCTGCTTGGCGCCCTCGCCGGCCAGATGCTTGCGCACCGCGGCTTCCGTCTCATCCTGAATCGCGCTGTCGATGGTTGTCTCGACGATGAGGCTTTCCGTGTAGCTGCCGATCAGGTTCGGCACCATGTCGGCGATCCAGTCGGCCACATAGCGGCTCGCCGGCAGTTCTGCCGGCCCAACCACGCCCGCCGGGTTGTCGATGGCCTTCTGGCCCTGCTCCCGGGTGATATAGTGCTCCTCGACCATCGCGTTGAGCACCGCATAGGCGCGCTCCTCGGCCGCTTCCGGGTTCCTGATCGGGTTGTAGTTGGAGGGAGCCTTCAACAGGCCTGCGAGGGTGGCGGCCTCGGCCAGGTTCAGGTCCCGGGCCGATTTGTGGAAGTAGCGTTTCGCCGCCGCCTCGATGCCATAGGCACCCGCGCCGAAATAGACCCGGTTGAGATAGAGCTGGAGGATCTCCTCCTTGGAGAATTCATGCTCCAGCCATAAGGCCAGCACCGCCTCCTGGATCTTGCGTTCCAGCGTGCGGTCCGACTCGAGGAACAGATTCTTCGCCAGCTGCTGGGTGAGGGTCGAGCCGCCCTGCACCACGCTGCCCGACCGCATATTGGCGATGACGGCGCGGAACGTCCCGATGGGATCGATGCCGAAATGCTGATAAAAGCGCCGGTCCTCGATCGCCAGCACCGCCTGCGGTACATAGGGCGGCAGCTCGTCGAGCCGGATGTCGTCGCCGGTGAACGAGCCGCGCTCGACCAGCACCTGGCCGTCGTCGGCCAGCAGCACCATGCCCGGTTCGCGGGCCGGGATCTTGAATAAGGTATCGTTAGGCAGCGCCAGCAAAAAATAGACGGAGATGCCGATGATGGCGATCAGGCCCCAAAGCCCGAGGGTCAGCGTCCAATAGACGGAGCGCGCCAGCCACGACCGCTTCCTGCGCGGACCGCGGCCGCTGCCTCTGCCGTTTCGCTTGCCCCCATCCTGCCCGCCCGGCTTGCTCAAGCCCGAGCGCCGGTCTTCGGCCGCAAAGAGCCGGGGCTCGCGGACGTCTTTTTTGTCGACATCGGCCCTGGCCCGCGATCGGAATACGCCCATTGATTCAGCCTGAACTTGCCCACACCCGATTTTTTCACTGTAGGGACAGGGCTTTAACCCACTGCTAAAAAAATCAAGCGAATAGTCATGATCACCCTGAGCAAGAATCGTGTCCGATTGATGACTCGACAGCCCTGCCCTTGACCTTCCGCTCGCGGTAGAACAGGTAGACCCCGCTGGCGACGACAATGACCCCGCCGACCACCGTCCACAGGTCGGGCAAATCACCAAATACCAAATAGCCGATCACCACCATCATCACGATTTGGCTATAGGAGAAGGGCGCCAGCACTGCGGCGGGCGCAAGCCTGTGGGCGTGGATGAGCAGCTGGTGGCCGATGGTGCCGAAGGCGCCGACCAGCATCATGAGCGCCCAGCCCTGCGCATCGGGCGTGACCCAGACGGCCGGAACCGCCGGCAGCAGTGCCGCCGCGCCGACGGCGGCGGTGTAGAACATCGTCGTGAGCGCGCTGTCGTATTCGGCGATCTTGCGCGTGGCGATCTGATAAAGCGCGGTGAACAGGGCGGCGATGATCGAGATGATCGCCGCGGGCTGGAAGCCGCTCATTCCCGGCCGCACGATGATCAGCACGCCAATGAACCCCACCACCACTGCCATCCAGCGCCGCGGGCCGACTTTCTCGCCCAAGAGCGGCACCGAGAGGGCACAGACCCACAACGGGTTTGAGAAGGAAATGGAGGCGGTCTCCGCCAGCTGGAGATAGCGCAGGGCGAGAAAGTTGCACGCCGTGGATGCGGCCAAGAGCAGGCCGCGGATGATCTGGAGCTTCAAGTTGCGCGCGCGGATATGGGCGAGCGCATTGAGCCAGACAAGATAGCAAACCGCGAAAACGACCGCGAACCCGTAGCGCGCGAACGCGACCTGAACCACCGGGTAGGTCTGACCCAGATATTTCGCCGTGGCATCGAGGCCCGAAAACAAGGTGAAGGCCGCGATCATCATGAAGATGCCGCGGATGCGGGCGCTGGATTCGGAAGCGGAGGCAGACATGAGGAACGGGCGTGAGACGCCAGGGAGGGCTGGCGAGGAAGCGGGATGCCCAATGGGCCCGTGCAAACTGCATCCTGATCGCGCCCAGGTAAAGCCGCAATGGCGCCGCAGGCATGGAGGCCGGCGCGCGGCTCTCCGCTCAAGGCTTGCGGGCGCGCATATCCAGAAGCCGGCACTCGCCACGGTCGAGCGCCGCGATCAGCGTGCTCCAGGCAGCGGTTGCGTCCTCGGCAACGGCCTGGCCAAACAGCTCGACCATCTCGTTGCGGATGGCACCCTGAAAAGAGGCAAGCTCGTTGCGGGCCACGCCGGCATACCAGGCGGTTTGATCCGTTTCCAAAATCTGAGAGAATCCAGCGTTCCGGAGCGCGTCGCGATACTGGTCGGCCGGAAGCGGAGGAAATGCCGACCCGGCCAACTCGAAGTAGCGGCGCAGCGCGGGCGAAGAGGTGCCGCCGTCGCCCGCCACGAACGTACTGACGGCAACGGTCCCGCCGCTACGCAGCACCCTGTGGCTCTCGCGAGCGAGGTTATCCTCCGCGAGGCGACCCGAGCTGTTCATGCTGCAAACCACCCCAAGCTGGGCATCGCCGAAGGGCAGGACACCGGCCGTGAGCTCGGCGAAGGAAAGCCGGTCGACGAGTCCAAGGTCTGCGGCCTTCCTTCTGGCCGCGGCCAGCCGCTCACCATCCTGGTCCATGCCGGTGACATGGGCTGCATGATGCTTCTGGACGAGGTAGATGTCCGCACCGCCCGAACCGCAGCCAATGTCGAGCACCTGCGCCTGGCTCAGATCCAGCCCGGCAATCAGCCGATCGACTCGTTCCGGCCCGCCCGGCAGCGACCAGCCCTCACCCCAGATTAGCTCCAGGACGGTGCGCGGCTTGCCGGGGCCGACTTGCCCCTCATCGCCGTCGTCATCATCACTGCCGAATGTCATGAGACGCGTCCTTTGACGGCTAGTTTCCCCTGAATTCGGCGGCGGTGAAGATCGAGGCGAAAGGCAGCCCGGCGCGGTCCATCGTCTCCTGAGCCCCCTCCTGGCGGTCGACCAGGGTGAGCACCTGGACGACGTGGCCGCCGGCCTCGCGCACCGCTTCCACAGCTTTGAGGGCCGACTCGCCCGTTGTGGTCACGTCCTCCACCACCACCACCCGTTTTCCTTCCAGGCTCTCGCCGGGGGCCAGCCCCTCGACCAGCAGCTTGGCGCCGTGCTCCTTGGCCTTCTTGCGCACGAAGAAGGCCTTCACGGGCGTGGCGCGCAGGAAGCTTGCCGCCGCGGTCCATGACACGATCGGCACCGCTCCCATCTCGAGCCCGCCCACATAGTCGGGCCGGCTCGGTCCCAACGCGTCCAGCACCAGCTCGGCGAGCAGCCCCGCCCCCTCCGGATGCAGCATGGTGGGCTTCATGTTGAAGTAGAAGTTGCTCTTGCGGCCTGAGGCCAGCGTCACCTCGACATTGTCCTTGAACGAGCGCTCGCGGATGATCGCCATCAGCCGCGAGCGCCGCAAATCCTCACGCATCCCCGAAACCTCTTGCCTCAATGGGCCGCTTCCCAATTATCCGCGGCGCGCGCATCGACCTTGAGTGGCACCCGGAGCTTTATCGCCGGCTCCGCGGCCGCCTCCATGACCTTCACCGCCACGGCCATGGTCGCCTCGATCTCGCCTTCCGGCACCTCGAAGATCAGCTCGTCATGCACCTGCAGCAGCATGCGCGCGGGAACCTTCGCCGCCGCCAGTGCGCCGGGCATGCGGATCATCGCCCGCCGGATAATGTCGGCGGCCGAACCCTGGATCGGCGCATTGATGGCAGCCCGCTCGTTGAACGCGCGCTCGGAGGGATGTTTCACGTTGATGCCGGGGAAATGGCAGCGCCGGCCAAACAACGTCTTCACATAGCCCTGGCGCCGGCACGTCTCCTTGGTCGTCTCCATATAGTCGCGAATACCGGGAAACCGCTCGAAATAGCGCTTGATGTACTCGCTCGCCTCTTCGCGCGGGATACCCAGCTGATGGGCGAGCCCGAAGGCGGAGATGCCGTAGATGATGCCGAAATTGATGGCCTTGGCGCGCCGCCGCACCATGGGGTCCATGCCCTGGATCGGCGTGTTGAACATCTCCGATGCGGTCATGGCGTGAATGTCGAGCCCGTCGGCGAAGGCCTGCCTGAGCTGGGGGATCTCGGCCATATGCGCCAGGATGCGCAGCTCGATCTGGCTGTAGTCGGCGCTCACCAGCTTGTGGCCGGGACTGGCGATGAAGGCGGTGCGAATCTTGCGCCCCGCATCGGTCCGCACCGGGATGTTCTGCAGGTTCGGCTCCGACGACGACAGCCGCCCGGTGCTGGTCGAGGCCAGGGCGAAGCTGGTGTGAATGCGGCCCTGCCCATCGATGTGGCTGGGCAGCGTGTCCGTATAGGTGCTCTTGAGCTTCGAGAGCTGGCGCCAGTCCAGCACCAGGCTCGGCAGCTCGTGCCCCTCGGCGGCGAGCGCTTCCAGGACATCCGCTCCGGTGCTCCAGGCGCCGGTCTTCGTCTTCTTTCCGCCCGGCAGGCCCATGCGGTCGAAGAGCAGCGCGCCGAGCTGCTGGGGCGAGCCGATATTGAACGGCCCGCCAGCGGCTCCATAGATCTGGGCTTCGAGCCCAGCCATGATCTGCGCGAACTCGCCCGACAGGCGCGAAAGCACCTGGCGGTCCACCATGATGCCTTCCCGCTCCATTCTGGCCAGCACCGGCACAAGCGGGCGCTCGAGCGTCTCATAGACCGTGGCGACGCCTTCGGCCGCCAGCCGCGCCTTCAGCATGAGCCACAGCCGCAGGATGAGGTCCGCCCGTTCCGAGGCATAGGATGAGGCGCCGTCAAGCCCGATCAGGTCGAAGGTGAGCTGGGCCTTGCCGGAGCCGAGCAGAGTTTTCAGCGCCGCCGGCTGATGCCCGAAATGCTTGCTCGCAAGATCCTCCAGCCCATGGCCGTTGAGGCCGGACTCCAGCGCATAGGACATGAGCATCACGTCATCGAGCGGCGCAAGCTCGATGCCGTGGCGCGACAGGATGAGGGTCGTCGCCTTGATGTCGTGCCCGACCTTGAGGATCGAGGGATCCTCCAGCACCGGCTTGAGCTTGGTCAACAGGTCGGGCCGGCGGAACTGGGGAATATCGTGCCCGCCGAAGTCGAGCCCCGGCGAGGCCTTGTGCCCGCAGGGGGCATAGCAGGCCTTCCCCGGCCCGGTGCTGAGGGCAAAGCCGACGATGTCGCATGTCATCATGTCGCCGCCGCCAACCCGCAGGTCCAGGGCCACATAGCCCTGGGCGTAGATGTCGGCCACCCAGTCGTCGAGCTCTTCCTCCGCCTTGAGGCAGGCATAGCGCGTTGCATCGAACGGCACGGCGCGCACAGCCTCGGCCTGGGCGGCCGCCCCCGCCTGAGGGGTTGCGCGCTCTGCCGCGGCAATTCTGGCCGCCTGCTCGGCAGGGCCGGCATCCGGCGGGCTCTCCGGCAGCGCGAGCTTCGGGGTCCAGGCATCGAGCTTGAGCGGTGCCGGCTCCACCTGGTCCGCATCCACATCATAGGCCGCCGCCATGCGGCGGGTGAGGGCGGTGAACTCCAGGGCCTTGAGGAAGGCGACCAACGTCTTCGGGTCAGGCTCCTGCACCGTCAGCGCGTCGACCGGCACCTCCAAGGGCACGTCGTGCTTCAGCCGCACCAGCTCGCGGGAGATGCGCGCCTGCTCGGCGAACTCGATCAGCTTTTCCCGGCGCTTGGGCTGCTTGATCTCGCCGGCGCGCGCCAGCAGCGTATCGAGATCGCCGAACTCGCTGATGAGCTGGGCACCGGTCTTGACCCCAATGCCGGGAACGCCCGGCACGTTGTCGACGGAATCGCCCGCAAGCGCCTGCACGTCGATGACCTTCGCGGGCGGCACCCCGAACTTCTCCAACACCTCGGCCTCGCCGATGATCCTCTCCTTGCCCGGCATCGGGTCATACATCACCACGCCAGGCCGCACCAATTGCATCAGGTCCTTGTCGGACGAGACGATGCGGACGGAAGCTCCCGCCTCGGCCGCCTGGCGGGCATAGGTGGCGATGATGTCGTCGGCCTCGTAGCCCTCCATCTCGATGCAATGCACGTTGAAGGCGTGCACCGCTTGGCGGATCAGCGGAAACTGCGGGATGAGATCCTCCGGCACGTCCGGGCGGTGGGCCTTGTATTCCGCATAGATTTCGTTGCGGAAAGACCTGGCCGAATAGTCGAACACCACCGCCAGGTGGCTCGGCTTCTCTCCGTTCTGAGCATCGCGCAAAAATTTCGCGAGCATGTTGCAGAAACCGAGCACGGCGCCTGTGGGTAAGCCGTCGCTCTTGCGGTTGAGCGGCGGCAACGCGTGATACGCACGGAAAATATAGCCGGAACCGTCTACGAGATAGAGGCGGTCCGTGGCCGAGAGAGCGGGTTTGGAGGCGAGCATGTTCATCGGCGGGCACTATGCCACCTCCCACGCGCCGATGCCACCCAAACCAAGTGGCGCGTGCGGGCAACGACACGGTCGCATAAAATGTGGCAAGACTGTGGAAGCCGTCATTAACCAGCCCCCCATCTTCGCGGAATTTGGCGGGCGAAGCACTGCTCGAGCTTCAGGAACTATTCATGAAAATGGCTGTTACTGTCACGTCATGGGAAGCGAGAAGAGCGCGATCATGCGGACGGATGCGAAAGTTCTCAATCATGACAGGCGGGTGCTGATGCTGTTGATTGCGGCACTGTGCCTGATCAACATGGGCTTGGCGGTGGTGGCCTTCTCCGGGCCTTTCGGCGCGACCAGGCCGGTCGACGGCTACGGCGTGCGGGTTTCGGACACGGTCCTCACCTGGGCGCAAGAGCCGGGGTCACATCGCGTCAACTAACGGGCGGCGGCCCGCGAGGCGGCCAGCCCACACAGGTTCAAATCTCCTTGCAGCCTGACGAGTTCTCACCCCCGCCCCGCATTCGCTCGGCGCTGTGGGTCTCTGCCCAGATTCGTCGCTGCGATGCCCTGGCCGTCCCGGCGGTGATCAGCCGCCGCGGCGACCCCGATGCGGGATCTATTCTCATCAAGGTGTATCGGGGCCGTGCGGACTGCACGGTCTTCACCCCGGCCAGCACTATGGCGGGAGAGCGGGGCTGGATGCGGGCGACGGGGCCTGAGCCCGTGGATGAGGCTACGGCCGATGCCTATATCCAGCGCCAATCGCAGCGGGATAGCGACCTGTGGGTGCTCGAGATAGAGGACCCACGCGGCCTCTATCAGCTCGAAGACGTCATCGAATAGACCGGACCATCGGACACCCGCCGATCACCCCTCGATGGCTGTTGTCCAACAGCGGTCATTGCGCTATGGTCCGCGCCAACGCGGCTTGCGGCCCAAGCACCCGTAGCTCAGCTGGATAGAGCGCTGCCCTCCGAAGGCAAAGGCAAGCTCTTTTTGCTGTGTATGCGGGTCGAAAAATACGAGCAAAACCAATGCTTTGGCGGAACTCGACGGAAGCATGAAGTCGCATCCAAAGGTCGCGGAAGCGCCACGGAAGCAAACTGAGAGGAGGTTGTAGAGGACGAACGGCGAAATTTGGCAGGTTCAGGACCCGCCCCGTTTGCCGTCGATGCATTTGTTCGATTCGGGATTGACCCCGTTCGGTCTCGGACACTATCTGAATATCGATGCGCCCGTAGCTCAGCTGGATAGAGCGCCACCCTCCGAAGGTGGAGGCCACACGTTCGAATCGTGTCGGGCGCGCCATTTCATACCAGAACCATGAACACTTCTGCCGCTGTTCCCAAGATCGAAGTGGAACGGGGGAGTAAGGTTTTCGATCCTGACCCCGTGATGCAGTTCACCTAGCAACGCACATCAAGCTCCGAAATAAAATCCGCTTATGCAGCTTGCGGACCGTCCCTCTCGAATTCCTATGCAGCAGCATCCTAGAAAGAGCTGCGCACTGGAGCGCTGAGGGAGCGCTCATCGCAAATGGCTGGAAATGATAGGGTCCGGAAGAATCAGAACGAGGCGCCGCGCCCTCAGAAAGAGCCGGGGAACGGCGGGCTTGGCTTGCTGCTTGTCCTGGCGATTACCGCGATCGGCGTTGGGTATGTCGGCTACCGGCTGTCTCTCGTCTTCGGCCTGAACTAACGAACGATCCAGGCGTGTTATGCGGTTAGACGAGCAGTCGCGAGAGCATATTGGGCGCTATGGCATCAAGCTGGTCGTCGCTGCGGCAATCGCCTACATTTTGAAGAGCGAGAACTTCCTTGCCACATTCGCGCTGTGGACCGGCATATACGGCGTAATGGCCGTCGCTTACGCAGTTCATCGCGGCGAACGATTCGGCAAGACCAGCTTCACCTATTGGGATGAAGCCCTATGGTTGGCAGCGACGGCGTTGGGTCTATACATTTTCAGTGGCCATCAGTTGGCCGTCTGATCGGCTGCTTCTTTTGGTTCAAAGAAACCGTGCGGATGCGTCACCAACGCCTGACAACTCGACCTTCAGTTCCTGACCAGGAAGGATTTGCAGCAGCATCGGGATGATCGATCCGGTAGCTACGATATCGCCGGCGCTGAGATAATTGCCTCTGGCGATCAGGTCATTCACGAGCCAGAGCGCAGAGTTTATCGGATCAACCAGCCCCTCTCCCGATGCCGACTGAAACGCCGGAACGTTATTGATCGACGCTCGCATGTCGATCCTGTCGATGGCCTCCAGGCTTGTTGGCTCATGATATTTGTCAACGATCGTCGAAACATGGAACG
This sequence comes from Rhodoligotrophos defluvii, assembly GCF_005281615.1. Classification (NCBI taxonomy): domain Bacteria; kingdom Pseudomonadati; phylum Pseudomonadota; class Alphaproteobacteria; order Hyphomicrobiales; family Rhodoligotrophaceae; genus Rhodoligotrophos; species Rhodoligotrophos defluvii. The sequence goes on along the minus strand of NZ_SZZM01000001.1, from coordinate 1,521,033 downwards.
CATAGTCAGCGATGGCGGCCAGGTGCGGTTGCCCAGTCAGGTGACCACGTCGCCCGACAAGACCGATAGCCGGTTGGTAGCTCAGGATCGCCTTGCAAAATTGATCGCGAGTGATGGGCCAATGGTCCGCCCCCAGGGGACCTCCTATCGTAAAGACGATTTCGCATTGTGCCCCGATGAAACCCTGGGGAATCCGGAACGGCCCGTGGGAGTCCTGAAGCACTGTTCCCACAGGAATCGGGCAGTAGATCGGACTGGCAAGGCCAAGCGAGCCGCGAATGGCCGGGCAAGTCCCTATGAGGGCGTATCCTACCGCGTCATTGGCGAAGGCCGAGATTGCTGCTGACTGCACCGCCCAGGCGTCATCCTCGCTTCGAAGCAGATCGAACGGGATATCTGAGGTAATTCCCTGCCGACGGTTTTGGCAAAGCAAGTTAGCGAGATAGTCGAGATTCTGGTCAATCATAGAAGCACACTCCCGCGCGAGAGAGAGCGCAAAGTCGTGATCAGTCAAATAAAAATCCGACTATATGAGTACGCATATTTTTGTCAGGGCTTTTTCTTATGAAAATACTATCGCAGCGCGGCTGAGCTCCCGTCGAAATAATATGCGGCTCTATTTAGCTTGAGGGTCCCACCAAACCGGAAGGATCTGAAGGTATGAAGCCGCTTAAACCGTCCCTCGCACCCGCCGCAACGGCCACAGCCGAGGCCGGTCGTCCAACAAGACCGGGGTCTGGGCGTCGGCGGACGCTTTGCCGGAGCGCAGTTGGCGCGGTCGCGATCATGGCCGGTTCGATGATGGGTCTTGGCCAGGCAGCGGCGGAACCCCTGAGCGCGCCGAGCTTTGGTGGTCCTCTGCGCCCGAACCCCGATCCGATGAGTACGGATGCGGGCGTGTTTGGCCGGTTTCATATCACCGGCCAGCTCACAGGCATCGGCAATGCGCAGACGAACGGCATTCCCGGAGTCGATCCTCGAACGACAGATCCCCTCGTCGATATCGGCAATGCCCAAATTCAGGTGCAGACAACCGGGGCGCCCTTGACGTTCTTCGTCCAGGGCGGTGTCTACTCGCTGCCTTCTTTGGGCTCGGCCTATAACCGCGCAACCGACGTCACCGATCAGTTGTACGGGGCGGTGCCGGTTGCTTATGGCAAGCTCGAGCTGTCGCCGAATATCTCAGTGCAGGCGGGTTTACTGCCGACGTTGATCGGCGCGGAATCGACCTTCACCTTCCAAAATATGAATATCGCGCGCGGCCTGCTCTGGAACCAGGAGCCGGCGATCAGCCGCGGTGTGCAGGTGAACTATAGCAATGGGCCGGTCAACGCTTCGGTGTCGGTCAATGATGGTTTCTACTCAGGGGATTACAACTGGGTATCCGGTCTGTTGTCTTATGCGGCGACGCCGTCGAGCACGATCACGCTGGTCGCCGCGGGTAATTTTGCAGAGTCCGGCAAGACCGGCGCGGCGACGCCTCTGGCGCAGAACAACAGTAGCATCTTCAATGTGATCTACACCTATGTCGACGGCCCGCTGACGCTCCAGCCCTACCTGCAATACACAACGGTCCGCTCGAACAGGGACATCGGGATTGAGCGCTCCGCCGAAACATTCGGCGGAGCGCTGCTGGCTCGATATGCCATCAATGAGAATTTCTCGATCGCTGGACGTGCCGAGTACATCGCTTCAAGCGGAGGAGATTGCGGCGTCGCCGCAGACTGCGCCCCCACCAATCTGCTCTACGGGCCGAAAAGCAGGGCGTGGTCGCTGACGGTGACGCCGACCTACCAGCGCGGGATCTTCTTCGCGCGTACCGAGCTTTCGTACACCCGCATCGATCGGGTCACCGAAGGCTACGGCTTTGGCTCCAACTTCGACAAGCGCGACCAGGTACGCGGGATGTTTGAGGCCGGGGTGCTTTTCTAGGACGGGCGCAGCCGGAAATGCGGAGCCACCGGCTCCGCAAACGCACTGCGAGCTTAGGTGAAACATGTGTTTGGAACAGATCATATCGAAATTGGAGGCTCCTCAAGCCACAGCGACTTTGTATCCGGTCCTGCCCGTTCTCTGGGTCTATCGGAACTATGATGATCGCTGGACTGTGCATCTTGAAGGTGAAGACTCCGAATGGTGCCACCCGACGCGCAATGATGCGGTCGGTGCGGCAAGGCTGATAGGCGAGAGCTACGGCTGCTACCGCCTCTATCTTCAACTGACAGACGGTCGCTTCTGCCTGGAGATGATGAACCTCAGTCGGCGGCGCGAGCCGCGTCAGATGGGGAGCGAGGGCGAAAATTGAGCCGGGCTGTACCAAGCAAGCGCCAAGTCTCCCGACACGTCTTCCGCTGCGCCGTGGAGATCATCGCTCTCGTGGTGATCGCCGGTTGCGCTGTTCTTGCTGCCGCAGGCCCCAGCATCTACCTGGTGCTCAGAAATGGCGGCTGAATGCAGATTTTCGGGCCGTCCTGCTCACCCCAGGTTGCCACGACCGAAACCGAGGTTCAGCAAACGCGAGCGACGCCGTAGATCGGAATACCTGCTTCTGATGTTTGCTGCGAGCTGTGCCGCGGTGCAGGTCGTCGCCATAGTTTTTCTGAGAGCGGCATGACACGCCCTGCGGCTCCAGATCTCCAAGCCGACGATCCAAGGCCGGGTATCGGTGAAAGCCGTCTGGCTGCGCTGCCAGGCCTGAGGACGCAGTTGGAGATGGCTCGGGTCCTCAAGGAGCACCACATCTGGCTGGCTGTGAGGATTATCGAGGAGCGCGAAGATCAGTCGCAGTTTCGACGGCACCGCCGGCTCCGTGATCTGCTCGAAGCAAATGCCTTGCTTGAAGCGGTTCTCGAACTCGGAGCGCATCTGCAACCAACGCGGCATCCTTGGTCGATGGGCCGCTCGGGAGATCGTTGGCGTTGTCGCGTGGCGTGGAGCGATCGAGGCAATTTGCGCAGGTGCGTGGGCCGACACGACGATCTGGCCGCTGCCATGCTGATCGCACTGCTGGGCTCCCTCGATCGTCGCCAGCGCCGACCAAAAGAACTCTCGAAACGTGGAGAAGAGGCAGCATGAAACCCAGTGGCGACCCTCCGTTATTCGGCGGTCTGATGACCGCACTTGTCACCCCGTACAGGGGTGAGGCTATCGCTTTCGACGCCTTGGCGGAACTCGCCAACTGGCAGATCGACCAGGGCGTACAGGGGCTTGTCGCCTGCGGCACTACGGGCGAGGCGCCGACCCTGTCTCATCCGGAATGGGCGGCGGTGATCCGCTTGTGCGTCGAGGTCTCCAATGGCCGTGTGCCGGTGATCGCCGGCTCGGGCACCAACGACACCCGGCGTACCGTGGAGTTGACCCGCGAGGCGGCTCGCCTTGGCGCGGATGGTGCTTTGGTCGTCACGCCTTACTATAGTCGGCCGAGTCAAGAGGGCCTGTTCCGGCATTTCGAGAGCGTCGCGCAAGCTGCCGAGCTGCCGATCATCATCTATAACGTGCCTTCCCGGACGGCCGTCGATATCAGGATCGAAACGCTCGACCGCCTTGCGCACCTGCCCGGTCTTGTCGGCGTCAAGGACGCAAGCGGAGATCCGACGCGGGCTAGCACGATGGCCGTCCGATTCGGCGATCGTTTCACGCAGCTTTCCGGCCATGACCGATCCATGCTGGCTTTCATGGCGACTGGCGGCGACGGCGCCATTTCGGTCGTGTCGAACGTCGCCCCGATGCTGACAGCGGCGATGATCGGCGCGGTGCGGAAGAGTGCCTATCTGGAAGCTCGGCGCATCAACGCCCATCTTTTCCCGCTGATCGAGGCGCTGGAGCTTGAAAGCAACCCATGCCCGGTCAAGTTCGCGTTGCATTGCGCGCGCGGATACTCGCCCGCCGTCCGCCTTCCGCTGGTCGAGGTCACTGAAGGCACCGCAGCAAGAATACGCGCTGCCGTGGCGGAGATCGACTCCTTGGAGATCGATACGTCTTTGGTCGCCGAGAGGTCTCTCGTCCCCCTCTCGGCCTGATCGGATCGCCCTTATAAGAACAGCATGATGCTGCTGTGTTCTCCAATGAAAATACTATGAAATCCGGCTATCCGTGAAATGGAGAACAAATCCCGACATCTTTAAATTCAATGTATCGGCAAAAGGCATCATTTGACTCGACGAGTGGAATGGCCTGCCGATACTGAGAAAGGATCTCTTCAATGCACCCTCTCGGATACTATTTCTATGCGATGCAACAACAGAACAAGGCCAACCCTGGGCGGACGGATGGCGAAGCCAAGGTTGCCGTGCGCTCGGATGAGCCGATGGCCGACGTTGGAATGTTCCTGCGGCTCGGAGTCGTGATGGCCCTCGTGATTGCGGCTGTCGCCACAGTCACCGCGTTGGCCGGCTAGCGCGCCAACGACGTCCACAGCTCACTCTTCAACGAACAATCAGGATCATCTTCCATGGCAAGCGCCATTCAGCCGAAAGAGCCTCCCCAACCTCTAAATCATTTTTTCGTCGGCCAGGACAACCGAGGATGCTGGACCGTCCGCGATGAGCGTAACCTCGTCGGCGGCTGCTTTGTCAGCAAGGATGCGGCGATTCACTTCGCCCGTCAGGAAACCAATAACGCGACAGGGGCTGTGATCTGCATGGCCGAAAGCCAGCGCCTGAGCCTTGACCCGCTGTTTGGACGCCGGGCCGCCGCCTAGCCGGTTGCTATCGATGACTCGCTCACGCTCGCTGACGTTACCGTGACGAGTGAGATGGAGAAGTAACTCTTCTCGTTGACATAAGCAAAGCCTGCCGCCTCTACCGAGTCGGTGGGCTTTTTGCTTGCCAATGGGCGGTTTGGCAGAAATTCCTATGGAATTTTTATGCGCGCCGCCAAAATAACTATTGGATTCCTATTTTTTGAGGCCCCGTTCTCTCTCGAACCTATATGCGGTTCGCGTCCATATTTCCGTCAAATTCCTCCTCCGGCACCCGTGCGTACGCAAGGGCGCGCTGGAAGAATTCAACCTGTGACCGGTCAGGACGATCCATCCTGGGCGGCCATTTGTACCAACAGCGGCGCCGGAGGCGAAAGCAATGGATGTTCTTGTACTAGCGATAGGGTTCGGATTCTTCGCCTTGATGTTTGGATACATCAAGCTTTGCGAAAAGCTCTGACCCAGGAGGCGGCAACATGATCTTGGAATATTTCCTTGGGGCAGCAGTCGCGGTGTTTATCACCGGCTACCTGCTTTACGCCCTCGCTCGTCCCGAGCGGTTCTGATCAAGGCAACAGCTCGGAAAGAAACGACCGATGACCATAAATGGATGGATACAGATCCTAGTCTTTCTCGGGATCGTCATCGCGCTGGTGAAGCCGCTCGGCGGCTACATCACGCGTGTCATGAACGGCGAGAGGACCTTCCTTTCGCCGGTTCTGGGACCCGTGGAACGCGGCCTCTATGGCATGGCCGGAACCAGTGAGAAGGAAGAGCAGCACTGGACGACCTACCTGGGCGCCATGCTGCTGTTCAACCTGGCCGGTTTCGCACTGCTTTATCTCTTGCAGCGCATCCAGGGCGGTTTGCCCTTCAACCCGGCCGGAATGGGTGCTGTAAGCGCGGATTCGTCGTTCAACACGGCGGTCAGCTTCATGACCAACACCAACTGGCAGGGCTATGGCGGCGAAACCACCATGAGCTATCTGACACAGATGGCCGGCATCACGGTGCAGAACTTCGTGTCGGCGGCTGTGGGCGTGGCCGGGGCCATGGCGATCATTCGCGGCTTCTCTCGCGCGTCCGCCAAGACCGTCGGCAATTTCTGGGTCGATCTGACGCGGGCGACGCTCTACATCCTGATGCCGATCTGCATCGTCGGCAGCCTGGTGCTGGTGTGGCAAGGCGTTCCGCAGAACCTGAACCCCTACACCGTCGCCACGACGGTTGAAGGCGCGCAGCAGACCATCGCGCAGGGCCCTGTCGCTTCGCAGATGATCATCAAGCATCTGGGAACCAATGGCGGCGGCTTCTTCAACGCCAACTCTTCCCATCCGTTCGAGAATCCGACGGCACTGACCAACTTGATCCACATTCTGGCGATCTACTCGATCTCCTTTGCGATGCTGAATGTGTTCGGCCGCATGATCGGCAACCAGAAGCAGGGTTGGGCGCTGCTTGGCGCGATACTCACCATCGTCGTCGCGGGCATCGGCGTCGTCTATTGGGCGGAAGCTGCCGGCAACCCCATCCTGCATGCGCTCGGCCTCGAGGGCGGCAACATGGAAGGCAAGGAGACGCGGTTCGGCATTGCGCTTTCCTCGCTCTTCGCCGTCGTAACGACGTCGGCCTCGACGGGCGCCGTCAACACTATGCATGACAGCCTCATGCCGCTTGGCGGCCTTGTGCCCCTGTTCAACATGCAGATCCCGCCGCTCGGTGGCATCGGCGCCGGTGTCTACGGCACCTTGATCTTCGCGATCCTCGCCGTCTTCATCGCCGGTCTGATGGTCGGTCGCACGCCGGAATATATCGGCAAGAAGATCGAGGCCAAGGAAGTGAAGATGAGCATCCTCGCGATGCTTGGACCGTCGCTCGCCATCTTGGCCCTGACCGCGATCGCCGTCGTTCTTCCTGTTGGCTTGTCCAGCATCCAGGACGCTGGCCCGCATGGATTGAGCGAGGTGTTGTACGCCTTCACGTCCGGCGCCAACAACAACGGCAGCGCCTTTGCCGGTCTGAGCGCGAATACGCCCTTCTACAACATTACTATCGGTCTCGCGATGCTGATGGGGCGCTTCCTGCTCATCGTGCCGGTCCTGGCGATCGCGGGCTCGCTCGCGGCCAAGAAGAGCGTGCCGGCATCGACGGGAACACTGCCCACGACGGGACCGCTGTTCATCGGCCTTGTCGTTGGCGTGACGCTGATCGTCGGCGGCCTGACGTTCTTCCCGGTCCTGGCGCTGGGTCCGATCGTCGAGCACTTCGCCATGCTGGCGGGCCAGACGTTCTGAGGATCGCGATGACGGCCAAATGGCTGAGATCGATCCGATTTGTCGTGAACCCTCGCTCCTGGTTTCAGAAGCGAGGGGCGGCCAGACCGCCCAGGGCATCGACGATCATTCTCGGCATGACACTGACTTTGGGGGGCGTGGTGCTCCTCGCCAAACTTATCACTGAATTGCTCGCGGCGGCGTGACCGAGTGGTTGGCCCCCAAGAACAAACTCGCTGGAGTTTCTTATGAACCAGTCCAAATCCGCGAGCATGCTGGACGCTCGCATACTTGTACCGGCCATTGGCGATGCCTTCCGGAAACTGAATCCGAAGAGCCTCGCCAAAAACCCCGTAATGTTCGTCGTCGCGGTCGTCTCGGTGCTGACGACGGTGCTGCTGTTGAAGGACATCGCGACCGGGGCCGAAAATGTCGGCTTCTCGCTGCAGATCGTGCTGTGGCTCTGGTTCACAGTGCTTTTCGCCAACTTTGCCGAAGCCGTCGCCGAAGGGCGCGGCAAGGCGCAGGCGGAATCGCTTCGGCGCACGCGCAGCGAGACCCAGGCCAAGCTGCTTTCGAACGGCGGCTCCGACTACAAAATGGTGCCCGGGGCCACGCTGAAGGTTGGTGACGTTGTTCTCGTCGAGCCCGGCGACATCATCCCCTCTGACGGCGAAGTCATCGAGGGCGTCGCGTCGGTGAACGAAGCGGCTATCACCGGCGAATCGGCCCCTGTCATCCGCGAGTCTGGTGGCGACCGCTCCGCCGTCACTGGCGGCACGCAAGTGCTCTCCGACTGGATCAAGGTCCGGATCACGGCCGCGGCTGGCTCGACTTTCATCGACAAGATGATCGCTCTCGTTGAAGGCGCCGAGCGCCAGAAAACGCCGAACGAAATCGCGCTCAATATCCTGCTTGCGGGCATGACGCTGATCTTCGTTCTGGCGGTCGTGACCATTCCGAGCTTCGCGACCTATGCGGGCGGGTATGTTCCCATCATCGTTCTGGTCGCCCTGTTCGTCACGCTGATTCCGACCACCATTGGCGCACTGCTCTCGGCCATCGGCATTGCCGGTATGGACCGGCTGGTCCGCTTCAATGTTCTGGCCATGTCCGGCCGTGCCGTTGAAGCCGCTGGCGACGTCGACACGCTGCTGCTCGACAAGACCGGCACGATCACGCTCGGCAACCGTCAGGCGAGCGAGTTCCGGCCGATCCGGGGCGTCACCGAAAAGGAACTCGCCGATGCAGCGCAGCTTGCTTCGCTGGCCGACGAGACCCCCGAAGGCCGCTCGATCGTAGTGCTCGCCAAGGAAAAATACGGCATCCGCGCGCGCGACATGGCGAGCCTCAACGCCACCTTCGTCCCCTTCACGGCGCAGACCCGGATGAGCGGCGTCGACCTGGATGGTTCGACCATCCGCAAGGGCGCGGTCGATGCGGTTCTGAAGCACGTGGATCTCGCAACAGTGGCGACCGGCAGCCCGCGCGCGTCCGCCGAAAGCGTTCGTGAGCTTCAGGGCATCGCCGACCAGATCGCCAAGGCAGGCGGCACGCCGCTCGCCGTGGTGAAGGATGGCCGCCTGCTCGGCGTCATCTACCTCAAGGACATCGTCAAGGGCGGCATCAAGGAACGGTTCGCCGAGCTGCGCCGCATGGGTATCCGCACGGTGATGATCACCGGCGACAACCCGATGACCGCGGCGGCCATCGCCGCCGAAGCTGGCGTCGATGACTTCCTGGCGCAGGCGACGCCGGAGAACAAGCTGGCGCTGATCCGTGAGGAGCAGGCCAAGGGCAAGCTGGTCGCCATGTGTGGTGACGGCACCAATGACGCCCCGGCGCTCGCCCAGGCGGATGTCGGCGTCGCCATGAACACCGGCACGGTCGCCGCCCGCGAGGCCGGCAACATGGTGGATCTCGACAGCGACCCGACCAAGCTGATCGAGATCGTGGAAATCGGCAAGCAGTTGCTGATGACGCGCGGCGCGCTGACGACGTTCTCGATCGCCAACGATATCGCGAAGTATTTCGCGATCATCCCGGCGATGTTCCTCGTCTTCTATCCGCAGCTCGGCGCGCTCAACATCATGGGCCTCGCTTCGCCCGAGAGCGCGATCCTGTCGGCGATCATCTTCAACGCCCTCATCATCGTGGCGCTGATCCCGCTGTCGCTGAAAGGCGTCAAGTATCGCGCCATCGGAGCGGGTTCGCTGTTGTCCCGTAACCTCCTGATCTACGGCCTGGGCGGTATTCTCGTGCCCTTCGCCGGCATCAAACTCATCGACATGGCGATCACCGCCGTCGGTCTCGCCTAAGGCGGGACCGACGACCACGAAATCATTCCGCGTCCTTGCTGTTGTTCAGCGGCGGATCATTCGGGACAAACAAAGATGCTTAAGCAAATCCGACCTGCGATTTTCATGATCGTAGCCTTCACCATCATCACCGGGCTTCTCTATCCGCTCGGTATCACCGGGATCGCGCAGGCGATCCTTCCCTTCCAGGCTAATGGCAGCCTGATCGAGCGCAACGGCACGGTCGTCGGCTCCGAGCTGATCGGCCAGCGGTTCACCGGCGAGCGCTACTTCCACCCCCGCCCGTCGGCGGCCGGCTCCGACGGCTATGACGCGGGCGCTTCGGGTGGCTCCAACCTTGGCCCTACCAGCCAGGCGCTTCGCGACCGCGTCGCCGCCGATACAGAGGCTCTGCGCGCGGCGAACGGTGGCGATGCGGCAGTTCCGATGGATCTGGTGACGACATCGGGCAGCGGACTTGACCCGCACATCACGCCCGAAGCCGCCTACTTCCAGGTGGGTCGTGTCGCCAAAGCGCGCGGTATCGACGAGGCTGTGGTGCGCGCATTGGTCGATCAGCATGTCGAGCCGCGCATGCTCGGCTTCATGGGCGAGCCCGTGGTCAACGTTCTCAAGCTGAACCTGGCGCTCGACGACGCCAGCAGAGGCTGAATGAAGTCGTCAGGGCGGCTATAATAGCCGTCCTGACCGTTGATCCGGAGTCAATTAAGTGTCTGACCACCCAATACGAGAGCAGAGCCGGCCATCGCCTGATGCATTGCTGGAAAATGCGCAGCGGGAGACGCGGGGCCACCTCAAGATCTTTCTTGGGGCGGCGCCGGGTGTGGGCAAAACGTATGAGATGCTCATGTCGGGCCGGGCTCAGCGGGCCGATGGCGTCGACGTGGTCATCGGGGTGGTCGAGACCCACGGGCGGGCCGAGACCGAGGCTCTGGTCGACGGGTTCGAGATCGTTCCGCGTCGCGCTGTGCCCTATCGAGGGCATGTGCTCGATGAAATGGACATCGACGCGATCCTCGCGCGCAAGCCGGCGCTGGTCCTGGTGGACGAGCTCGCCCACACCAACGCTCCTGGCAGTCGCCATCCCAAGCGCTATCTCGATGTCGAGGAACTGCTGGCCAACGGCATAGACGTCTACAGCACGCTTAACATCCAGCATGTCGAAAGCCTCAACGACGTGGTGGCGCAGATCACACGAATCCGGGTGCGGGAGACCGTTCCGGACTCGATCATAGACCGCGCCGACGACATCGAGATCATCGACATTACGCCGGGCGACCTGATCAAGCGGTTGAACGAGGGCAAGGTCTATCTGCCCAAGACCGCGAAGCGCGCGACACAGAACTATTTCTCGCCAAGCAATCTGACGGCCCTTCGTGAGTTGGCGCTGCGGCGCACGGCGCAGCGGGTCGATGACCAGTTGGTCACCCATATGCAGGCGCATGCGATCGCCGGGCCGTGGTCGGCCGGTGAGCGCGTCCTGGTGTGCATCAACGAACGGCCCGGAGCGATGGCGCTCGTGCGCTATGGCCGCCGCCAGGCGGACCGGCTTCGTGCGCCATGGGCCGCGGTTCACGTCGAGACGAGCAAGGATGCCCGGCTCTCCGAGCAGAATAAGGACAAGATCGCCAGCGCACTGCGTCTTGCCGAGCAACTCGGCGCCGAGGCCGTTACCCTGCCCGGCGAGAACGTTGCGCAAGAGATTCTGACCTACGCGTCGACCAACAACTACACACATGTCATCGTCGGCATGCCGACCTCGCCCAGGTGGCGGGAGCTTTTCGCGGGCTCCGTTTCTCATGACCTGATCCGCGCCAAGACGGACGTGAGCGTGCACGTCATCTCGCCGGGCAACGGTGAGGAAACGCGACCTCCAGCGACGCTCAGCGCGCGGCCCAAACGACGGCTCGACTTCGGCCATTATCTCTGGAGTTCCCTTTACGTCGCCGTGGCGCTGGGCATCGGAACGGCGCTCTCGCGCTTTCTTGATGTGCGCAACATCGCCCTTGTCTTCCTGATGGCCGTGCTCGCCTCGGCGATGGGAGGCGGGCTTTGGCCGGCGTTGTTCGCCTCCGTGGTCAGCGCGTTCGTCTTCAACTTCTTCTTCCTCGAACCGCGCTACACCCTGGATATCGGCGACCCCGAAAGCGTCGTCGCCTTCGCGTTCTTTCTCGGCGTCGCGGTGATTGCCAGCAATCTGGCGGGACGGGTGCAACGGCAAGCCGTGACGGCGCGCCAGCGGGCCAAAACGACCGAGGGCCTCTATCTCTTCAGCAAGAAGCTCGCGGGCGCCGGCACCTTGGGCGACGTCCTCTGGGCGACGGTCTATCAGATCGCTTCCATGCTTCAGGTCAGGGTCGTCGCTCTGTTGCCGGAGAACGGCCGCATCGCGGTCCAGGCGGGTTTCCCGCCCGATGACACGCTCGACGATGCGGACATTGCGGCGGCTCAGTGGGCCTGGGAGCATGACAAGCCTGCAGGGCGTGGCGCGGACACGCTGCCGGGCGCGAAGCGCCTCTACTTGCCCCTGAAGACCGGGAGGACACGGGTCGGCGTCATCGGTCTGGACAATGACAAGCAGGGGCCGGTGCTGACGCCTGCGGAACAGCGGCTTTTCGATTCCCTCGCTGACCAGGCTGCTCTGGCGATCGAGCGTATCCAACTGGTCGCCGATGTCGACAATGCTCGTCTGGCCGCCGAGGCGGACAAGCTGCGCTCCGCGCTTCTGACGTCGCTTTCGCATGACCTCAAGACGCCTTTGGCGTCAATTCTCGGGTCGGCGGGAGCGTTGAGAGACTATTCGACATCCCTGACCGATTCCGGTCGGGTCGAGCTGCTGACGACGATTGTCGAAGAGGCCGAGAGACTCAATCGATTCATCGCGAACCTTCTCGACATGACACGGCTGGAATCCGGCGCTGCGGCGGTGTCGCTGACACCACTGTTCATCGGCGACAGCGTCGGCAGCGCCCTGCGCCGAGCCGAAAAGATTTTGGCTCTCCATAAGCTGGACCTCGCGGTGCCGTCCGATCTGCCGATGGTCCGCCTCGATCCGGTCCTGTTCGAGCAGGTGCTGTTCAATCTGCTCGACAATGCTCGCAAATATGCGCCGACGGGCTCGCTGATCTCGATCAGGGCATGGGCGGAAGACAGCCACGTTGTCTTGCAGATCGTCGATGAAGGTCCCGGCATTCCGCCCGACGATCTGACGAGGATTTTCGACAGTTTCTATCGCGTCCGGAAGAAGGACCACGTCCAGGCTGGGACCGGGCTCGGTCTGTCGATCTGCAAGGGTTTTGTCGAGGCGATGGGCGGGACGATTTTCGCGACCAACCGGGCCGACAGAACCGGCGCCATTTTCACGCTGCGGTTTCCGATCGGGCCGGAGCCCTCGACTTTGGAAGGAAGGATATGAGTACGTCCGTAGTCAAGATTCTCGTCGTCGATGACGAACCGCCGATCAGGAAGCTCCTGCGTGTCGGGCTGACAGCCGAGGGCTACGCCATGGTCGAGGCCGCGAATGGCGAGGAGGCCGTCGCGCTTCTCGCCGAGGAAAAGCCCGATCTCATTCTGCTCGATCTTGGGCTGCCCGATATCTCGGGCCATGAGCTGCTTGAACGGTGGCGGGCCGAGCTCGTCGAACTGCCGATCGTCATCCTCTCCAGCCGGACCGATGAAACGGGCATCGTCAAGGCGCTGGAACTGGGAGCCGACGATTACCTCACCAAACCATTCGGGATGCGCGAGCTGGCGGCGCGCATTCGGGTGGCGCTCAGGCACAAGCTCCAGCAGCAGGGCGAGCGTCCGATATTCCAGGTCGGCGATCTCTCGGTCGACCTGGTGAAACGGATCGTCAAGGTCGCAGACAAGGAGGTGAAGCTCTCACCCAAGGAATACGAAATCCTGCGCGTTCTCGTGCAGCACGCGGGCAAGGTTATCACGCACCAGCACATCCTCAAGCATGTGTGGGGCGGCTCGACCGATGTCCAGTATCTGCGGGTCTATGTCCGCCAGTTGCGGCAGAAGATCGAGGCCACGCCCGATCAGCCGCAATATATCCTTACTGAAACAGGTGTCGGTTACCGCCTCCGTGAGCCGGAGCAGTGACCGCGCGCGCTCGTCCACGGGCGGGCGACTTAACGTGAGTACTCTTATGAACCTGTCATCTGCAATTGCACCAGAGGACGTGATCCTTGATCTATCCATCTCGACAAAAGCCGTCCTGATCAAGAAGCTGGCCGCGCATGCGGCCGCCCGCACGGGGCTGACCGAAGAAGCGATCCACACGGCGTTGCTGGGCCGCGAGCGTCTGGGTTCGACTGGCATCGGCCATGGCGTCGCCATGCCTCATGCACCAGTCCCCGGCCTTCAGACATCCTTCGCCGCGCTGATGGTGCTGAAGAAGCCCATTGATTTCGAGGCAGTGGACGACCTTCCGGTCGATGTTGTCTTTCTGCTGCTGTCGTCCCCCGAAGGCAGCAACGAGTACCTGAAGATTCTCGCCGCGGTCGCCCGCCGGATGCGCGATGAGCAGGTCATGAAAATGCTGCGCGGCGCGAAGTCGGCGCATGCCGCTTACTCCATCCTGGTGGAACAGCCGGTATGAGGAGTATCCGACGACCGGATAGGCAGGCGGTCGTAGAGGTCGCTGGCTTCCCCCGTGTGGCGACGCCAGGACTGACCGTGGCGGTTTTTCACAAATGGGATTGTTGCCCGAGGCCATTGATCCTGAGGCAGTTATCGCTTCCTCCGCCGGCGGACTGAAGGTCGAGCGGATGGAGGAGGAAAACCAGGACTCAGAGGGGCCTTCTTTTCCTCCCGTGTCCGAGAAGATCCCATTTGATCTGAGCGCGCTTCAGTATGTCGTGGCGGCGGCGGACTATCGCAGCTTTCGGCGGGCTGCGGAGGCGTTGGGGCAGTATCCGGCGACAGTGAGCCGGGGCGTGCAACGCATTGAGGATGTGGTGGGCGTTTCGTTCTTCGAGCGATGCCCTTCCGGAATTTGCCTGACGGATGCCGGAGAGCAATTTGTCGCCGCCGTTCGTCCAGCGATTGACCAGATCATGCGAGCGACCCGAACCGCCGGTGCTGCGGGCCGCGGTGAAAGCGGAAGCCTGAGCATCGGCGTCCTGACATCGCTCGCGGGCGGGTTTCTGAGGGAGCTGATTGAACAGTATGCCTTGTCACATCCAGGGGTAGCCATAGAGATCAGGGATGGAGGAAGGGCCGAACACATAGCCGCACTGCGGTCCCGGCAACTGGATATCGCTTTCTTTACCGGAAACGGCGCGATCGCCGATTGTGAAACCGCCGAACTCTGGCAAGAGCGAGTGCATGTTGCGTTCTCGGCGGATCATCATCTAGCCGAGCGTGAAACGATTGAATGGTCGTGGCTCCGCGACCAGAAATTCCTGGCAACGAAATGCGCGCCCGGACTCGAAGTCCACGATTACATCGTTCGTCGCTTGGCGGATTACAGCACCTATCCCGCCATCAAGATCATGCCATGCAACCAGGAGACCTTGATGAATATGGTCGCTATCGGCAGGGGCATAACCGTGGTATCGGCCGGCTGGAGCTTTGTTTCAGTCCCCCGGCTCGTACTGCGACCTCTGGTCGAGGACGAAGACATAGTGCCGTTCAGCGCAGTGTGGGCACCCGGGCGGGATAATCCGGCACTTCGGCGTTTTCTATCGCTAGCCTCAAAACTGGCGTCCAAAGGCTCTGGAGACCGTCTGCGGCTTATCTGATCTTGTCGGACGACGTCCGGGATCACTATCAGTCGCGATTTCGGCGAGCTTTGGCGAACCCCCGGTCGGTTGCCATAAACCGCTCAAGCATCGGAACAATGAGCTTTTTGGGGTCGATGACGGGTTGGCCGGATTCACGACCAAGCGCCTCAGCATAGGCACTGAGGTCACGGTGCAGAGCGCCGGGCAGATCCAGAGTTATCTTTACAGGCTTATCCTCGGCGATCGGGCCGAGCTTCAGTTTGGTCATTGCGCTGCTCCATAGGGTTCGAGCACCAGGTCGCGAGTGACGATCACCCGGACCGGGAATCCCGGCCGGATTGTCAGGGTGGGCGCGACCTGCAACTGACGGCGGATGATTTGCTGGCCAGCGTCATTGATGGTGTCTTGGGCGCCGTCACGAATGGCGCGGATCAGACGGTCCTCATCGTCGACGGCGATCTCGGCGCCCACGGCGAGAAGGGTCGACAACCCGGCGGCTTTCGCAAGGTCCCACCAATGGTAGTCGACGCCGTCCTCAAGGCCGGCATAGCCTTGCGTGTCGGCGCCGGGCTGGCGTTCCAGGACGATAGAGCGTCCGTTCGGCAAGATCAGCCGGTTCCAGACTAGCAGCACGCGGCGCTGTCCGAAGCCGACATCATTGCTGTATTCGCCGATGATGCGGGTGCCTTGGGGGACGAGCAGGATGCGGCCGGTGGGACTATCATAGATGTGCTCGGTCACCTGGGCGGTGATCTGGCCTGGAAGGTCGGAGCGGATGCCGGTTATGAGGGCGGCGGATATCACCGCGCCGGCCTGAAGCACATAGGGCGATGCCGGGGCCATGACGCGATCTGGCGCGACCGTGCGCCGATCGACAGCAGCGTTCAGGAAAGCGCTCTGCCGCTCTTGGGCGGTTGGTGTTCCCATCTGACCCGGCAGGCCGAGGCCCGCCAGCGACGGACTGCTCATGGCTGGGGTTGCAGGCGGCGCGCCCGTTCCAGGTCCTGTTTGGAAGAACACCCGGCTCGTTCGAGCTGCTTCCTCCTCGGCGAGACGGCGTTGCTCCTCGGGATCGACCTGGGGTGTCGCCATTGCTGGCGGCACGACGGGCTGGCCGCGGTTCTGGGCGTCGAGGATCGGACCGCCGAGATCGCCTGGCAAAGGCGGGCCGAGGACCGGTCCGGTATAGTCGCGCGGCAGTCCCGCAAGACCATCGGCAGTGGTTCTGTTCTCCGTGGAATAGAGCTCCTCGTTGCCAGGCCCGCCTTGGCGCGTCTGCAACGCATAAATCAGCGCGCTGCCGATGCCGATGCTGGCGACGAGGCCGACACCAGCCAATACCTTGCGGGACAGCCGGGTAACGCGCGGGGGCTCAGCGCGCAGCCGCATGGTCGAGGTTGACTCTACAGTGGGACCGGCGGGCGCCAGGCCGTCATCGCGGTTATCTTCCTTGTTGCTCATGACGCTGGCCTCCCGTCGGTGCGGACAATCCTGACGGTTTGCTGGCGGTCGCCGCTGCCGAGTCTCAGCTCGGCTGCGCCGAAAAGACGATCGACGATCAGGATGTGCTGGAAAATGCGGCTGTTGACGATCTGCGCTTCGCCATCGGAACCAATGACGAACAGCGGCGGCATCTCGCCCTGCACGATGCCGCGCGGGAACTCGACATAGACCCGCCGTCCGTCATCATAGACCGACACCGGCCGCCAGGGCGATGAATCGCCGGTCAAGCCGTAGCGATAGTTGCGCGCCGAGGCGACGGGGATGACGGGCGTCGCCGGGACGCTCTGCCTCTGACCTGCGGGCGGCTGCGGGTAGGCCCAAGCGACGGCGGGCATATATGGCGCTTCGCCGGAGCGCAGCTCGATCATGTAAACCCGCCGATCGGTCGTGATGACGAGGTTGGTCGTGATGTCAGCGCGACTTGGTTTGACGAGGATATGGACGCGACGGGTCGCGCCGCTGCCGCTTTCGGTATCGCCGATGATCCATCGTGCCGTGTCGCCAGCGGCGATGGGGCCGGCCCCTGTCAGGCTCTCGCCTGGCTCCAGCGCGATATTGGTGATCTGCCCGGGCGCGGCATAGACCTGATAGAGCGCGCCTTCGCTCCACGGATAGATCTGGATCGAGTTGAAATAGCCTTCGCGGCGAGGCTGAACGCGGGCGGCCGAGTTGGCGTTCTGGACGCGCCCCTCCGGGGTGTTGGCGGCTGTCCCCCCTCTTGCCGGCGTCCATGCCGGAGGGACATGCAATGGCCTCGGCTGCGCGTCCGTGACGACTGCCGGCACGGCGGGCAGCGGCGGCACGTTCGAGTCGTAACTGATTTGCGGCGGCCGATTGGTCGCGCAACCGGCAAGTACGGTCGCGGAAAGCAGAACGATCGCGAGGCCAGATCTGGATAAAACCTGAAACGCGGATTTGCTCATCGGAGGGCGGCTCATTGGCTCATCTCCCGCGACCAGTTGATGGCATTGACATAGATGCCCAGAGGATTGGCGCGGAGGCGTTCTGCGTCGCGCGGCGTCTGGATGACGATGGTCAGGATGGCGGTCCAGCGTTCCGTTCGGGCGAGCTGGCCGTTTTCATAGTGACGCTCTGTCCAGGCGACACGGAAGCTATCGGGGGAAGCCCGGATCACACTTGAGACTTCTACGGCGACTTGCTGGCGGCCGACCCGTGTGAAGGGGTCGTTGGAACGGGCGTAATCGTTCAGCGCTGCGGCTCCGCGATCAGTGGTCCATTCATAAGCGCGAAGCCAGTTCTGGCGCACAATGATGGCGTCAGACGGAATCGCGCGGGTCTGTTCGATGAAGCGAGCAAGGTGGAAAGCGATCTGAGGGTCGTTGGGCCGATAGTCCGCGGAGGCTGGCGCGACGGTTTGCGCTTGGCCAAGATTATCGACCTGCACGACCCAAGGCACGACGGTCCCGCGAGCTGACTGCCAGACCAGGGCTGCGGCAAACCCCGCCGTGAGAATCAGGCTGCCGAACGCCATGTAGCGCCAGTTCTTCGCCTGCACGCGGGCCGAGCCGATGCGTTCGTCCCAGACCTGAGCTGCCTTCTGATATGGTGTTTCAGGCTCGGGTGTCTTGCCATAGTGGGTAGCGGGTCGTTTGAAGAGGCTCATGAGCGATCACTTTCAGAAAGGTTGACGGAAGAGCCGCCGCCATGGCTGTCGCCGGAGCGCACGGCGTGACCGGCCGCTGAGACGCCGTGGCTGAGGGCCTGGCTGCGTTTCATGCGCTTCGCCCAGTCAGGGGCTCCATCTCGCGGAGGGCTGGCGGAAGCGTGGGCAGCGTCGGCGCCGCCGATGGTCCCCATGGTCGAGGACCCGCCGGTGGCTCCGAAACCGGCCTTCGCGCCTTCGGCGAAGCTGGACTTGACGCTTTCGCCAGCTTTCGTTGCGGCGCGTTTGAGCGGCGATGCGGCAGCCGAACCTGCTGCGCGTGCGACGCCTCCGAGGCCCGAGGCCACGCCCGACGCGCCAGTCTGACCAAGAGAACCGAGACTGTAGGCCGAGGATGCAGCGCCGACAGCGGCAGCGCCACCACGCACGGCGGCGGCTCCACCGGACATGGCGGCGGCGCCGCCTTTGACGGCCAGGCCCGCTGCACCACCTGCGGCCAGCGCCGCGCCGCCGACGGCAAGCCCCGTGCCGACTGCGGCGCCGGCGCCGAGCTGCGGACCGCCTGAGACGAGGCCGCTGGCGATGCCAGGACCGAAGATTCCCAGGCCGAGCAGCGAAAGCGCAGCGAGGACCACGGCCATGGCCTCGTCAATCGTAGGGGTCTCGCCGCCGAAGCCAGCGGTAAACTGGGAGAAGAGGGTCGATCCGATGCCGATGATGACGGCAAGCACCAGGACCTTGATGCCGGATGACACGACATTGCCCAGCACGCGCTCGGCCATGAAGGCGGTCTTGCCGAACAGCCCGAAGGGTATCAGCACAAAGCCGGCAAGCGTAGTGAGCTTGAACTCGATCAGCGTTACGAAGAGCTGCACGGCCAGGATGAAGAAGGCGAGAAGCACCAGAGCCCATGCGAACAGCAGGCAGGCGATCTGGATGAAGTTCTCGAAGAAGGCGATCCACCCCATCAGATCGGAAATGGATTCGAGCAGTGGACGGGCGGCATCAAGGCCGGTCTGCGCCACCTTGCCGGGGCGCAAAAGATCCTGAACGGTGAAGCTGGTGCCCGAACCCTTCAGACCGAGCCCGGCGAAACTGTCGAAAACGATGTTCGCCAGATTGTTCCAGTTGCCGATGATGTAGGCGAAGACGCCGACGAAAAGTGTCTTCTTTACAAGGCGCGCGATGATGTCGTCGTCAGCTCCCCAGGACCAGAAGAGCGCTGCCAGCGTCACGTCGATGACGATGAGGGTTGTGGCGATGAAGGCGACTTCGCCGCCAAGCAGGCCGAAGCCTGAATCGATGTAGCGGGTGAAGGTCCCGAGGAATGTGTCGATGACGCCGGTGCCGCCCATGGATCACTGTCCTTGATTCTGAGGTGGGGCTGTGGGCGCCGGCGCACGGCCGAGGAAGCGGTCGCGGGTTTCGGCCCAGACGCGCATGCAGTCCGCATCGCTTGCGGCGCTTTGACCAAGCTGCTGGCACCGGCGTTGAGCCTCGCGCAGGGGATCGCGCACGGGCTCTGCGAGACGCGCGGGCTCCTCTGCGGGAGCTTCCTCCTTCCGGGTCATCTCGATCGCCGTCGCAGTGATCGCGATGGCGACGAAGACGACCGCGCCGAGCCGTGCCAGCAGCTTGCCATCCAATGCTCGCGCCCTCAGTTGCCGTTGTTGAACATCTGGGCGTTGCCGGGCTGATAGCCGGAGCCAGGCGTCAGGAACCGGCGGCGTTGTTCGCGCCCCTGTTCGGCTGCGGCAGCCCTTTCTGCTTCGGTCAGCGCCCCGGCACGTCCATCGGCCGCAAGCAATGCGACAAGATCGGAGAGCTGCTGCGACTGGAGAGCGAGAAGCTGGTTGCCGGCCTGGGTCGCCTGGAGCGCGCCTGTCGCCCCCTGGCTTTGGCCGACCAGCGTCGAAACTTCGGCGCGGTTCGTGTCGATGTTGCCGACCACGCCGGCCTGGACGCGCATGGCGTCCTGCAGTCCGCCCACGGTGTTCTGCCAGCGTGAGCGCGCATCGGCGACGAGCTGTTGTTCCGTCGTCGACAGTGAGACATTGCCGTATTGTTGCTGAAAGGCCCGATCGATGCTCTGAACATCGAAGGCGATGTTCTGAGCCTGGCTCAGAAGCTGTTGCGTGCGCTGAAAGCCCTGTTGAAGCTGCTGGAGCGAGGAATGCGGCAGGCTCGCAAGATTGCGCGCCTGATTGATGAGCATCTGCGCTTCATTCTGAAGCTGTGTGATCTGGTTGTTGATCTGCTCCAGCGTGCGCGCGGCAGTGAGCACGTTCTGCGCGTAATTGGACGGATCATACACGATCCGTCCGAAGCCAAATTGAGCATGCGCCGGAGAGATGAAGATCGGCGACAGGGCGACGGGCATCGCCAGCATTGTCGCGGCCATGAATAGTGCGCGCGAGCGGGAACGATGGATGGTCATGATGTAGTCTCCTTGGGGGCTGGGGGAACGAGATTGGCGAGATCGGGGATAAGGTCGGCAGCCCAGTCGACGCCGCGCAGGCGCAGCCATGCGGGGAGGAATCCGTCCGGCCCATGCTCGGCGAAGATCCTGGCGATGGCCGTCTGATCGGTTTTGGAGGAAGCCGCGGTGAGCGCGAGGCCCACTTCGGAGAGGCCCAAGTCGAACAAGCGGTTGCCGCGTCGCGACTGGCAGTAGTAGTCCCGCTTCGGGGTGGCCCGCGCGAGGATCTCGATTTGCCGATCATTCAATCCGAAGCGACGATAGATGGCGGTGATCTGGGGCTCGATCGCCCGTTCGTTAGGCAGCAGCAGCCGCGTCGGGCAGCTCTCGATGATGGCCGGGGCGATCGCCGAGCCATCAATGTCGCTGAGCGATTGGGTGGCGAAGATGACCGAGGCGTTCTTCTTGCGCAGGGTCTTCAGCCATTCGCGGAGCTGACCTGCGAAGCCTTCGTCATCAAGGGCGAGCCAGCCTTCGTCGATGATCAGCAGTGTGGGCGATCCGTCGAGGCGGTCGCCGATGCGGTGGAAGAGATAGGCGAGAACGGCGGGCGCAGAGCCTGTGCCGACAAGGCCCTCGATCTCGAACGCCTGCACCGCTGCATGCCCAAGATGCTCATTCTCGGCATCAAGAAGCCGACCATAAGGCCCGCCGACGCAATAGGACCGCAAGGCTTGCTTGAGATCGTTCGATTGCAGCAGCACGCACAGGCCGGTGATGGTGCGTTCTTGGACAGGGGCGGAGGCGAGCGACGTTAAGGCGGACCAGAGGTGTTCCTTCACCTCTGGCGTGATCTGGATGCCTTCGCGCATCAGGATGGCGATGAGCCAGTCAGCGGCCCAGGCGCGTTCGGGCACGTCATGGACGCGCGCGAGAGGCTGAAGTGATACGGAAGACTCGGCGCCGTCCGTCAGATCACCGCCAAGGTCGTGCCAATCGCCGCCCATCGCCAATGCTGCGGCCCGAATGGAGCCGCCGAAGTCGAAGGCGAAAACCTGAGAGTTTTCGTAGCGGCGGAATTGGAGCGCCATCAGCGCCAGCAGCACGGACTTGCCCGCACCAGTCGGACCGACGACGAGTGTATGGCCGACGTCTCCGACATGAAGGGAAAACCGGAACGGGGTGCTTCCTTCGGTCTTGCCGAACAGCAAGGGGGGCGACCCGAAGTGCTCGTCCCGTTCCGGCCCCGCCCACACCGCTGAAAGCGGGATCATGTGGGCGAGATTGAGCGTGGAAATCGGCGGCTGCCGAACATTGGCGTAGACATTGCCCGGCAGCGAGCCGAGCCATGCGTCTACGGCGTTGATAGTCTCGGGCATGGCGGTGAAGTCGCGGCCCTGGACCACCTTCTCGACCAAACGCAGCTTTTCGTCTGCGATCCGCGGGTCGTTGTCCCAGACGGTGATCGTCGCCGTGACATAGGCCTGGCCGGCATAGTCGGCCCCGAGTTCCTGGAGCGCGAGATCGGCGTCTGCGGCCTTATTGGCTGCGTCGGTGTCAACGAGGGCGGATGCCTCGTTGGTCATGACTTCTTTCAGGATTGCGGCGATGGATTTGCGCTTGGCGAACCATTGCCGCCTGATCCTGGTGAGCAGCTTGGTGGCGTCGGTCTTGTCGAGCAGGATTGCCCGTGTCGACCAGCGATAGGGGAATGCAAGACGGTTCAGCTCGTCCAGGATTCCGGGTGTCGTCGCGGTGGGGAAGCCGACGATCGTGAGGATGCGCAGATCGGAATGTCCCAGACGCGGCTCAAGCCCACCGGTGAGCGGCTGATCGGCGAGCAGCGCATCCAGATAGATCGGCGTTTCGGGGACCCGCACCCGATGACGGTTGGTTGAAACGCAGGAATGCAGATAGGTCAGCGTCTCGGCGTCATCGAGCCAGCCGCATTCCGGCATGAAACCATCGAGCAGCGACAGCACCCGGTCGGTGCGATCGATGAAGCCGCGCAGGACTTCGTGCGGATCGACGCCGCTTCGGTCGCGTCCTTCATAGAGCCACGCTTCGGTCCGCGCCGCATCTTCGGCCGGCGGCAGGTAGGTGAAGGTCAGGAAGTAGCCGGAAATGAAATGAGCGCCGGCTTCTTCGAAGTCGGCCTTACGCTCGGCATCGACCAAGGCCGAAGCCGGATCGGGAAAACGGCTCTTGGGATAGGTCGAGGCTTCGTGCCGTTGCGCTTCAACGAAGATCGCCCAGCCAGAGCCGAGCCGACGGAAGGCGTTATTGAGGCGTCCCGCGACCGCGACCAATTCGGCCGCAACGGCACTGTCGAGGTCGGGGCCGCGGAAGCGTGCGGTACGCTGGAACGAACCGTCCTTGTTGAGGACGGCGCCGTGGCCCACCAGAGCCGCCCAAGGCAGGAAATCCGCCAGGCGGCTGGCAGTGCGGCGATATTCGGCAAGGTTCATCATGGGCGGTGCTCCCTCAGACCGACAGGTGGCCGGGGATGCGCAGATGCCTCCGCCCGACCTCGACGAAGAGCGGGTCGCGCTTGGCGGCCCAGACGGCGGCGAAGTGGCCGACAACCCAGATGGCAAGGCCGACAAGCCAGAGGCGCAGACCGAGGCCGACGGCGCCGGCCAAAGTGCCGTTCATGATGGCGATGGAGCGCGGGGCGCCGCCGAGCAGGATGTGCTCGGTTAGCGCCCGGTGGACCTGCACGGTGAAGCCCGGCACCTCGTCGAGCTGTTCCAGCCTCCCCGCCATCAGACGAGCGCCCCGCCGCCGAACGAGAAGAAGGAGAGGAAGAAACTGGATGCGGCGAACGCGATCGACAGACCGAACACGATCTGAATCAGACGGCGGAACCCGCCGGACGAGTCGCCGAAGGCCAGTGTGAGGCCGGTGACGATGATGATGATGACCGCGACGATCTTGGCGACCGGGCCCTCGATCGATTGCAGAATCGATTGAAGCGGCGCTTCCCAGGGCATGGACGAACCGGAAGCGTGAGCGGCCGGGGTGAGGATCAGGGTCGCATAGGTGACGGCTGCTGCTGCCGTGATATGGTGGCGGATGCGCCGGGCGTGACGGATCATGAGGGATCTCCTGTTGGGCTTGAGGCTGAGGTTGCGGGAGTGACGCGGTAGTCGCCGTCCGGGCCAAGGCCATCGACGCGCGCAAGTTCGGCGAGCCGGCGTTGCGAGCCACGACCAGCAAGAACGGCCACAAGGTCGATGGTCTCGGCGATCAGCGCCCTTGGGACGGTGACGACGGCTTCCTGGATGAGTTGCTCGAGGCGGCGCAGCGCACCGATCCCTGTGCCGGCATGGATGGTGCCGATGCCGCCCGGATGACCCGTTCCCCAGGCCTTAAGCAGGTCGAGAGCTTCGGAGCCGCGGACCTCTCCGATCGGAATGCGGTCTGGGCGCAATCGCAGTGAGGACCGCACCAGATCCGACAAGGTGGCGACACCGTCTTTGGTGCGCATGGCGACTAAGTTGGGTGCGGAGCATTGCAGTTCGCGCGTGTCCTCAATGATGACGACGCGGTCCGTGGTCTTGGAGACCTCGGCGAGCAACGCATTGGTGAGCGTGGTCTTGCCGGTCGAGGTGCCGCCGGCGACAAGGATATTGGCCCGAGCGGCGACCGCCCCGCTCAGAGCCTCGGCCTGGTCCGCCGACATGATTCCGGCGGCCACATAGTCGTCGAGCGTGAAGACTGCGACGGCAGGTTTGCGGATCGCGAAAGCCGGCGCCGCAACAACTGGGGGCAACAGACCCTCAAACCGCTCCCCCGTTTCGGGCAGTTCGGCCGACACCCGCGGATTGCCGGGATGGACCTCGGCGCCGACATGGTGCGCGACGAGTCGCACGATCCGTTCGCCATCTGCGGGCGCCAGCCGCTCGCCTGTGTCAGACAGACCTTCGGACAGCCGGTCGATCCAGAGCCGGCCGTCAGGATTGAGCATCACCTCGACGATCGACGGGTCTTCCAGAAACCGCGCGATGGCCGGTCCAAGGGCTGTGCGCAGCATGCGCGCGCCGCGCGTGATCGCTTCCGATTTCTGGTGAGATGCCGCCATGTCGTCCCCTTGCGGCCAGGGACCGTTCAGCCGGCCCTGGATCGGGGACGATTAAAAGAGCCCGAAGTTGGGCTGATTCAACAAGTCTTTGTCGTAGTAGTAGCGTAGAGTGCAAATACAGGCGAACGGCGGAGCGGACTTCGGGAAGATTCGAAGAGGGTATAACTATTGCTTCGCTTCTGGCGAATCGCCTTCGCCAGGTTCTAGGTCAGGAGCCACGTCGTCCGGAATCTCCCGTAGGAAACTCTGACCCTGCTGTAGTCGTCGCCCGATTGTCTCAATGAACCCTTCATAGCGTTCGCGGCCTTTTGCCTGCGCAGCGGCGTTGGCGTCGCCGGTCAGCGGCGGTGTGACCGACAGCCAGAAGCGAACGTATAGCGCTAGCGTCTCGGCGGTGATGCCGAGATCGCGTTCGATGCGCTGGATCTGCCTTGTCATACGGTCGAGACGGCGTGTGAGGGCGGCTTCGCGCTTGTCTGCTCCATCTGGCGAGAGAAACGATGCGACTGCGGCTTCGACGATCGCCGAGCGTGAGATTTTCTTTCGGTCAGCAAGGTCGGCGATCTGGCGCAGCATCTCGGGCGGGAAGTATACGTTCATCCGGTCGCGCATGGCTCAGAGCTCCATATTGTCGTTGGGGTCCATGGCGACCTGGCGCGCGATGCCGCTCATCTGGCGGCGAAGCGCTTGCCGCTGGCGCGCGGCGTCCTCGGGTTCGTCGTCGAGCAGGGCTTTGAACTCGTCGGCAGGGTTCGGATCGGTCGTTTCCTTGACGATTGCGACATGGTCGGGAAGCTCGGGCTCTCGACGAAGGCCGCTATTGGCCGCGTCTTGCTCGGCCTTCTGGATCTCGGCGAGCAGCGCAGCGTCCGGCGCCTGCGGCTTCAGCTCTGTCCACGCATCCTTGCGCGTCGTGCGACTGGTTTTAGCCGGGTCTGGTGGGGGCAGTACGCGCTCGACGAAGCGCTTGTCCTCGAAGTAGCGCGCCTTGTTGGCCCGGATCGGCGGGGTCGCCGCCAACATGACGATTTCATCGTTGGGCGGAAGCTGCATGATCTCGCCGGGGGTCAGCAGCGGACGCGCGGTTTCAGAGCGCGACACCATGAGGTGACCGAGCCAGGGCGACAGACGGTGCCCGGCGTAGTTTTTCATCGCCTTCATTTCTGTGGCGGTGCCGAGCGCATCCGAGACGCGCTTTGCGGTGCGCTCGTCATTGGTAGCGAAGCTCACGCGGACATGGCAGTTGTCGAGGATCGAGTTGTTGGCGCCGTAGGCCTTTTCGATCTGGTTGAGCGACTGAGCGATGAGGAAGGCTTTCATGCCGTAGCCGGCCATGAAGGCGAGCGCGCTTTCGAAGAAGTCGAGACGGCCGAGAGCCGGAAACTCGTCGAGCATCATCAGGACCCGGTGTCGCCGGGCCTTGGTGTGCAGATCCTCGGTCAGGCGGCGGCCGATCTGGTTGAGCACAAGCCGGATCAACGGCTTGGTGCGCGAGATGTCGGATGGCGGGACCACCAGGTAGAGGGTCGCCGGCCGCGCGTCCTCGATAAGGTCGGCGATGCGCCAGTCGCAGCGGCGTGTCACCTCGGCGACAACGGGATCGCGATACAAGCCTAGAAAGGACATGGCGGTAGACAGGACGCCGGAGCGCTCGTTGTCGGACTTGTTGAGCAGTTCGCGGGCCGTCGAAGCGATGACAGGATGCGGGCCGGCCTCGCCGAGATGTGGCGTGGTCATCATCGCCGCCAGCGTGGTTTCGATCGGGCGCTTCGGGTCGGACAGGAAACCTGCGACGCCGGCGAGGGTCTTGTCCTTCTCGGCATAGAGGACGTGAAGGATGGCGCCGACCAGCAAAGAGTGACTGGTCTTTTCCCAGTGGTTGCGTTTCTCCAGCGAACCCTCGGGGTCGACCAGGACGTCAGCGACGTTCTGGACGTCGCGCACCTCCCACTCGCCGCGCCGCACTTCAAGCAAAGGATTGTAGGCGGCCGATTTCGGATTGGTGGGGTCGAACAGCAGGACCCGACCGTGCTTCGAGCGGAAGCCGGCGGTGAGCTGCCAGTTTTCGCCCTTGATGTCGTGGACGACGACGGAGCCCGGCCAGGTCAGCAGGGTTGGGACGACGAGGCCGACACCCTTGCCGGATCGGGTCGGAGCAAAACACAGAACATGCTCCGGTCCGTCGTGGCGAAGATAGTGACGATCGAGCTTACCGAGGACGACGCCGTCAGGGTTGAGCAGGCCCGCCGTCTTCACCTCCTGCGGTTTCGCCCATCGAGCCGAGCCATAGGTTTCGATATTTTTCTGTTCGCGGGCGCGCCACACCGACATGCCGATGGCGACCGAGATGGCGATGAAGCCGCCTGATGCGGCGATGACGCCGCCCTTGGCGAACACGCCCGGCGCATAGGCGTCGAAGAAGTACCACCACCAGAAGATCGCCGGGGGATAATAGATCGGCGTGCCGGCAAGCTCGAACCATGGTGTGCCGAGCTGGGCCTGATAGCCAAGTTGCCAGGCGACATATTGCGTCGCGCCCCAGGTGGTGAGGAGGATGATCAAAAAGACGGTAAGGATCTGGCCCCAGAGGATTTTGGTGGCGGACATTCGCCGGGTCCTTTCTTGCTGCTTGTGGTGCTAGAGGCCCAGGCCGCGCTGGCGGCCCAGGCTCCACTCGATGCCGCCATGCCCCTTGGCGACGCCGGCGATATGCTGGCCGAGCTTCTTTTCGAGCGGCGGTGTCCAGGGCACGAGCTGGAAGCCGAGCCCGTTGTCGATCATGGCGAAGCGGCCCGAGGTGAGCGCGATACGCTGGCGATAGACACCGGCGACATGCTCGCCGGCCTGCGCTTTCTGGTACGGCAGTCCGTGTTCGCTCTGGAGCTTCGTGCCAACGGCATCGAGCTCGCGCTGTCGCAGCGTATTGAGCAGATCACGTTGCAGCAGGATGCGTTGGCCCTGCCGGCGGGCAAGGCCCTCATCGGCCAGATGCTCGGCGCGCGCCTGCATGGCGTCGCGCACCTCGGCGCCGAAGCCTCCCATCGACATGGGCATCGCCTCGCGCTCAACCAGGCGATGATCCAGCCAGGTCGCGCCCGGCGCCGTGATCTGGCGGTTGAGATCGAAGTCCGATCGGTTGGCGAGCGCCAGCGTCGGCCGGGAATCGTCGGGGCCGCCGAAGCGACGCACCTCGACGATGCCGCCAATCGGGGGCGCATGCTCGAAGGCCTCGATCCCGCGGAAGCGGACATGGTGCGCGTGGCCGTCCGTGCCGTCGATCACCGCATAGGCTTCGCCGGTCAGCTCGTCATGCAGGCCGCGATCGACCAGGCGGCCGATAACGGGTGAACCCGCCCCGCCGCCGTCGATCGTGTAATCGCTGACGCCGCGATCCTGACCACGCTCGGTGAAGGCGCGGTGCATGGTCTTGATGATGTCGCCGCGAATGCCGAGATCGCGCAGTGTGCGTTCGGCCTGCAGCCCGACGGTCCATTCCCCTGGAGAGCCTTGTGCCGCGAGCTCCATCCTTTCGAGATGCTGGAGTCTGCCGATCATCAGGCGGCGCAGCGAGGGATCGGCCTTGCCGTTCGCCTCGGGGCGCAGGTCGATAAAGCCGGTCTCGTCGGCGGCGATGCGGATTTCAACATCGAGCCGTGTCCAGCGCTGGGCGGTGACTTCCTTTTCCAGCGCGTTGCGGATTTCATGTTCGGGCCTGGGGCCGAGCTCGATGGAGACAAGATCCTCGGCGCGGGAGCGCAGGCCGCGGCTGATGTAATCGCGCGAGATGACCAGATCGGCGCCAGTCTCGTCGACGCCGCGCACAAGCAAATGCACATGCGGATTGTCGGTGTTCCAGTGATCGACGGCGACCCAGTCGAGCTTGGTGCCCAGATCCGATTCCATCTGGTTGGCGAGGTCGCGGGTGAACTCCCGCAGATCGGTCATCTCCCCCGCGTCTTCGGGAGAGACGATGAATCGAAAATGATGCCGGTCATCCCTGCATCGGTCGGAGAAGGCGAGATCGTCGGCGCGCTCGTTCGTCGCGTCGAACAAGACTCCCTTCTCCCCGTCACGGCTGACGCCTTCGCGTTTCAGGTAGGACATATGAGCCGAGAGTGACGCGGCGCGGAATGACTTGCCCTGATGGCGGACCACGCGCGCCTTGATGACGACACGGCGCGAAGCGCTGAATATGCGCGAACGGCTGAAGCTGGTTCGTCCACGCCCGAAGGTTGAATGACCACGGCCGGCGCTTCTCTTGGCGGTCTGCCCTTCGCCAGAGCTGTGCCCGGCCTTCTTCGAGGCCCTCAGCACTTGATTGATGAAGCTCTTAGACTTGGGTGCGCGCGTGGATTTGATGCGTCCTGGGCGAACGCGGAAATCGCTGTCGCCTTCGCTCATGGGAGGACCTCCCGAGACGGCGCGAAGGCGCACAGTGCCGAAAACACTGTTGAAATCGCTGGGTAAAACAGCAGTCGCGGCACGCGACCCGACCGACCGGCACGCCAAAAGACAAGCCATGTCAATGGCTTGTGCGAATTTGGCGAGGCCCTTTTATCTCGCCGTCCTGCTGTCGCTGCTCTCTGCTCCTCCCACCCTTCCGCACAACGCTCTCGGGAACACGCCAAGCTGCGCCATGATGCGAACCGGCTCATTGCGGGTCTCCATCATCGGCACGGGCAACGAAAATGCTGCCGTATTGCGCAGAATTGGCGGGACCTTCGCCCAATGACGGCGCAGTCGGGGCGTCGTTGTCTTGCGGTTCGGATGTCGTTTTGCGCGCATCCAGACCGTGGGCTGACGGCGTGACGAAGAGCGGCGCTCGTCGCCAAGCGTGCGGGTCGGCGGCGGCAACGGCGACGGTCCCCGGTGCGGGTGGCGACAGGTTTGCCCCGCCGATCAATGGCGCGAGCGTGGCGACATAGGCGCGGGTTTCTGCCGGAAGGGGGCGGCCCGCGAGGTATTCCTCATAGCGTCCGGGTCCAGCGTTATAGGCTGCAAGAAAGCCCGGCGACCCGTAGCGATCGTACATTTCGCGCAGATAGGCCGTACCAGCGATGATGTTGTCGCGCGGGTCGAACGGATCGCGTCCAAGGCCATAACGGACGCGCAATTCCGCCCAGGCGGCGGGCATGACCTGCATCAGGCCCATTGCGCCCGCCGATGAGACGGCGCGCACGTCATCGGCGCTTTCGACGCGGCGCACCGACCTGATCCAGTGTTCGGGAATGCCGAAACGCTGCGAGGCTTCGGTCACGAAGGCGGCGTGAGGGTCGCGGATTGGCTGCGCGATCGACGGGGCGCTCTGCGCGAGTACGGCGAGCGGCGGCGCGGCGGAAACAGACAGGCCGGAAAGGAGGAAGAGGATGACGCACCGGGCAGCGCGAGGCCGCCCGGTTGACATCGGCGATGCGGGCTTGGTGCGAGCGATCCGCATGCGCTATTCCCGTTCGCCGCGCTTCTGAGGGCGGCTCCAATGCAAAGACCAGGAGGTCGTATCAGCCCCGTTCTGGAACAGGCGGGCACGGATCGGCTGCGCAAAGCTGGGGTCGTCGATCAGCAGTGAGAGATATTCGCCAGCCTTTTCGCTGGACTCCGTCCAGGCCGCGCCGATCTCTGGTGCGTTGTCATCCGCGCCGTGATGGACGCGGTAGCTCGGCGCGTTCTCGACGTCCGAAGGATCGACGGGAACGATGGTGATCTCGCGAAACAGGGTGAGCGTATGAATGCGGCCGGTGAAGCCGGATTCCTCGCGGGTGAATTCGCCGATTTGCGGCATGGCGGTTTCCTTTCAAGATGCGGTGGAGAAGGATTGGGCGAGCAGTACGCCCGCCCCAGGCTGGGCGATCACCGCGTTGGCGCCCGCCATTCGAAGCGGCCGTGGCCGTCCTCGTCGGTCCACAAGGGAACCGCGCGGCCGATGACGGCGCTGGCCGGGATCGGGCCGAAATAGCGGCCGTCCAGACTGTCGGGAATGTCCCAGTTCATGAGGAAGACCTCGCCGTCCGCGACGATGCGGCAGCCCTGCCAATCGGGGAGCGGGCGGTCGATGCGGTCGCGTTGGAGAGCCGTTCCCATCGCGACGCCGTCGACACTGATCAGGACGCCGGAGCGGCAGACGGTCTGCCCGGGAAGGCCGAGAACCCGTTTCAGGAGCGGCGTGTCGCGCGGCAGGTATCCGCCGTCGGCGAGAAAGCTCGCAATCGGTTCCGGCGCAGCGACGGCGACCAGATCGGTGACTTCGAGCCGCTTTGCAGGTTCGACCGAATAGAAACCGATCGGGGTGCTGGCCGAGGCATTCCAGATGAGTTTCGTGGGGGCGTCGATCCACGTCGTCACGGCGATCGCGCTGGACGCTACAAACGTCGCCATGGCCCATTTGAGGTCGGTCATGGCGCGATCCTCCGGCGCTTAAGCCACGCCTGGTGCTGATCGCGCGAGTAGCGGCGTGCGTCCTGGCCGGCGCTCAGTCGGTTGTGTACATGCCGCCAATAGTCTGGCGCGGCTTCGGCCGGATCGAGCGAAAGGGCCTCGATCGCGTCGATGAGCTGCAGCACGCGTTCGACCTTCGGCCAGCTTTCGATCTTGAGCAGGATGTCGCCGCCGGGGCGCACAAAGGGCAACGTCTGATAGGCTTCGCCGGGCGTGATGGCGCGCACGATATCGATGCGCGAGATGATCGTGCCGAAGTCGTTGGACGCCCATCGGACGAAGGCGAAAGTCGTGCCGGGCCTGAAGGAGAGGACGCGGCGGCGGCGATCAAGGATCGTCTCCTGCACGTCTTGGCCGAACCTGATCCAGTATTCGATCTGCTTTTCCACCCATGTCAGCTCGACGTGGGTGAGACGGTCGGTTTGGAAAGACGACGGCATCGAGCCGCCGCGCATGCGGGGGGCCGCGATGCCGGTCATGACGGGTCTCCTGGCGAGTGGGGGAATTCGCGCGCGAGCAATTCGCGAAGCATGTCGGCGACGGTGACGCCGCGTTGAAAGGCGGCGATCTTGATGCGACCGCGCACCTCCGGCGTGACGTCGATGGTCAGCCTTGCGGTGAAGCCCGTGCTGGAAGCTGGACCGGGCGACACCGGTTCAGCGGACTTGATCCAGTCGTCTGGGTCGGAAGGACGGGCGACGAAGCCACGCCGGGCGCTGGCTTTGGTCATGGCGCCAACCTCCCGACTTCCGCAGTCAGGGCGGCGATCTCGCGCGCGGCCGCGCTATTGTCGTCGGCCTCAAAAACGAGGCGTCCGGACTGCGCCAGGTCGGCGAAGGCGACACGCTGGCCGATCGTCGCCGACATCAGGGGCGGATCGTGATCGGCCAGTGTCTCGGCGGTCTCGCGGGCGATGACGGTGCGTGCAGCGCAGCGGTTTAGTACGAAGCGGGCGAGGAGTTGCGGCCGATAGATTCGGGCCTCTGCGAGCAGCGCCAGCATTTCGGCCGAGGCCCAGCCATCGAGAGGTGACGGCTGCACAGGGATCAGGACAAGATCGGCGGCGAGCAGCGCCGAACGCATAAGACCTGCAACGCGCGGTGGTCCGTCGATGACGATGTGATCGGCGTCACGCGCGAGTTCGGGCGCCTCGCGATGAAGTGTGTCGCGCGCCAAGCCGATGACGCCGAACAGGCGAGGCAGGCCCTCGCGGGTGCGTTGCTGCGACCAGTCGAGCGCCCATCCCTGCGGGTCGGCATCGATCAGGGTGATGCGCTTGCCTTCACGCGCCCATTGACCGGAGAGATGCAGCGCGAGCGTCGTTTTGCCGACGCCGCCCTTCTGATTGAGAAGCGCGACGATCATTTCGCGCCTCCAGGCTCGTCGCCGAAGGTGCGACGCGCGTGGCCGGAAGAGCGGTCCGTACAGGCGGAGCTACGAAGAGCCTGATCGGTTACATGCGCTTGAAGTGATGGCTTTTTGGACTGGTTCGACCGCCTTCCGGCGATGTTTTCCACATCGCGCGCGCGCTCTTCAAAGTTAGATTCTTGGTTAGACTCTAAGTTAAGGGCGCGATTTCGCTTTTTGTTTCCAGAGCTTATACCCTGTTTCGGTTCCCGATAGCACGAGCCTCCGGTTCCCGATAGCACGATAGGTCGGGTTCCTGATAGCACGAGGCCGTCCACAGCTTGTCCACAGGCCGCCGATGGTTCGAAAGCAAGCAGCAACCGGCCGCCGACTTCGACCTCAAGGAACAGCGAGTAGCCGGGCAATGGCTGGCGGCGAATGATGTCGCGCAGCTCGAACGCGAAGCGCTTGAATGGCGAAAGACTGCCGGATTTCTGATGCAGGTGGCGGAAGTCGAAGCGCCAGCCATTGCGTTGTTTGCCGCCATGCTTGCGCACAATGCGGTAGAGCCAGCGATCGAGGCCTCCAGTGAGACCGAAATAGTCCCGGTCGATGGTCAGGACGAGCGCATCGTCGAGAACGGCGCGGTAGAACCAGTCCGGCACGATCAGCTCGATGCCGGCGGGACGCCCCTGGCGATCGGTGCGCTCCTGCCATTCATTGATCCAGGAGAAACGGTGGCGGCGGCCTTCGGCTGCTTGCCGTATCGAGGTTGTGACCGTGGTCGACTGCAGCCGGTCGAGGGCAGCCTTGAGGCGCTGATAATCGCGCATCGATACGCCGCGGCCGATGAAATTGAGGATCTCGTAGGGGGTGGCGGCCATCAGGCGCGAAGTGCGAAGACCTTTGTCGCGCGCTTCGACGATCTGGCTCGCCGCCCAGATGAGGATGTCGGCATCCCAGATTGTGGCCATGCCATGATCGGGAACCGCCTCTACGCGGATGCTCACGTCGCCGGCGACGAAATCGATCGGCGCGGTGCGGTGTGACTTGGAGAGGGAGAAGAACGGATAGGCCATGAGGTCCTGCGCGTCGCGGGGCGCGAAATCGCCAGGGAGCGCGTGGAACAGATCGAGTTGTCCGCGCTCCGGAGATGGGCGATGCCGCGTCGTCATTGAAAAGACCGCGCGGATCAGCGAGCGTGACGGCCGGCATGGGATGCCGGTGCGGGCTCATGGCGTTTCGCGGGCAGCACGCTGCCCCGCGGATCGGAGGTGGACGTCACGGCGCCGCGTTCAGCCCATGCCTCAAGCTCATTGACGGAATAGACGACGCGCCCGCCAAGCTTGCGATAGGCCGGCCCGGTGCCGTAGGTCCGGTGCTTTTCGAGGGTACGGGCCGAGAGACTGAGGAATTCGGCGGCTTCCTTGGTGCGGAGGAAGCGCGGCGGCAGGGTCGCGAGATTGGCGTTCATGGTGGCCTCCGTGGCTTTCGCGGGAGCCGCTGGCGATCAGCGGCGAACGAAGGCCACGGTGGCGAAGAAGAATAGCGAAGGGGGAGTGCGAACTTGGGGGGGGCTAATTCGCACACCTTGCCCTAGTAGCGCAGGTTACGAACGACGGCGATGGCGAAGAAGCTTGCGGTAACCGCCGTCGATCATCGCGAAGCCGTCCTTGACCAGATCGAGGACAGCGTCCCGGAGCGCGGACGTTTTCCAGGGGTCGCTGGCAACGCGTTCAACGCCGAAAATCGCTTCGGCGATCTCGCGATAGTCGGCGTTGTGCAAACGGCCGTCAGCGGCGCGCAGCATGTTCTTGAGACGACGGCGCTGCTGCGCCGTCATCCGACTGTCCTGTGGCACAGGCAGGCCGTGAAGGCTTCGCCAGAGTCTGATCAGTGACTGGACACGATCCAGGCTGTGGGCGTCGAGCGGAATGATGGCGGCGATGGACTGCGTCGGCTCGAGACCCGCTCTCGCGACAAGGTGCAGGCGACCGCTTCCGGTGAGAACCGATATATGCAGTCCTTCCTCTGAACTGCGGCTGATTTCCGAGCGAATATCCTCGAAAATGCGAGGGCTGACCTGCTCAATTTCCGGGGCGGGTCCGATATGGACTACGCTGGTGTCAGCTTCCGGCGTCCAGAAAACAGGTTGTTCGAGTGCATTCAGGCTGGGCCTGGCGGGGAAATCGGAGACCCCAGCGATCGCCGATCGCTTCGGTCTCAGGCCCGAGTTCGGAGGCCATGCGGATGGAGTTTGCGTAGTCGCGCTGGTAATCGAGATTGCGCCGAAGGCACTCCCACGCCAGTGCATCTACATCTGCCCGATCGAGATAGTCGTATGTAGTTGATGATCGCCATTCTCTTGTATCGGGCGTCATTTAATCCTCCCCGTTCAGCGAATACGCGTACAGAGCGAATTGATTCCGGGGATTCTATTTCTTGGGAAGGTTGCAAGGCGCAACAGGCGTTGCACTTGAGACAACACGGGATCTAATGAGGCTGGCCGCGCCTGAGCTGCCGGTAGCCGTGCTCGGTCATCCAGTGTGCGCGAGCCAGATGGCTGTCGTGGATGCGGCGAGCGCGGTCCGGCTCAGTCCTTGGGCAGATGCCGAAAAGAACCTCGGCCGCTTCCCGCCAGTCTGCTCCATCTGCCTCTGCGTCCAGCAGACGAGCATAGAGCTTGATGTGCTGTCGGTCATATTCGGTGAGCGACAGCATGGAAGGGGCTTCGTCGAGGAAATCAATTGTGGTCATTAGTCGGCACGTGACACTCTGGGATGGCGGTTGCTATTCTTAAGCACCATTACAGCGCGACGATGACAAGCGGGAGGCGGTAGAAGGGTGGGAATTACCGGACTCTGCTGCGTTCGGCTGCTTCGTGCACATCGACAAGCATAACCCCTTCGTTGCGGCCCGATCTGATGAAGGCGATTCCTTCGGCCTCAAGCGCTCTGCGGACCTGGTCGCTGGTGCTTTCATACACACGCAGTTCAGCGGCCGACTCCATGCGCTTGAGCGCCGTCAGCGAAACCTTGGCCTTGTCAGCGAGCATCTCCTGTGTCCAACCCAGTAATGCGCGCGCGGCCCGTGTTTGTCGGGAAGTGATCATGCATGATCACCTCCCACCGTGCGTCAACGTCACGCCAGAACTACGGCTATTATAGACGGAGTTGGAGTGGAAAGCGACCCAGAATCGGTGTTCCTAGAGATTTGACGTCTGGTCAGTGGCGGGGGCGATTCGGGCAGTGCTGGGTTCTCTCTCCAAGCCAAGGCGAGCAGGAGAGATTGTTCGAGGCTTATCGTGCTGCCGGGAGACGACGACTCATGCCAGGAACGCCAGACAATTAGGAAATCCCGGCGGCTTGCGCCGCCGGGCTCCCGGTATCCCGCTCAGAACGGGATGTCATCGTCGTCGATGAACTTGCCGTCTTCGTTCTGGGTCTGCTTTGCCCGGCTGAGGAAGTCCACCGTCTCGGCGATGATCTCGCAGCCGTAGCGCTCAACGCCCTGCTGATCGGTCCACTTGGTGTAGTGGATGCGGCCGCGAACCAGAACCTTCATGCCCTTCTCGCAATGCTGCTGGATCGTCTTGCCGAGGCCGTTGAAGGCGGTGATCCGGTGCCACTCGGTGTCCTGGACGCGGTAGCCGTCCTTGTCTCGGACAACCTTGCCTTCCGAGTAGCGGGGGCGCGAGGTGGCCAGCGTGAAGTGGGTGATCGAGGGGCCGCTCTGGGTGTTGCGGGTTTCGGGGTCCTGGCCGATGTTGCCGGCAAGAATGACGATGTTCTGCATTGTAAGTCTCCGTTGCTTCTCGAAGGGGCCATCCCTCCGACGAGACCCGGCCAAGGCCGTCGGGAGACGCCAGCAAGTGCCGCCTTGG
The DNA here is from genome assembly GCF_005281615.1 of Rhodoligotrophos defluvii. Lineage (NCBI taxonomy): Bacteria > Pseudomonadati > Pseudomonadota > Alphaproteobacteria > Hyphomicrobiales > Rhodoligotrophaceae > Rhodoligotrophos > Rhodoligotrophos defluvii. The sequence continues at coordinate 1,484,719 of NZ_SZZM01000001.1, read as the reverse complement.
CGGCACCTCGCCCTTAAGGCCCGGAGTGGAGCGGGCAGCCGCGCTTGCGCGGCAACACGGTCCGGAGCCGCGGGGGTTGCGGTCGGAAACCGAACGGACTTAGGGGATCAGTCAGTCGGAGGGATTGGCGCCTCGGAAAGCTCACACCGGGGACGCACAGCAGAACCGTTCGTCCTTCCCGGCAACGAGGGCGCTACAGGCCCCGATATGAAACCCGCATCAGCAGGGTGTGCGCCGCCGGGATCGCCGTCACGAGCCACAGCACGCCACCGGTCGGAAGGTGAGCCGGGACCAGGACGAAACGGCTATTGGGCTCCAGGGCGTATGGCGTTGTTCCACCCCGTCGGCCGAAGGTGCGATAATTGCGGGGCTGGAGAGCATGAAGGTGTTTGCGGACGCAACGATACGCACGGGAACGATGCGGAGAGTGGCGACTTGCTAAGGCTGGGAGGGTATCGGCCGATGACCGACTTCCACAGCGGGGGAAAGCAGAGCGAAGGCCCTGGCCGTTACAGCGGTGGCTGCGCCATTCCTCAGAGCAGGATGCCGGAAGCCCGGCGGTGCAAGCCGGCGCAGATTTTTTTGTGACGAGCGACGATTCGCGATCGCATCAGCGAGACAGGACGCCTGTGCCGAGCGCATTGAGATTGAGCATCGCCGCGATGCCGATGAAGAGACCGCCCGCGCCGCCGAGCAGGTTCAGCATAATCGTCGAGTCGAAGAAGTTCTTCGTGACGCCATGCACGAGCGCATAACCGGCGATCATCGCCGGCACAGCGAATACGGCGAGGGCGATGAGCCGCAAGGCCGGGTTCTTGGCAAAGCCTACGACGGCGATGACCAGCGCCACGGATAGCAGCGCCGCGCCGATGGCGGCGAGCGCCGACAGCAGGAAGCCGGCCTCCATTCCATAGACATATTGAAAGGCCGTTAGCCCGACCATGAACGGCAAGGCGTAGATGGCAAAGTTGTAGGCGATGACACAAAGCGCGATCGTCAGGGAGATGGCAAGCAAGATGAGGGTCACGGCAGCCTCCGCATGAACGATTGAGGATCACCACAGGCTGCTGGATAATACGCTCCGCCTGCGACTATGCCAGTTCGCCGTTGCTGCAAATATTCTTCAAGAAAGCCATCAACCTCCTGTTCAGTCAAGTAGAGGCGGCTGGCAGGCCGCCGAGCGGCGGCGCTTTACGCGCCGCCGTCGAACTTCATGACCGGGATGCCGAGCTTGCGCGCCTTGTCCGCAAGGTTCTCCTGAATACCGGTGCCGGGGAAGACCAGGACGCCGACCGGCAGGACATCGAGCATGGCGTCGTTGCGCTTGAAGGGCGCGGCCTTGGCGTGCTTCGTCCAGTCGGGCTTGAAGGCGACCTGCGGCACCTTGCGACTGTCTGCCCAGCGGGAGGCGATCAGTTCGGCGCCCTTCGGCGAGCCGCCGTGCAGGAGCACCATGTCCGCGTGCTTGGCATGGACCTGATCGAGCTTCGTCCAGATCAGGTTGTGATCGTTGAAGTCCGCACCGCCCGTCACGGCGACCCTGGGACCGGCGGGCAGCAGCACCTCGGTCTCGGCCCGGCGCTTAGCGGCAAGGAAATCGCGGCTGTCGATCATTGCCGAGGTGAGGTTGCGATGGTTGACCATCGAACCGCTGCGCGGCCGCCAGGGTGTGCCGGTGTGGTGCTCGAAGGCGTCCGCCGAGAGATCGCGGAAGAGTTCCATGCTGTTGCGCCGTTCGACCAGGGTCTGTCCCTCCGCCGTGAGGCGTTCGAGTTCGACGCTCTTGACCTCGCTGCCATCCTGTTCCCGCTGAAGGCGGCGCTGCCCCTGCTCGTTGTCGTCGAGTTCGCGTTCGACCCGGTCGGCGGCGCGATGGAAGAGATTGACCGTCGACCAGAGGAGATCGTCGAGATCTGGTTCGAGGCGGGTGTCGCCGAGCGTCGAGACGAGGGCGTCGAAGATGTCTGCGACGGCTGCGGCGACGGTGTTGCCCTCCGGCAGCGGACGCGGATCGGGTTCGTCCTGGAAGGGGCGGTAGCCATAGAGCTGGAGTTCGGTGAGGACGTGATCGGTGGGGGATGAGGTGTGGAACGGCTCGAAGCCTGCGTCATCGTCTTCGTTCATCATCGGGAGCATCCTTCGTCTGGAGACCGCGCCCATCGCGGCCTTCGCAGGCGTCGAAGCTCACGGGCGGGACGGCCTGGCAGCCCTCGTGCTCCCGCGAGGGCCTTGATGGCCAAGCCGGCTATTTTGCTTCGCGATGCAAAGGCGGGGCTTGCTCCGCCGGCGGAAAATAGCCGAAAGCGCAGCGCCATTGCCCGGCTGGCCCGTTTGTGAGCCGATCGCCCTCTCAGAAGGCCGTGGGCGCCCTCTCCGACGCGGGAAGGGTGTTCCCGATGATGAGTGGAGACGGCAGGCGGAGCCATACAGAGCTTCGCCCCATCCCCCGCCGATCTTCTCACCCCTCCATGAACCGGCTGACGTCCACGGGATGAAGCTGATCCTTCAGGGCCGCCCGGAGGGCATCGACGCCGCGCCAACGCAGATCCTCGTTGAAGTCCTCGCGCGCTGGCGACATCGCAACCGCTTCGATCCCGACGCTCGCAGCTCGGGCGATCAGGCTGTCTCTCGCGCCGTCCCCAGCCGGATCACGATCGCGAAGGACATAGAGCCTGCGCAGCGTCGCCGGGAACAGGATGGCGGCGAGGTGTGCGGCCGAGAGCGCCGCCAGCATCGGCATGTGCGGCAGAACCTGACGGGGCGACAGCACGGTCTCGATGCCCTCTCCGGCGACCAGCACATCGCCGGCAACGCCAAAGCGGACGCCGTGTCCGAGAAGGTCGCCCATCGCCCGCCTCGGCGTTTCGACAGGCGCCTTGCCCGAGCCGTCCGGGGCGAGCCAGGTGCGGTGCGCGCCGGTCTGTCGCCCGTCAAGGTCGGTGACGGACGCGATCATCGCCGGCCAGATCTCCGTGGGCGAATGCTCGTCGGGCCGGTAATAGCACCGGGGATGGTAGCGTAGCGCGGTGGCGCCGATGAGCGACGTGATTGCCCGCCCGCTGAGGTAGGTCGCCGCGAGCGTGCCGGGGATCGGCTGCGACATGGCGAACAGCCGCCGCGACGCTTCCGGCGAACCGACGGCAATGCTCAATGTCCTGCCGGTCGGTGTCCTTGTCTGTTCCGGCGCGGGATGCGGGAGACTGAGGAAACGGCGTGCTTCCTCGGCCACGTCCTTGAAATCGACGAGGCCAAGCGCCTCGCGGATGATGTCGAGCAGATCGCCATGGTCGCCGGTGGCGGCGTCGGTCCATTTCCCGGCCGGGCCTTTGTGCGTGTCCCTGAGCCGGACATAGAGGGAGCGGCCAGGGCTGTTCTGCGCGTCGCCGACCTGCCAGTAATTGCCTGCCCTCCGACCGGAGGACAGATATTCGCGGCAGACCGCCTCGGCCTCGCGGCCGAGACGATGCGCCAGTTCCGAGGCGTGACGTGCAGCCATTTATGCGGCCTCCCGTTCGCCGATGCCTTCGACCGGCCAGCGGTCGAAGAGCTTGCCGATGATGGCCGGACCCTGGGCATCGGTCGGCACGAAGAAGCGCAGCTTCCACGAGATGATCTCGTGATAGAGGCCATAGGCCGTGAGGCGCTGGCGCATTGTATCGGTGAAGCCGGTGAGTTCGATGCGCAGCGCGCCCATGACGCGGACCCGGCGAAGCTGGAGGCCCTCGGTGAGATCGAGGATCGTCTTTCCGTCCATCAGGGCGGTAAAGGCATCTTCCGGGGTGATCGAGGCGGCGCCGGTCGCAGTCGCGTGAGCAACCCAGGCAGGGGAGACGCGGCGACCGATGATCCGCTCGCCGGCATCGGTCTGGAGCCGATAGACGCGGGTGGACTCGTTCGGCAACCGCTTCCAGATCGGCAAGAGCAGTCCCGTCACCATATGCAGTGTACTGTCGGAATACTCCGGCACCTCGGCGATCTCGTTATTCCAGGCCGAGGCGAAGGCGTCCCGGTCGGCTTCGACCCAATGGGTCTCGGGCATGGTCTTGACCGGGATGTTGTGCGCTTCCATCGGCCGGATCAGCCGGACACGGCGGTCGATCTCGCCATCGTCGAGCATGACGCTGGTGGTCGGAACCTGCACGGCGGCGCGGCCCGACCGTTCGTTGACCAACAGGACCGCGCGCGGATCGTCCAGGTTGCCTATGGCCTCCGCCAGCGTGACCGGATGGTTGCGCTTGCGCTCGGTGATGGTCAGTAGGCGGGTCTGGGCGCCGGTGCGCGGGTGCGTATAGATCGTCTGGCGGTCGGTGACGACAAAGCTCTCCGCTCGCAGCGTCTCCAGCCCGGCGTCATAGGTGCCCGACGCGATGGCGCCCTCGATGCGCGCCGTCAGAAGTTGCTCGAAGGCGGTGAACAGCACGCCCTGAAGCTCAATCGTCAAGGCCAGCAGCCGGTTCAGGAAGGTCGTGATGGCTGGGAGGTCATCCTTGATGCCGTTGGAGTCCATCAGTTTCAAGCCGGTGGCGCTCTCAAAGCGGTCGAGCGAGCATCCCTCGACCTTGCCGCGGACCAGCAGCAGGTAGAGCTGGCGCAGCGCGTCGCGGGCGTAATGCGATTCCAGATTGTCCTCGGGCCGAAACAGGCCCTGACCGCCGGTCTGGCGCTGGCCGCGCGTGATCGCGCCCAGGGTGTCGAGACGGCGGGCGATGGTCGAGAGGAAGCGCTTTTCGGCTTTGACGTTCGTGGTGATCGGCCGGAACAGGGGCGCTTGCTTCTGGTTGGTCCGGTGCGTTCGGCCAAGCCCCTGAATCGCAGTATCGGCCTTCCATCCGGCTTCGAGCAGGTAATGGACGCGCAGCCGCGTGTTCCGGGCCGACAGTTCGGCATGATAGCTGCGGCCGGTGCCGCCGGCGTCGGAGAACACCAGAACCTGCTTGCCGTCGTCCATGAACGCCTGGGTTTCGGCCAGGTTGGCCGAAGCTGCGCGGTTCTCGACGACAAGGCGATCAACAGTGACGCCCTTGCCAGCCTTGCGGATGATGCGCCGCGACCGGCCCGTCACTTCTGCGACGGTATCGGTGCCGAAATGCTGGATCACCTGATCGAGCGCGCCCGGCACTGGTGGTAGGCTGGCGAGTTTCGCGATCAGCTCGTCGCGGCGGGCGACTGCTTCGCGGCTTTCGACGGGCTGGCCGTCGCGCATGACGGGCCGCGACGACATATTGCCCTCCGAGCCGGTGAACGGCTCGTAGAGCTGCACCGGGAAGGAATGGGCAAGGTAGTCCAGGACATATTCCCTCGGGGTGATGTCCACGCGGACGTCGTTCCATTCCTCGGTCGGCAGCTCGGCCAGCCGCCGTTCCATAAGCGCCTCGCCGGTCGAGACGATCTGGATTACGGCCGAATGGCCCGCCTCCAGATCGGCTGCGATGGAGCGGAGCAGCGTCGGGGTTTTCATGCTGGTCAGGAGGTGGCCGAAAAACCGCTGCTTGGCCGACTCGAAGGCCGAGCGCGCGGCGGATTTCGCCTGCCGATTCAAGGTGCCGGTGCTGCCGGTGATATTGGCCGCTTCCATCGCCGCATCCAGATTGTTGTGAATGATGGCGAAGGCCCCGGCATAGGCATCGTAGATGCGGGTCTGTTCCGGGGTCAGCTCATGCTCGACCAGCTCGTATTCGACGCCGGCGAAGGACAATGACCTGGCCGTATAAAGGCCGAGGGCGCGCATGTCCCTGGCGAGAACCTCCATCGCCGCGACTCCGCCGCCCTCGATAGCCTCTACGAACTCGGCCCGCGTGGCGAAGGGGAAATCCTCGCCGCCCCACAAGCCCAACCTTTGCGCATAGGCGAGGTTGTGGACCGTGGTGGCGCCGGTCGCCGAGACATAGACGATGCGGGCATCCGGCAGGGCGTGCTGGAGGCGAAGTCCGGCGCGGCCCTGCTGGCTGGCGGTGACATCGCCCCGTTCTCCCTTGCCGCCTGCGGCGTTCTGCATCGAATGCGCCTCGTCGAAGATGATCACTCCATCGAAATCCTCGCCCAACCATTCGACGATCTGCTTGACGCGGGAAACCCTATCGCCGCGGTCGTCAGAGCGTAGCGTGGCATAGGTCGTGAAAAGGATGCCTTCGGGCAGCGTCACGGGCTTGCCCTGCGGGAAGCGCGACAGCGGCGTGACCAGCAGGCGCTCCATGCCGAGCGCCGACCAGTCGCGTTGCGCGTCTTCCAGCAACTTGTCCGACTTCGAGATCCAGACGGCCTTGCGGCGGCCCTGCATCCAGTTGTCGAGTATGATGGCGGCGGATTCCCGGCCCTTGCCGACGCCGGTGCCGTCACCGACGAAGAAGCCTTGCCGGAAGCGGACGGCGTTCTTGGCGTCCTCGGCCGCCGCGCTGACCACATCGCAAGTCTCGTCCACGGTCCAGGCCCCGGCGAGATGGTCGGCATGGGCCTGGCCGGCATAGATGACGGTCTCAAGCTGCGCGTCGGACAGAAGGCCGAGGATGGTCGTCGGCAGATGCGGCCGGTAGCTGGGCTTCGGCGGCGCGACGCTCGACATCGCCGCCGACTGGACGAGTTGGGTCGGATGGGCCTGGGCGCCGGGAATACGGATGACCTGAAGCCCGTATTCCTCATAGATGGCGTCGGTGATGTGGCCGCCCTCGGCCGGCTGCCAATCGACGGTCTCATAGTCGAGCGGTGCGGCTTCCGGTTCGGTCTGGGGCGCCGGGCGAGCAGCTTTTGCCGTGCGGTTGATATAGCCGCGCACGGTGCGGGGCGCAGGCGCTGCGGCGACCGGAACGACGACAGAGGGATCGACGGGCTGCCGTGCAGGCAGGTGTGCGCAGATCCAGGTCATCAGCGTAGCGGCATCCGGTGCGACGCCGGGAGCGGTCGGGAAGATCGCCGGATCGTCGGCGAGCAGCTTGTCGATGACAGTGATCCGGGTATCGATCGTCGTGCCATGCTTGGCATAGACAGAACCATCGACTGCGGCGGAGAAGACCACGCGACCGCGCTCCTGCAGCCGGACGAAGGCCGGGGTCCAGGCAGGATTATCGGGGGCGAAGCTCGCGCCGGTGATCGTCACCAGCCGCCCGCCGGGCGCAAGGCGCGCAAGCGCCGAAGCGACGTGGCGGAAGGCGGCATCGGCGACGCGGCCCTGGACATTCGCCAGCGCCGAGAACGGCGGGTTCATCAGCACCACGGACGGGACCAGGGCAGGATCGAGGTGATCGTCGATCTGCGCCGCGTCGAAACGCGTGACGGACAAGGCGGGAAAGAGGGAGGAAAGAAGACCGGCGCGCAATTCGGCCAGCTCGTTGACGACGAGCGCGCCGCCGGCGATCTCGGCGAGGATGGCGAGAAGCCCGGTCCCGGCCGAGGGTTCCAGAACCCGGTCGGCAGGCGTGATGGCGGCGGCGGTCGCGGCGGCCAGCCCCAGCGGGATCGGGGTAGAGAATTGCTGGAAGGTCTGCGCTTCCTCCGAGCGCCGCGTATGGGTCGGCAGCAGTCCGGCGATCCGCGTCAGCAGCGGCAGGCTGTCGCTCGGAGACCCGGCTTTACGGAAAAGCGCCTTTCCGTATTTGCGCAGGAAGAGAACGGTCGCCGCCTCGCAGGCGTCATAAGCGGTTTTCCAGTCCCAGGCGCCGGCGGTATCGGACGCGCCAAAGGCGGTTTCCATCGCGCCGCGCAGCGTGGCCGCGTCGATACGCTGGCCGCGCTCGAGATGAGGCAGGAGAAGGCCCGCTGCCGAAAAGACGGACGTGGCGGTATCGCTGTCGGAGGCAAGCGGAAGCGGCCCGGCGACCGATGCCGCCGCGGATGCGGAAATCATGTTCATGGGGAAGACCTCGGGAGAGCGGGACAGGATCGAGCCGCGCAGCGCTCTCTCTCGACCGCACAGGCTCAAACCCGTCCCGGCCTCCCTCTGCCTCTCGAAAGGTGGGCCGTGGCTGGCATGAAAAAAGCGCCCTGCCGAATGGCAGGACGCTTGCCGGGTTCAGCCGAAGCGGCGGCCGGTTGCCGTAAAGGTGTATTCGTTGGCGGCGATGACCTCATCGACGGCTTCGTCCGAGGTGAGATACTCGTATTCGCGTTCGAGCTGCCGATAGAGCCAACGGGCCAGGTCGCGCAGCGCCTCGGCCACGGCGTCTTCCGCATCGGCCGTCATATCCTGATAGGTTGGACTGTCGCGCTCGACCGAGATCGTCATGCAGTATTCGTGGTAGTAGTGACCGCGATGGCTCGCCTCGGCGCTAAGCTGGTAGAAATTACGCCGCTGGACCGCCTGAAGTGCATCGGCGATGCAGTGCAGTTCGGCGTCTTGCGGCGCGTGTTCCCTGATGCGGCGCGGGGCGTTTTTCCGGTAGGAATAGAAGGTCTCGAAGCAGGCGCCGTCGCCCTGGCTCCAGAACCCTCGAAACCAGATGCAGGGCTTCTGCCGGGAGCCGCCGCCGTAGAGTCGCACGCTGCGGGTCTTGAGCCGAAGGCCGAGGATTTCCGCGATCTGTTGGAAATCCTCGTAAACGGCATCATACCAGTCGTAGTCGAAGCCGCCTTCGCGATACCAATCGCGGGCCTTCTCCTTGGCGGCGTCAGCAAGCTCGTCGAGCTGATAGACCGTGGTTTCGATGACCTTACTCATCTGAGCCGCCTCCATCGAGAACCTGGGCGAGCCAGCCATCGGTGTAGGTCCATGCCACCGTCTCGCCGGTGGCGAGGTCGAGGACATGAGCGCCGCCGCCGAAACCGTCGAGGCGCGGCCGCGAGCAGGTGTTGGCGTATTGGAAGCCCCAGAGACCACTGAGGCGGAACTCGGTCGCGCAGATCTTCACGAACTGGAGCAGACGCTCGGGATCGCCTGTCTGGTCATCGCGCATCCAGAGCCGGGCACCCCCGTGCTCCGGCTGGATCGATAGGAGAAACCCCTCGGACGGCGGTTCGTCGGAAGCGCCTTCCTCCGAAAGCTTGTTGTAGAGGTCGAGCGCTCGGGCGGCATTATCGGGCGTGCCGACGTCAAGAAGGCACGAGAAATGGGTAAAGTAGTTGGCCATGTCAGGCTCCTGAAACGAGAAAGCCCGGCGCGATGGCCGGGCGAGGTTCAAGGGATGGACGCGGTGCGGAAGCGTCAGAGGCGGAACTGCGCCACAAGCCGCTGGGCATCGGCATGGTGGCGCAGCATGTCGCGATAGAACCGCTTTCGCGCGCCCCGCAGTGCGGGATCGCGCCGGGCCGATAAAGCCTGCTTGCAGCGCGCGGCGCGGATTACGGCGCGCTCGCTGTCCCAGACCAGGATGTCGAGGCGCAGGTAGGTCGCAGACATCGCCACCACCTAGACGTTGATGCGTTCGCACAGAGCGTCGATACGTGTCGGATCGAGGCCGGTATGCGCGCCGTCATTGGTGACGATGTTTTCGAGCGCAGGTTCGAGGTCGCCGCGCCCAAGGGCGAGCTGGAGGAGGCGCAGCCCCGCCAGCAAGGCGTCGCGCTCGTGGGCGGTGACGCCGATGGTCAGGAACGCCTCGACGGCTTCACCGTCGTCGAGGAGGCGAACGCCGCTGTGCTCGTCGATCTCGTAATCGTCGAACTCCTGCACATAGCCGGTGGGGAGCCATGCGCCTTCGTAATGAACGCTTCGGACGAGACTTCGCGCCTCTTCGGGCGTGTCGGCCTCTAGGACGGTTTCGTAATAGACGAAGGCGTCGTGGCCTTTGCTGACGACGAATTTCGGCATGGGAAAAACTCCATAGGTGAGAACCCGGCGAAGCGAAGCGCCGGGTCGCATGGGTGGAAATCGGGGATGGGATCAGGCGGCCTGTGGCAGCCGGAGCAGACCGGCGGCGGCCTCGCGCCAGAAGGGGTCGACCAGGCGTGCTTCGAGCAGGCCGGCCTGGTGGCGATGATTGCGGGCCGCACCTTGCTCGCCCCGGCCGGAGGCGGCGAAAGCCAGTCCGCGCAGGCGGCTGGCTTCGGTCACGATCCGACGGGCCTCGCCGTCGCTGGCGACAGGCGGTTGCCAGAGAATGATCCCGGCGCGGATTTCGCCGGCCAGAACCAGGTTCTGATCGTTGTCCTGGATGACGGCGAAGCGTGGATGAAAGCGCAGCGTCTTATCTTGTCCCAAGCCAATGCCGCCGCGCCTGACCGAAACGGCCGCGAAGCTGCTGGCGTTCTCCAGCGACGGGCGGTCGCCGAGAAAGACGTTGCGGTCGAAGCTATCGGCCTCATCGGTGCCGACATAGCGGGCCGTGCCGATGCAGGTGATGCGCAGCGGCAGCTTCGCGGCAAGGCGCAGCCGGGGCAGGATCTGATGCGCGAGGATGTCGCCGATCGGGGCGAAGTTGGTTTGAGGTGCAAGGGCCATCGCAGGATGCTCCAGGACGGGCGCCGGGAGCTCTCTCTCCGGCAACCAACCCGTCCCGGAAAACCCGTCCGCACTCTCACTCTCCCTTGCCGGGGCATGAGCCGGCGCCGCTGCCGGCGATGGCCGGCCATCGAAGTGCTGAAGGCCCGGACGCGATCTTCCGCTGTCCGAGCCGTCGGGGTGAGGCGCTGTCGCGCCTCAGCCGAAGGGATCAAGTTCCAGCCTGACCATTTCTTCGTCGCCATCGAATTCGTCGGCGGGCATCGCGCCGTGAGTGCCGTCCCCGGCCTGGAAGACGATGATCGAAACCATCAGCGTAGTGGCGAGGCTTGCGGCGAAGGCGGTGGCATCTGCATAGGACATGGTTCCGGCTCCTGTCTTGGGAGGCGGGGGACCATCCCCCGCGCGACAGGCGCCCGAAGTGTCTGACCGGCTCTGCAATCACCCTCGGGCGTTCGGACTTTTTCCGAATCCCCGAGGGCGGCACGCGCGCGTAAGCCGACCCCTTGCGGGTTGATTGATAAGGAGACGGATCGGACCAAGGTTTGCGAATGGAAGCGGGATGGTGTCCGGCATCAGACAGCAGCCGGATCATCAATCTAAAAGGGATGCCATCGCCTCGCACTTCCCGCCTAATGGTAAAGCGAAGATGTTTGAGGGTCTGAGCTGTCCGGGCACGAGCTTGGCCCGCTGTGGCGTTGCATGGCGCCGAGGTCCACGGGTCGAATTGATGAGAATACTATGAGCGGCCGGCTGCGTCAGGATGGAATTCATACGCGCTCGAAGCTTTGATGCGGCCTCTTGTTGAGGTGAAACCATGAGCAGAAATGCACTTTTGCGGGCAACGATGAAGACGAACGAGAGCAGCCGATCATCCTGGCGTATGGCGATAACGGTTATCGGAGCGGCCTTCGGGATTTGGACGAAGCCCGACACACCGAACCAACAAGGCGATCGACGCTCATGATGAGTGGCTATTTGACGGGTAAGTCCGCCAATATCGGTGGCGAGCGACGGCGTTATACGGTCATTGAGAAGCCCGATGGGTGGTGCGTAAGCCTGAACGGGATGACAACAGGGGCGTTTCCGAACCGGGCCGCGGCTGCAACGGTGGCGAGGAGCCTCCAGCACCAAGCCGATAACCTCAATCACGTCTATGAGCGGAAATCCCACTGAGAGGGGAACCGGCTACCGCCATTTGACGGCCGGCTGGTAGATAAATGTCGGAGGTGGGAGTTCCCCGAAAATGAAAAAAGGCCCGACGACGGATCGCCGGGCCTTGAAGCTGAAAATGAAGACGGCGGGGCGGCTTCGACCGCCCGCCGGGGTTTGGCGTCATTCCGCGGCGATCATCGCTGGCGCCTCGGCTTCCGGGTCTTCGGCGGTTTCCTCGTCCTCGTCCTCACCGGCAAGGAAGGCTGGGAGCGCCGTCTCGGCCTCGCCTTCCGAGGTATCGGACGTGGTCGGCTCGTCATGGTCGATCAGGCGCAGCGGCTCCGGTAGCCAGCCACTGTCGGCCAGCAAGCGTTCGGCCTCCTTGGCCATGTCGCCCTTCTTCAAGTGGTCGATGAGCTGGGCCGCGCGTTCGCCCGCGCCTTCGCGGACGGCCGCAAGAATGCGGGGCTTGGTCACGCGGCCGAGATAGTTCTCGACCGTGGGTCGGAAGCCGACGTCCACCATGTCGAGGCCGGTGGCGCGGGCCAGTCGATCGGCCTCTGCCATACGCCGGTCGAGGCCCGACTGCGACACGCCGCTGCCGCTGTAGGGATTGGGCCGTTCATAGAGGGCGTTGATCCCATAGCTGACGCAATGCGCGAGCAGCGCCATGCGGCTGGCGTCGTCGAGCACGGCGAGCCAGTCCCACAGCGCATCCTCATCGGCTGGTAGGTCAGCCTTCCAGTCCTCATGCCGCTGGATGACGGACTTGGCATAGGCCGTCTCGGCGAGATCCTTGCCCTGTTCGCGGAAGAAGACGTGATTGACGGACGCCTGCAGGCTGGCGCCGGAGGTGGCCGTCCGCTGGAAGGTGTCGCGCACGAGCTTGTGCAGCAAGGCGGTAAACGCGACCTGGGGATTGGCGCCCACGGCATCGCGGAGCGCCAGGGTGCGGTGCGCAGTCAGCTCGGTAACGAGCCGTTCGGGCAGCGGCTTGATGACGTCTTCCTCGTCGTCATCCTCCGGTTCGGCCGACTGGCCGCCGATGGTGATGACGGCGCGCTGAACGGTGCCGGATGCCGCGACTTCGGTACCGGTGGCTTCGGCCTCGCCGTCGGGGTCCTCGACGCCGACCGGCGTCTCGTCCTCCGGGCGCACATAGCCGCGATCGACGACGGGCTCGCCATTGCGGTCGACGCTGATGAAGACGCCGCCACGCGCGATGTCGGCCGGATCGTAGATGACCGGGCGCTTCTCGAAGGCTTCGAGCGCCGTCTCGATCTCGCCGAGACGCTGGTCGATCTCGTCCGGCAGCTCATCGGCTTCCGAGTATTCAGCCTCGATCCGTTCGTATTCCTCACGCAGGGCTTCTCGGGCCGCGCGCTCGTCATCGTTCAGATCGACGAGGGTGAAGTCGAGCGCCCGCAGCCCCTGATCGTAGCCATAGGGCAGATCGGTATCGACGGTGATCCACTTCCAGCCCTCGGCGGCGATTTCCTCGGCGAGGGTCTTGAGCTTCTCCGCGACCAGGCGGTCGAGAAGCGCGGGGTCCTGAAGCCAGCCGCCTCCATCGGTCTGAAAGAGATCGCGCAGCAAGCTGCCGCCCGCCTGCTCATAGGTTTCGATGCCGATGAACAGGGCGCGCTTGTCGGTGGCCGGCACCGTGGTTTCAGTGAGCAACTGGCGGATATACCAGGGCTGGCGATTGTGGGAGGTCTGGACCGTCTCCCAGACCTGCTCCTGGCGGGCATGGTCGGGATTGACGGTGAAGGCCATCAGCTCTTCGAGCTTCATGCCGTCCTCGGCATAGATGTCGAGGAGCGTGGGCGAGACAGAGGCCAGACGCAGGCGTTGCTTCACCACCTGCGCGGTCGTGAAGAAGGCCGCAGCGATCTCCTCCTCGCTCATGCCCTTGCGGCGCATGTCATAGAAGGCCCGGAACTGATCGAGAGGATGCAGCGGCACGCGCTGGGTGTTTTCGGCGAGGCTGTCGTCCTCGGCGAGAATCGACGTGGAGGGATCACGCACGACGCAGGGCACAGGCGCGGTCCTGGCGAGTCGCTTCTGCTTCACGAGGATGGCGAGCGCCTGATAGCGGCGACCGCCGGCGGGAACTTCATACATGTCGGTCTCATCGCCCCTGGCGTCGAGGACCGGGCGGACATTGAGGCTCTGGAGGAGCGTGCCTCGGCGGGCGATGTCCTCGGCCAGTTCCTCGACCGAGACGCCGGCCTTGACGCGTCGGACATTCGATTGGCTGAGCACGAGCTTGTTGAAGGGGATGTCGCGGGAAGGCGACAGGATGATTTTCTGGGCGGCAGTAGCCATCGTGGTAGTCTCCGCGACGGGCGCCGAGAGCCTCTCTCTCGACCCGAACCCGTCACGAAAATCCCCACCTCCCTCTCACTCTGCTGGTCGGACCCTGTCGTCTGGCCAGGGGCGAGAATGGAACGGCGATGTTCAGGACTGTCTTCCTGTGCCATAGGGATTGCATCGCCTGCGGCTTGAACACCGCATCGATCGCATCAAGCGTTTGAACACTGGGTCACCGACTATGTCGGGCGGCCCACGGAATAGAATACCCATCGGCGTCGGGCTTGCCCGGCGTGGGAAATACGTGGGGCGCGGTTCCCAGTGTTCACGCGTGTTCAACCGTCCCGGCGCCAGTCGGGGCGGCGGGGAATTGTCTATGGACGCTATGATTTCTGGCTGGAGAAATCCGCCCTGGGCGGACTTGGCGCGTGTTCTGCGCCGATGGCTGGGGGCGTCGCCAGCCCGCCATGTCCGCTTTTCCGAGGCGGACCGGGCCGTCATTACCGCACAAGGCAAGGCACTGATGCTGTTGGCGACAATGCTTCACGCACGGGGCGTGATGGATATGGAGGAGTTCGCCGGCACGCTCGCCGTGTTCAGCGTGGTTGTCGCTGAGGACAACGCGGCCGAAGGCGATATTCTCGCTGTCTGGGCAGGGTTGATGAAGGACGGCCGGTAGGCTGAGCGTCGTGGCGCAAGGCTGCAAGCTGACGAACCGGAAACGCGGAAAACCGCAGAACCGGACACCCGGAAAGCCGGAGAAGCGGCTTTGCGCATCTGCGGATTTCAGGAAATCAGACGCCGCACATGCCCTCGCACTCGTTCGGCCAGAGATCGAGCTGGCCGTGGTCGGCGGTCGTCGATAGATGGGTTTGGTCCAGTGGCACGGCGGAGCGGTGCAGATAGACTTCGGCGCGGATGCCGCGGAAACCGGTGCGGATGGCGGCATCGACCGACACGGCGTCCGTCCAGGCTTCGGGATCATGATCGCGCATCTGTCGCCAGTGATTGTCGGAATGAAACGGACACCCGATGCAGGCGCTTTTGGGCGGCAGCGGATAATCATGCCGTTCCAGCCAGCGCAGGCAATCCTGGCGAGTAAGGCCCCGCTCGATCAGGGGCCAGCGGTTGACCTGCCAGCTCTCGAAAGAGGGCTTCATGCGAAGCGCCTCGTCGAGCGAAATCCCGATCCATTGCTCGGCGACCGGCGACGTGGGCGAGCGCCGCCCGGCGATGCCGAGCAGCTCGCGCACTTTCCGCCTGATCGGCACGATCTTGTAGTCTCCGGTGCATTGGCGGCGGATCATGCCGATGCTGGCCCGCTCGGTAGCCACGATGCGGGAGCCGACAACGACGAGATCGCCGTTTTCATCCTCGTCATAGACGGGAAGCTCGCTCCCGGCCGGGGTCACGGTGCGGGTGAAGGCTGGAATGGAGGCCCAGCGCTCGCCCTGTGCGCCGGCGATGAGGTCGGCGCGCAGATCCCCGCCCGAGACGATATGGACGGGAAACGGCAGGACATTGGGCGATCGCAGCAAGGCGAGATGGTCATAGACGGCCTGCGGCTCCCACCCGGTATCGGCGAAGATGGCGCAATCGGGCATGGGGCCGACTTCGCCATGCGCCGCCATCAGCGCCAGCGTGGTGGACTGGACGCCGGCGCCCAGGCTGAGGACGCGCAGGCGGATGTCGACCGACTGCGCGGGGTCGGGGACGAAACCCGGAAAGGCGAGCGCGTTCATCACGCCGCCTCCCGCTCGTCGTCGTTCTGGTCGATGCTGCCGGCATCCGGCAGGAAGCTGAGAAGCCAGTCGGCCGCCTTGCTGGCTTGGGAGGCGGCTCGGACGATGGCGCGATTGTCTTCGCGCAGGACGTCTAGCCAGGAGCCGATATAGTCGGCATGGCGGACGGTCGGAGCGATGCCGAGCGAGGCGCAGCAGAAGGCCGCGTTGATCTCGGCAATCAGCTCCTCGAAGGCGTATTTCTTGGTGCCGAAGGAGCCGGAGAAATCACGGCCGAGGCGCAAGGGATGGCCCGTCGCGTGTCCGAGCTCATGCAGCGCCGTACGGTGCCAGTTGATCGGCTCGAAATACGCCTGCGGCGGCGGAACGACGACATAGTCATGCGCCGGGACATAGAAGGCGCGGTCTCCGCCGATGCGGAAGTCGATGCCGGTCGCCCGGATCAGGGCCTCGACGCGCGGCTCGATCAGGCCCGGTTCGGGCGGCGGTGCGACGACGGCGATTTCTTCAGGCAGGCCGTCGCATTGAGCGGCGTTGAAGACCGTGAAGCGCTTCAGGAACGGAATCGCCTGAGCGTCCTCGCCGGCCTCGCGGGCGCGGCGCTTTTCGTCCTCGGGGGTGAAACGATCGGCATAGACGACGGTGGTGCCGCGCTCGCCCTTCCTGACATTGCCGCCGAGGGAAAGCGCCTGGCGGAAGGTGAGCCAGCTCTGGCCGGGGAAACCATGCTCGATGACGGCGCCCCAAAGGATGAGGACGTTTATCCCCGAATAGCGCCGGCCTGTGGCGGCGTTCTGCGGCATGGCGAGCGGCGCCTTGACCGCGGCCGAGCCCCAGGGCTGAACCCAAGGGAAGCGGCCGGCCTCCAGTTCGCCGATGATCTTGTTTGTGATATCGTCGTAAAGGCTCGCCCGATCCGAGCCGGGGCGCGCGCTGCGATCCTGTCTGGACATCGCGGTTCTCCGCGACGGGCGCCGGAGACCTCTTCTCCAGCCCTCAACCCGTCACGGCAAACCCGGTCCGCACTCTCACTCTAAAGGGGGCGTTGCGGGGTCTCCCCGCAGAAGGGGGTGCGCCGGCAACGAAGTGCCGGCCAGGGGGAAGGCTTTCCCCCGCCAAAAATGCAGACAGTCGTGGAAACGATGGTTGCGAGCCCTGCCGGGCAAACCGATCAACCTTCCTGATGCCGTGAGGCTGTTGGAGGCGACCGCGCCGCCATACTGCCGTCAGCCGTCGTACTGCGCGAAATTGAGATCATAGAGGAGGCTGTCGATGGTGATGCCCGTCTTTTCGCAGAACTCCAGCATCTCTATCCAGGGATTGCCGCCGGGATCGCGGTCCCACAGCCGCACGATATATTGCTGGTAGCCATGCCCTTCGGTGATATCGCCAAGCAGGTGATGCTCCAGCAAAGTCATATGCTGACGCAGCCTGGTTTTTCCAAGGTTGAACGCGCCGACCACGTCTTCGGCCGGCAGGTCATCGACGTCCCGACGTCTCATGCGTTCGGCCAGCTTGATGGCGAATGCCCGCTCTTCGAGGGGAAGCTCCTTCAGCCTGTCGATGAAGGTGGTCAGCCCGGCGACTTCCTCGTCGAGATTCATCGAGTCGGTGACATCGAAGACCTCTCCGAACCGCTTCAGCGTTTCCGGATAGGTGGGCAGCCTGGCCTGGGTCGTGTCCGTGATCTGCGCGATGAGCTGTAGCTCCGCCCGTTTGAAACGATCTTCGTGATCGGCCTTGTATTTGCGCAGCACCTCGACCGTGTAGGTCGTCACATTGGGCTGATGGTCGATGATGTCATGGTGCTTGCCGCAAACCAGAAGCAGGTTTTCAAATGCGCGGCGGTCTTCGTTGCTCATGTCAACGTCAAAGCGCGGCCCGCCTTTCTCGGCGGCGCAGATATGGGCGACCTTGCCCAGCATGGCGCCGCTTGCGTCGACAAGCTGCTCCTGACAATCGGGGACGGCACACTGGTTTCCGCTATAGGCGAAGAGCTTCTTTACGGTGGAGGGCGTCGGATTAATTCTTTCGACCGTTTTCTTGGCCATGTTCGCGGAAACATCCCTCTGAAATGAACAACACTTATATTCTATGGCGATGCTGTTGCCTGCCCGCCTGGTGAGCGCAAGGGGCACTGAGGAACAGCCTCGCATCGTAAATCCGCAGAACCGGGTTTCAGCAAACGCGGAAAGCAGCCCTACAGGTCGCTGACGTGGTTCTCGATCTGCGCCGCGAGCTTGACCAACCTCTGGTCGCGCAGGATGCCGACGAAATCGGCGGCCGAGACGCGCGTCCGGCTGAGATTGCTGCGCGCATTCGCCAGCGAGGCGAGCAGCATATCCGGGGCCTGTTCGTAGAGACCGACGAGAAAGGCGTCCGGCGATTGCCGCGCCAGACCATGCTTCCTCAACTCGGCGACGGGGAAGTCACGCAGGTTCCAGGTGACGATCATCGACGCGCCAGCCTCGATCGCCGCCGCCGCGACGTGGCGGTCATCGGTATCGGGCAGGCTCACGGTGTGGATATGCCGTTCGTAGCCGGTGACGGTCGCCTCCGGCACGGCGACGTTCATGAGCTGCTTCGTCGCTTGCAGGTGCTCGGGCGGAAGACCCGGCGTATTGGCCAGTAGGTTGCGTATCCACTCGTCATGGATCGCCTCCGTCCAGTGCGCATCGACAAGACCGTCGACCGCCGCCTGCACGACGACATTCCTCAGATGGAAGGGGTAGAGGATGCAGGCATCGTAGATGGCGACGGCGGACTTAAACGCCATAGCGAAGATGGAGATCCTCGGCGTCAGCGGCGAGGTCCTGCATGGCCTTGCGCCGGACGTCGAGCTTGGCCTTCAGCGTCAGCACGTCCTTGAGCGAGGCGCGGCGGTGTTTGCCGATATAACGGAAGGGCAGATCGCCCCGGTCCATGCGCAGCACGACGAGCGGACGCGAGATGCCGAGGATTTCGGACGCCTCGGTGGGGCTCAGCTCCTGATCCTCGGAAAGAACCGCCACGCGCTCGCCGCTGAGCAGGTGCGTGATCAGGGCCTCGACGGCGCTCGCCGCCGCGGGCGGCAGGGTCAGGGTCTCATCGTGACCGTCGCGGCGCCGGACGCGCAGCTCGACGCGGTCGCCCTCCGCCAGCTTGGGCAGAGGCGAGACCTTCTTGCGGTCGCGGTCCGAGAGACCGGCGAATTTGACGACTTGGCTGGCCATGATGGGTTCTCCTGACCAGCCAATATAGTCGTTGCGGGCTCCAACTGCAATAACTGAAACCCCCTGATGGTGTCGGTTACGCCGCAAGAGGCAGCTCCTCCTGCTCGTTGACGGCCGCCGATTGGAGGAAACGCGCCAGCGCCGCCTTCCGGGAATCCCGGTCGAGGGCATAGGCGGTCTGCTTAAAGGCGACGCCGTCGAGAAGGCCCTTGATGTAGCCGGAGATGGTGTCTGCGGCCATGATGAGCGCAGTGTCGAGGCTATGGATGTATTTGCTCGTCACTGACCCCTTGGAGTGGCCGACCAGCGCCGCGATTGTGACCTCCGTGAAGCCGAGATCGTTGCCGATGCTGGCGAAGCTGTGGCGCAGGACGTGCGGCGTGACATCGGCTAGCGGCGTGTCCTTGAATATCTGCTCCCAGTGGTTCGGGAAGCTGCCGAAGGCGTTGTCCTCGCCCTGGCCGGGGAAGACATAGGTGCCGGTCAGGTCCTTGCAGCGTTCCTCGAGATATTCGACGACGGGAAGCCCGATGGGGCGGACGGAAGCGCCTTCCTTGCTGTCGACGAGGCGCAGGCAACTGCCCGCCGCGTCCACCTCGGTCCGCATGAGCCGGATCATCTCGGTGCGGCGGCAGCCTGTCATGGCGATCTGGCGGATGATGTCGACGGTCATCGCGTATTTCTCGGTCTCGGCCGCGTTTCGCAGAATGTCGCCCAGGATGTGATACTCGGCCTCCGTCAGACGGCGGTTGCGCACATTGTCCTTCGGCTTCTTCAAGCCGTGGGCGGGATTGCGGTCGATGATGCCGGCCTCGACGGCATAGGTGAGGATGCCGCCGAGCAGGCCGACAGTGCGGGTCGCCGTGCCCGCGCCACCGCGCACGATGGCCTTGCCGCGCAGCTTCTTCGTCTTGACAGAGACTCGCGTCTTGCCGGCCATGATGTCCTTGAGGACTTTGTTGATGTCGGCCTTGACGAGATCCTTCACCCGCCGCGTGCCGATCAGCGGGATGATGTGCCGCTCAATGCGGCCGGCGTCGGTGACGATGGTCGACGGCTTCTTGGGGCGGCCGCCCTTGCCGAGGATCAGTCCCGCATTCAGGTCGGCGACATAGAGGGCGCACAGCTCCTTGACGGTGATGGCCTGATGGTCGAGCTGGCGTTCCTCGGACGGGTTCTCGCCCTTGGCGACGCGACCAAGCTGAACCTTAGCCTCCTGCCGGGCGGTCTCTGCCGTCCAGATACCGTGCAGGCCGATCGTGAAGCGTCGCGTCCGGCCGGCGGCGCGATACTGGATGAGGTAGCTACGCTTGCCCGAGGTGAAAACGCGAAGGCCGAAGCCCGGCAGCTCGTCATCCCAGATGAAGTAGTCCTTTTCACGGACGTCGGCGGCGTCCACTATGCGCTTGGTCAGTTTTGCCATGTGGCTTCTCCTCTGCTGGAGAGGGGCTGTTTCCGCGGAAGCACCACGGAAGCAGCCGGATGAAGATCGGAGCGAAATTTTGGATAGACATTTCGGCGTAGAAAACCCCATAGTCCAGTGGTTTCAATGGGTTATCGTAGCCTAGCGTGCTCTATCGTGCATTTCGGATAGGCAGCCTAAATTGCTCCGAAGGCAGAGGTCACACGTTCGAATCGTGTCGGGTGCGCCAATTATTTCAAGTAGTTATTCGCTTGGAAGACGCGGCGGGAACAGTAACTCACCAAATACTCACCGTTGTGAGCCGCCGCGATGTAAGATCATCGGGTCCGCGGCAGCAGCTCAGCTGACGAACGGGCGAAGGTCGTCAGCGGATGGCCGAGTAACGACGAAGACCGCGAGACCCGGACAAAAGGTGCGGGTCGAGGTTGCGGCAGCCATTTGGCCATTTCCTCCCGTCGATCGGCCGGCGTGACACCCCCCACCAGAGTCGGAACAACCCCACCAGGAAAGTGCTTGGGGCTGCAACAGCCGTCCCTGTTCTCAGGTGCACCGCAAAGATGCTGGGCACATGTCCGGCAATGCCGGTCGAGCGGCGGCAAAGAACAACCAGACGAAATCAAAGGAGAACAAGCGATGATACGGAACGGACCTAGTCTCGTCATCGCTGCGGTAACCGCGATGGGCATCTGCTATGCGGTCCCTGCGGAGGCGCAGAACCAGCAGAAGGTGCAGCAGAGTGAGAGCCAACCTCAAACGGGCCAAGAGCAGCAGGCAGACCAGCAGGGCGATCGGCCCCCGGTCCTCGTTCTGGAAGAGTGGAGCTACGCGCCACTCTATGCCGAGGGATGGAGCGCCGAGCGGTTGATTGACGCGGATGTCTTCGGGATGAATGGCGAAGAGATCGGCGAGGTCGAGAATCTCATCGTGAGCGACAAGGGCAGGCTACTTGGGATTATCGCCGAGGTGGGCGGCTTCCTTGATATAGGAGACACTCACGTGCTCATCCCATGGGATCAGGCCAGCATCAGTCCGGATCTCGGTCGGGTCACGGTGCCGTTGACCGAAGATAACCTACCCGACTATTCACCCTTCAGGGTGTCCTATCTGCAAAAGAACGAGACCGGCTATACGCACGTCGTCGAGGAGGACCTGGAAGCAGGCCCGCGAATCTGGAAGGCGACGGAACTCTTGAACGATGACGCTTATCTGAACGGCGATGTCGGCTACGGCAACGTGTCCGATCTGATCTTCACGACGGACGGGAACCTGCGGGCAGTGGTGGTGAGTGCCGATTCCGCGTTTGGTGGCGGCTATTACGCCTATCCGTTCTATGGCTATGGATATGGCTGGAATCCCGGTGTGCCGTACTACGGCGTTGGGTATGATCGCGCCGAGATCGCGACTCTGGAGCAGTTCGACTATGATGAGCTGAAGACCAGGGTCGATCTGCACAACGATGCGCTGACCACCGGCTCGACAGGGGAGGACCGTCAGCCCCAGAGCCAAGGGTCGCGGCAGACCGACCAAACCGAATGAACGGATGAACCCCAGCTTTCGACGGCCTTGCAGCCGCGGGCCCGTCTCGGTGGTTACGACTTCACCAGCTTCCTGCTTTGGGATACCGGATAGCATCCCTGTCCGCTGCCGCTCGTATTCAGGCAGTCGCGGCAGGGGAGTGCTCGGCGCGGAGTTCGGCAGAGCTTACGGGCAGTGCGTCGGCAAGGCGACATGGGAGGCGCCGCTTGCAAAAAACGGAACAATGAACGGCAGCCTTGGTTCGCGAGTCTGAACCCAAATGCAAGGAGAAGCCGATGTTCCAAGATCACCCATTCAAAAGCTCATGCATTCTGGGGACGCTGGTTCTGATCGCCGCCCTCGGCGGTGCCCAGACGGCGCTGGCGCAGCAGGACTCCGCAAAGGCTGAACAGATCATCCAGGACTGGCCGGAAACCTCGAAGAAAGCGGCACAGGCGATGATCGAGAAGTACGGCCAGCCGCAGGAGACAACGAAGACGCTGCTGATATGGCGCGGGAACGGGCCGTGGGTTCGCACCATCGTCTATGGGTATGAAACCGACCACAATTTTCCGATGCCCCACAAGGACGTGCTGGAGCAGGTCATCCACTATGACGTTCCTCCGGATCTGTTCGACGATCTCGCCCATTTCGATGGCAGCGTCATCGCCGAGCGCACCAAGGGCGAGCTGGCGGCCCGGTGCGACAAGGAACTGGCGAATTTCCTAGCACTGAACCTTGCGAATGACGTCATCAAAGGCGAAAAGTCAGTGCAGGAGGCCCGGGCCGAGTACAGCGAGGCGATTCAGCAGGTCATGGCGGGGAATCCGCCGGAGATCACGCAGTCGCTGAATTTCGAAGTGCCGAACTCCGACGTCACCAATCCGGACGAGGCGACAATCAAGCAGTGATCTCTGCTGGCTGGCTGCGGAGAGCCCGCAGCCAGCGGGACACTGCCTTACCGGTAAGGACCGCGCCGGCACCTTTGTTGGAAGGCATCACCCGGACCGCCTGGACAGAGACGCTGGGTGAGACGCTGCCCTCAAGGGAGAAGGAAACAGGCCTCCTGTGAGTGTGCAGGCGCCGTTGCGGCGCTCCGCCTTTAAGCGCGCGGCGAGCTCGTCTTGGGTCACCGGTCTCAAGGCCGATTGCGCTAAGCCGATAGTGAGCGGAGGACTGCAGTGGCGCCGCTTCACGGCCGGGCCTCCGCGCCTGTGCACCAGGCCGGGTGTCGCATGGTTCCGCTGTGGATCCGCAAAAGCGCCCGAGGGGATCAACATCGCGTCACGTGCGCGAGTGGTGCGAGTTCGATCGAGCAGCTCGCGCGTGGTGAACCGGTCGAGTGCTACTGCAGCGGGACTTCTCCGGGCAGAGAAAAGTGTGGATCAGCAACGACGGAATCAGCGTCCGGCGCGCGGCCGCTCACAGCACGAGCAAAGCTCGCGTGTGCTCAAATTCCCGCCCAGCCGAGATGTTTGGCAGGACATGGGCGAGCCGCCCGCCACTCAACCTAGTGACGGGCGGCTTCACAGCGCCAGCCGGATCTGGTTCGACTATGGCGCTCGGTCGGTCTTGAGACATTTGCCGAGCCTGCGCTAGACGTCCCAGAACCCACCGTCTCCGATGTCGTCGCCGATATCGGCGAACTCGGGCTCTTCGATGATATTGTCGCCGTCATCATCGTAGTTGGTGTACACGCCGTCGTAGAACTCGTTCTCCGACAGGAGATCGTCGTCGTTCGCGTCCCACGCGTCGTAGTCCACTGTCCCGTTAAAGTTCGCCTCGGCCGTATCGAGCTCGCCGTAACCAGCATCGAACTCGCTCTGGGATAGCATGTCGTCGTTATTGGTGTCCCAGTCGTCGAACACCCCGACATCGCCAAAACCTGTCGCGAACTCTTCATTGTTCAGACCGGCATCGTCGTTGGTGTCCCACGCGCTGAAATCTTCCACAGCAGCGGCCGGTGCAGCAAAGAGCCCAAGCGCGACCGTCGAGGCGAGAAGGGTCTTGGTCCATTGAGTGTTTGCCATTGGAGTCTCCTTCTTCGTTTCAGGTTTTTCGATGAACGAGGCGCCGGTCTACGCCATTCAGTGACCCGGCCGGGGCATCCGAACGGGTCCCTCTGTTCGGTGATCCTGTGGATCGCGGGCGGAACAACTAGAGCCATCCGCAATGGCCAGCCTCAGTTGCCGGCACCCCGCTTCGCATTCAACATGCGGCCTGGTGGCCAGTTCCCTTAATGTGCGCAAAAATTGAGGCGACCTTTACAGGCTAGCCGAGCTCGCTCTCCACACCGTTTCTGCGCTGCAGCCATAGGGTGACGAGCCAGCACGTGAGCGCCCAAGCCGAGCCGACCGTCCACCCGGCCAGCACATCCGTCGGCCAGTGGACACCGAGATAGACACGGCTCACGCCCACGAGCAGCGAAATCAGAACCGCCCACGACAGGATGTAAGTCTTTGTCTGCCAACGAGGTCGCACGCGGGCAAGCATGGCGGCCAATGTGAGATAGACCACCGTCGCCATCATCGAGTGACCGCTGGGAAAGCTCGCGGTAGAGACATAGGTGGCATAAGGCACCAGCTCAGGTCTTGGCCTGTCGATGCCCATCTTGACGGCGGTGCTCAGGAGAATGCCCCCGCCAACGGCGATGAGCACGGCAAATCCCGCTCTGGGCTTGCCAAGCAAAAGAAGGTAGCCGATTGTCGCAGCCGTGATCAGCGTCAGCACGCCGACACCGCCCAGAGCCGTGAAGTCGCGCATCATTACCTCGAGCCATTCGGGGCCCAACGGCTGCGCCGGGTCGCCCGGGCTGCGCAACGCAAGAAGCAGAGCCCGATCCACAGCTTTCGTGCCCCCCTCCGCAACTTCATCCGCGAGCTCGATAAAGCCCCAAAGGGCGGCCGCGGGCAGGAACAGGGCGACTACGACGGGCCACTCCCGGCGGCCAATCACGCTGGAGAGTTTGTCGATCACGGGCGCTCCTTCCATGCGATCCGGCGATCCGTGCACTGTGAACCGGATTATTCGGAACGTCTGACCGGTGTTCCGATTTCACTCGTCGTTCGCCACTTTCAGCGCTCCGAAGACATCGATCTGACCGGATAAACGGAGCTGGCTGGCTTGGGCCATCTTTGGGCCGTGGCGATGAACAGCATGATCTGGATCAATGGAGGGCTCATGTCCCGGTCCCCCGGCAGCAGCATAGGCCTGCCGATCGGCAGCGGCACGTTCCGCGCACTCGCCTGGCTGGGCGTTCTGCTGCAAGCCATCGCATTCGTGGCAGTTCTGTGGTTGCAGAGATGGAACGGCGCCTGGGCCATTGCCGCCTTCTTCGTGGTCTCACTTACATTCCTGCTGATACAGGATCGTCTGCCCGGCCTGTTGAAGCTGCTCGTGATTCTTGCGGCGATCCTGAACGCGCTTGGATGGTCCTTCGACTACTTCAATCGGGTCGTCTGGTATGACGAAGTAGTACACGTGTTCAGCTCTCTCGCTGTCATGTCCGCGATCGGCCACCTCGGATGGACGCGGGGCGTCATCGGCGGTGCACCTCAGAGCTTCACCTTCATTTGCACAATCGTTGCCATAGGCTTCGGGCTGGGCGTCGCTTGGGAAATCATCGAGATGATCTTCTTAAATCTCCGTGTCGGAGACACGATCGTCGATCTTGTGCTTGACGTGCTCGGGGCGGCGGGGGGTGCGTTGCTCGCCGGTTGGGTCATCGGGCGCCAGCAACGCCTTGGCCTGGATGCGGGTCGGTTGCGAGGCAGCGAGCGTTAAGAAGGGCAATATGAAACATCTGGTCGAAATCTTCTTGGCAGTCGCGCTTGGCAATGCAGTCGCCCTCGCTTCAAGCGTCCAGTCACAGGAAGCGTCTCCGAGAATGGACGAGTGCTCCAGTGCCGGATTTTCGGCTCGCGCCGCCAACTTGGACCAGGAACTTGGCACTCGACCTTTGGCGGAGGTTCAGGGCGAGGTGATGATGCGTATCGGGCCGAGCTTTTCCTGTGAGCGCAAATACCTGATACCCGCAGGAGGCACTGTCCAGCTTCACGCATGCCAAGGCGACTGGTGCCTGGTCTCCTACGGAACCGAAACGGGCTATCTGCCGGTCGCCGCGCTCGATCGCGTGCCCAATCTGGCACCTGACGGTCCGGAAGAGTGAAGCCGTCGATCGGGTAAAGAGCCTACCAACTCTTCGTCTCCAAATTCTCGGACCTCCGGAACCCCGGCCGACCGCAGCCTGATTTTTTGCCTCTAGCGGGAACAAATCTCGAAAAAAGCCGGTTGGACCCTCAACTCAAGGGGGGACAGCATGCCCTTCCGGAAGCTGCTGACAGCAGGCATTGCCGCCGGCGCAATCATTGCAACAGCAATGTCCGGCCAGGCGCAGGACGCGGCCGAGGCCGACATCGAAAATGGGCGGGCGATCGCGGTCGGCACCTATGACAGATCCCCCGGAGGAGCCTGCTTCCGCTGCCATGGCATGGATGGCGCAGGCGACAGCACTGCGGGTTTCCCCCGCCTGACCGACCAGACTTATCGATATATGGTAGAGGCCCTGCAGGCTTTCGCATCCGGCGCTTGGCCCAGCCAGATCATGCAGCCGATCGCCAAGGCTCTGAGCGAGAAGGAGATGCGGGACGTCTCGGCATTCTACGCTTCGCTCGAAGATGCTCCCTACCCTCCGCCACCCAATGTTGACCCCGAAATCCTGCAGCAAGGCGCGCTTCTATCGGCAATGGGAGCTCCCGAGCAGGGGATACAGGCATGCGTGAACTGCCACGGCCCGGAGGGCATTGGCCTTCCGCCCACCTATCCGTTCATCGGCGGGCAGTACGCCACCTACCTCAGAGAGCAGCTTCACCTCTTCAAGAAAGGCGAGCGGACAGGCGAGGCGTTCGGGATCATGGCCTATATCGCCAGCCTCATGACGGACCAGCAGATCGAGGCGGCGGCGCAGTATTTCGCTTCCCTGCGGCCGCCCGAGGTGACGCCGGAACCAACGGGTGGGCCAACCGCCGCAGTCTCTCCCCCGCCGATGATCACGCCCATTCCCGATGAAATCCCTGGAGTGAAGTAGATGGCTGCGCGGTCTCTCAAGCGAAACGCCAAGGCGGTTGTTTACGCGGCACTCGGGGCCTTGCTGCCCGGCATTGTGTTTGCGCAAGGGATCGAGGAGAGCGCGACCGATACGGCGCCACAATCCAGCAGCCAAGACGGCGGGACCAACCAGTACGGCTGGCCGAACGATTACGTGGCGCAGGTCGGAGCCGGCGTCACCAATGCCATTACGACAGGCTACAGCGGCATCAAGGAAACTCAGTCGGGAAGCTCCGAAGTCAGCTTGCCCGAGCTGCCGAGCGCCAAGCTCTGCAGCGAGTGGGAAGGGACCGACGCCCACGCCTTCTGCATGGAGAAGCTTGTGCAGGAATAACAATCGAAGGGAGGAAGGAAATGGAAAAACTTTCGCGACGGAGCCTTTTCAAGGCCGCAGGGGCGGCAGGCGCAGTGGCGGCCGTTCCCGAGCGCCTCATCACGCCCGCCGCGGCGCAAACTGAACCCGTTGCCCCGCCGACCTCCCCCGTCGGCGGTGGTCTGCCCGCCGGGGACCCTCGCGCTGGGCATCAGGACGTCATGTTCTTTTTCACCCTGGACGAGGCCCGCTTCGTCGAGGCCGCGGTCGACCGGCTGATTCCCCCGGACGAGAAATGGCCGGGTGCGGTGTGGGCGGGCGTTCCCGAGTTCATCGATCGCCAGCTTGCAGGCGCCTATGGTGTGGGGGCCAGGATGTATCTCGAGGGTCCTTGGGATCTTGGCACCTCGCAGCAAGGATATCAGCTGCCGTTCACGCCCGCGCAGCTCTACCGCACCGGCATCCAGGAGATCCGGACCTGGCTTTCCCAGCGCGAGGGCGGCGGCACGGAATTCTGGGATCTGCCCGTGGCTGACCAGATCACCATCCTGGAAATGCTGGAATCGGGCGAGGTGCCGCTCCCGTCCATGCCGAGCTCGGTGTTCTTCGAGACGCTGCTTGCAAACACGATCGAAGGGTGGTTCGCCGACCCCGCCTATGGCGGCAACCAGGACATGATCTCCTGGCGCATGATCGGCTTTCCCGGCGCTTATGCCCAGTATGTGGACCTCGTCACCGAGTACAACCAGCCCTACGAGCGCCCGCCCATGAGCATGGCGCAAAGCGCGCGATCGCACAGCCACCACGCAACCCGCTAAGCAAGGAGACGACGATGGCGATCCGGATGAAGCCGGTCGACGTGGCGCTGGTCGGCGGCGGAGCGACCGCCGCGATCCTGGGAAAGGAGCTGGCGGAAGAGGGCTACTCCGTGGTGGCACTGGAGCGCGGCCGCATGCGCCAGACAATTCCCGACTTCCAGTCCCCCTACATGCATGACGAGCTGAAGTACTCCGTGCGGCATGGGTTGATGCAGGATCCGAGCGTCCAGACCATCACCTTCCGCAATGTGATTGGTCAGAAGGCGCTGCCGATGCGGCAGCTCGGCTCGTTCCTTCCCGGTACGGGAGCTGGCGGGGCCATGGTGCACTGGAACGGCCAGACCTGGCGCTTCCAGCCCGAGTCCTTCGTGCTGCGGAGCTGGGTCGAGGAACGCTACGGCAAGGATTTCCTTCCCGCTGACCTCACGATCCAGGACTGGGGCATCACCTATGAGGAGCTCGAGCCGTATTACATGTTCTTCGAGAAGATCTGCGGCACCTCCGGCATCGCGGGCAACCTGAACGGCAAAATCCAGGAAGGCGGCAACCCGTTCGAGGGTCCGCGCAGCGAGCCCTATCCGAACCCGCCCATGAAGCAGGCCTATGCCGGCCACCTGTTCGCAAACGCGACCTCCGGTCTCGGATACCATCCCTTCCCGGTGCCCTCGTCCAACGTCACGCGGCACTACACCAATCCTTACGGGGCAAAATTCCAGCCCTGCATGTATTGCGGCTTCTGCGAGACCTATGGCTGCGAGCACTTCGCCAAAGCCAGCCCGCAGGTGGCGATCCTGCCCTTCGCCATGGCCAACGAGAATTTCGAGCTCAGGCTCCAGTCCTACGTGCTGCGAGTGGAATGGGATCGCGGATCCAAGCGCGCCACCGGCGTCACCTATATCGATGCGCGCGGCAGGGAGGTGTTCCAGCCGGCCGAGTTGGTGGCGCTGTGCGCCTTCGCGCACCACAATGTCGTGCTGATGCTGAATTCGGGGATCGGCGCGCCCTACGACCCTGTGACCGGCGAAGGCACGGTCGGTCGCAACTACACCTACCAGACGATGAGCGGCGCGAGCGTCTTCTATGCGCCCGACGTGCGCCTGAACCCGTTCATGGGCGCCGGCGCGCTCGGCACCGCCATAGACGATTTCAACACCGGCAGCTTCGACCACTCGGAGCTCGGCTTCATCGGCGGGGCCTATATCGCCGCCTATACGACCACCGGACGGCCGATCCACCGGCATCCCGTGCCCGACGGGACCGCGCGCTGGGGCGTCGCGTGGAAGAAGGCGGTTCAGCGCCACTACAACAGCACGGCGACGCTGACCGTGCACGGCTCGTCCATGCCGCACAGAGGCAACTATATCGGCCTTGACCGGACCTATACCGATGCCTTTGGCCAGCCGCTGGGCATGATCACCTTCGACTTCCCGCATAACGACCGGCTGATGTCGCGCTACGTGACGAGCAGGGCCTGGGAAATCGCGCGTGCGATGGGCGGGCAGCAAATCTCCGTCAACTGGCTGGACGACCACTACAGCATCGTTCCCTACCAGACGACACACAACACGGGCGGCGCAATCATGGGAACCAATCCGACCAGGAGCGTCGTCAACAAGTTCCTGCAGTCCTGGGACCTCCATAACCTCTGGGTGATGGGTTCTTCCGTGTTCCCCCAGAATGCCGGCTATAACCCGACCGACACGGTTGGCGCCCTCGCCTATTGGGCGGTCGAGCACATGATCAACGACTATCTCAAGAATCCCCGCCCGCTGGTGCCGACATGAGACACCGGACTGCCATCCTGGTTGCGTTAGGGGCTGCCGCCGCCGCGGCTTCCGCAGCCATGGCAGCAGGGCCGGACGTCAATCGCGGGCGCTGGGTCGCGACCGGGGGCTTCTACGAGGAGGCGGGAGGGATCGCCTGCGCCCGCTGTCACGATCTCAACGGTTCGGGCGACAGCAGCGGCGCCTTTCCGCGCCTGAGCGACCAGAGCGCCTGGTATCTCTACAAGACGCTCAAGGATTTCGCCGCCGGCCTCCGACCCAACGAGGTGATGCAGCAGGTGGCCCGCGAGATGACCGACGCCGAGATGGCGGACGTCTCCGCCTATTATGCGGCGATCGACGATGCCCCGTACCCGCCCCCGCCAGATGTCGATCAGCAAGTGTTGCAGATTGGCGGCGCTATCGCAGCGATCGGCGTGCCCGGTCGCGGTGTTCCGGCCTGCAACACCTGTCATGGCGAGGACGGCGCCGGCGCGCCGCCCATCTACCCCTTTCTCGCCGGCCAGTTCGCCCCCTACTTGGAGCACCAGTTGATGCTATGGAAGCGAGGGGTGCGGGATGGCGACCCCCTCAACATCATGGAATTCGTGGCGAAGAACATGACGGACGACCAGATCCGCGCTGTCTCGCTTTACTTCGCCTCGCTGCGGCCGGCGGAGGTGACACCCCAAGAAGACCTCTATCTCACGCTCGAGCAGGTCGGAGAGCGCGGACCGCCAGGGACCCGTCCAGCCCAAGAGACGGAGCCTGCACCGGCCTCCGGTGGGAGCGCCGGCACGGCCCCGCGCGGCCAGCCTGCGCAGAGCCCGACGGGTACCACCCGACCTGGCCAGAGACAGCCTGGCGGGGTCCAGGGCAGCGGGCGTGGCACCAGCGGCGCCCAGCAGGGGGAGGGCGGCGTAAACGAAAGCCAGCCGGGTGGAGCTGGTTTGGAATGATGATCGCCCGACGAGATCCGCGACCCGGCCGATCACGCACGCTAGCCCGACCGTCCCTCGAACGCGCTCCAGCGCGAGCCGCCGGGGCCGCGCTGCTGATCATGCTGGCGCTTGCGGGGTGCGAGGACTCGGAGATCCCGCAGGGCATGCGCATCGTTGGGGGCGATGCGCAGGCTGGCGCAAGCTTCATCCGGGAATATGGCTGTCCGGCTTGCCACACCATTCCGGGTATCCGGTCGGCGGACGGCATCGTCGGGCCTCCGTTAACCGAATTTGCCCTCCGCGCCTTCATTGCGGGCCAGTATCCCAACACGCCGGATAATCTCGTGCGTTGGGTGATGAACGCACCCGACATGGCTCCCCGCACCGCCATGCCCGACATGGGCATACCCGAGGACAGGGCTCGGCATATCGCCGCCTATCTATACACACTGCGGTGATACCGGCATGGCGTGGGTATCCATATCGGCCGTGGCTCCGCTTTTCGAGGGGCAAGAAGGGGTTCAGAGCGTCTACGGACCGCGCAGTCCGCAGGCGGAGGCCATCCTCACCCTCAGCAATCTTGTCTTTGTGTCCGGTGCGGTGATCTTCGTGTTGGTCATGGGCCTGCTCGCTTGGGCGATACTCAGCCGCAGGCGCCATCCGCCTTTCCGGAAAACCACCTTCATCGCGCTTGGCGGCTTCGTGTTCCCCGCCGTCACGCTCGGCGCCCTGATGGTCTACACCGTCCTCGTCAGCCTGCGCATCAGCACGCCGCCCGGAGACGAGGCACTGCAGATCCATGTGACTGGCCATATGTGGTGGTGGGAGGTGCATTACCTCGGCCCAAACGGCGAGCGCATCGAGACCGCCAACGAGCTCCGCCTGCCGGTTGATCGCCCAGTGAGCATCTCCGTCACCACAAAAGATGTCATTCACAGCTTCTGGATTCCGAGTCTCGCCGGGAAGATCGATATGATTCCAGGGCATGTGAACCGGGTCGCCTTCACCCCGACCGAGACCGGAATCACGCGCGGCCAGTGCGCCGAGTATTGCGGCGAGCAGCATGCCAAAATGGCCTTCTATGTGGTCGTGAAACCTGCCGACCGGTTCGATGACTGGCTCTCGACGCAGGCCCGGCCGGCGCCGGCTCCGATCACGGAACAATACCAAGCCGGGCGGGCGGCCTTCATAAGCGAGGGTTGCGGCAGCTGCCACACTGTGCGCGGCCTTGCGGGCGCGAACGGTGAGATCGGGCCGGACCTCACACATGTCGGGGGGCGGCTTTCCATCGGTGCTGGCTGGCTCAACGGCTCGGTCGGCAACCTCGCGGGCTGGATCGCCTCGTCCCAGCACCTCAAGCCAGGCAACCGCATGCCCTCATTCGACCGCCTGGACGGACCGACGCTGCGCGCGCTCGCCGCATGGTTGGAGAGCCTGGAATGACCTTCACCTCGACCCGCCAGCTCGAGGAGGCGGCCCGCCACGATGCCGGTCTGTGGCAGCTCCGAGAAATCTGGGCGCCCCCCAAGGGCCTCAGACGCTTCAAGGAAATCAACAACACCGTCATCGGCGAGCTCTACGTGCTCACCGCCATCTTCTTCCTGCTGGTGGGCGGCCTCCTGGCGATGCTGATCCGCGCACAGCTCGCGCTCCCCGAAAACGACCTCCTCTCGGCCGACTGGTACAACCAGATCTTCACCATGCATGGCACGACGATGATGTTCCTGTTCGCCGTGCCGATCATGGAAGCGGTCGCCATCTACGTCCTGCCGCAGATGCTCGGCGCGCGAGATCTGCCGTTCCCGCGCATCTCCGCTTATGGCTACTGGGCCTATCTGCTGGGCGGTTTGATGGCCCTTGGGAGCCTCCTCTTCAAAATTGCGCCGGCCGGGGGGTGGTTCATGTATGTGCCGCTAACCGGCCCGGAATATTCGCCCGGCTACGGGCCGGATTTCTGGCTGCTCGGCATCGGGTTCATCGAGGTCTCGGCCGTCGCCGCCTCGATCGAGCTGATCATCGGCATCCTCAAGTTCCGCCCGCCCGGCATGAGCCTCGACCGCATGCCGATCTTCGCATGGTACATGCTGGTCTTCGGCTTCATGATCATGTTCGGCTTTCCGCCGCTCGTGCTCGGCGACATTCTTCTGGAGGTCGAACGCGCCTTTCACTGGCCGTTCTACGACGCCGGGAAGGGCGGCGATCCGCTGCTCTGGCAGCATCTCTTCTGGTTGTTTGGCCATCCCGAGGTCTACATCATCTTCCTGCCCGGCGCGGCAATGCTGTCCACCATCATCCCGACATTCGCCCGGGCACCGCTCGCCGGCTACGTATGGATCGTGCTCGCCGCCGTGGGAACGGGCTTCCTGAGCTTCGGCCTGTGGGTGCATCACATGTACACCACCGGAATTCCTATGATGTCGCTCAGCTTCTTCTCGGCCGCGAGCCTGGCGGTCGCTATACCCAGCGGCATCCAGGTCTTTGCCTGGATCGCCACCATCTGGAGCGGCCCGGGTGTACTGCTGAAGGTTCCGATGCTCTATGCGCTCGGCGCCATTTTCATCTTCGTGGCCGGCGGGCTCACTGGTGTGATGGTGGCGCTCGTTCCCGTGGACTTCCAGGTGCACGATACCTATTTCGTTGTCGCCCATTTCCATTACGTGCTCTTTGGCGGCGCCGTGATGCCGGTACTGGCCGCGCTCCATTACTGGATGCCGCTCGCCACGGGCAAGCTGATGTCGGAGACACTCGGGCGCTTGTCCTTCGCGCTGATCTTCGTCGGCTTCAACGTGGCCTTCTTCCCGATGCACATCACAGGCCTGCGCGGCATGCCTAGGCGCGTCTACACCTACCCCGCCGACCTTGGCTGGGACTGGCTGAACCTCGTCTCGTCGGTTGGCGCCTACATGGTTGCCGCCGGCATGGCCGTCTTCCTGTGGGACTGGCTCTACTGGCATCGCAAGCATGGCCGGGATGCGGGATACAATCCCTGGAATGCAGGCACCCTGGAATGGCACACGGTGACGCCGTCGTCGGCCTTCTCTCTGCGCAGCGTCCCCATCGTCTCCTCGACATATCCTCTCTGGGATGAGCCCGGGCTGGCTGACCGCATTGACAGGGGCGAATTCTACCTGGCCGACAGTCCCGATATGCGCCGCAAGACGCTGCGAACGGGCACGGTGATGGGCGAACCCAGGGAGGTCATCCTTCTTCCGCACCCGAGCTGGACCCCGCTCGTAGCCGCTGTCGGCACCGCGAGCTTCTTCGGGTTAGCGATCTTCAAGCTGTGGTGGCTTTGCGCCGCCGCTGCCCTGGTCGTCATCGCTGCCGGCGTCGTCTGGATGTGGGATACCGAACCGCTGCCCGAGCCGAACCGATACGACATAGGGCGTGGGGAAACCTGCCCGATGCATGTGAACGGCACCGAAACCCACGGCTTCTGGGGCATGGCCCTCCTGGTGCTGTTCGATCTGGCGGCATTCGTATCGCTGATCTTTTCGCTCCTGTTCCTGTGGACCGTCAATCGCGACCTTTCTCCGCCCGTGCCCGAGGGTGGACTGGGCTGGGCTTCTGCTGCCGCCGGGCTCGTGCTCGTCTCGAGCCTCGCCTTCCGGCTGGCGTCCTTCGGCAACAGGCGCGGCCTGTTCATCGCGCTCGTCGTCGGTCTGATCCTGGCGCTATTGGCGATGATCGCCGGCGCGGGCGCAATGCTGCAGTCGCTTCTCGTTACCGGACTCCTCCCAACGCAGAGCGCTTTCGCGGCCGTCTATTGGATGTTCGTCGCCTGGACCGGCTTCCACATGGCGATCAGCACGATCTTCGTGCTTTACATGCTCGCACGCGCCGCCGCGGGAAAGGTCACGCCCGACCGGCGCCAGTCGCTCATGAATGTCGAACTGTTCTGGCACTACACGACCGGCGTCGCGGTGGCCTCACTCGTCATCGTCCATCTCTGGCCGAGGGTGATCTGACATGCCGATGAATGTCATCGACCGCGATAGCCTCATCGGCATGGTGGCCGGCCCGCTGGTCTGGACGGCGCACTTTCTCGTCGCTTACATCCTGGTCGCGGTGGGCTGCGCCTTCGGCTTTGGCACGAGCGGTCCGGGAGAATGGGGCGCCGTCAGAACGGCCGTGATCATCGCCAGCGGGATCGCGCTGGCGATCATCGCGGTGCTCATCCTGCTGGCCTGGCGGCGCTGGACGCAGTCCGGCGGGTCCGAGACCCCCCAAAACGAGAGACAGGCGCGGCACCGGTTCATGGCCGTCGGCAGCCTTCTCCTTTGCTTCCTGAGTGGCGTTGCGGTGGTCTACGTTACGGTTCCCCTCTTCTTCTTGGCCGCTTGCCAATGAGCCCGGCAGAGCAAACTGGGCAGGCCCGCGGTGAAGCCCCCTGCCTTCGGGACGAGAGGACGGTGCATGCAGCTCAATCTCTCACTCGCCATAGCCGGTGCGCTGATCCTTGCCATCGGGCTCGTCTCCGAGAGGATGAAGCATTCGCCGGTTTCCATGCCGATCGTGGCCGTCGCGTTGGGAATCCTGGTGGGACCGGCGGGATTGAACATCATCGATATTCGCACCTGGGGTGATCAGCACACCATCCTGGAGGAATCGGCGAGGATTACGCTGGCTGTCGGGCTGATGGGCATAGGCCTGCGTCTCAGCCGGAACGACTTGCGCACCCTGGCGCAGCCCGCGGTCGTGGCGCTTACGCTTGGCATGCTCGGGATGTGGGCCTGCAGCACCATGCTTGCCGGCTTGATTTTCGACCTGCCGCTGTGGACCGCGCTGCTCGTCGGCGCAGTCTTGACGCCGACCGATCCGATCGTCTCCAGCAACATCGTGACGGGAAAATTTTCCAAGGAGCAGCTGCCGGCCCGGGTGCGCGCCGCACTGAGCCTTGAATCCGGTGCCAATGACGGGCTTGCCTATCTGCTCGCGCTTCTGCCCTTGCTGGTGATTGGCGGCAGCGGCAGCATTGTCGAGGAATGGTTCGTCAGGGGCGTGGTGCTGGGCGTCATGGTGGCGGCCGTCCTTGGCGGCATCCTGGGCGCCGGCACTGCCCGACTGCTGGGCTGGGCGCGCGAAAACGGCATCATCGAGAATTACTCGGTGTTGACCTTCACGCTCGCGCTGACGCTGTTCACGCTCGGCGCGAGCCGTCTTCTCAAGGGAGATGCTCTTATTGCCGTCTTCGTCGCCGGCATCGCGTTCAACCTGGCGTCAGACACCAACACCAAGCAAGAGGAAGAGAATGTTCAGGAGGCAATCAATCATCTGATCACGCCGCCAATCTTCGTGCTGTTCGGTATGGCGCTGCCCTGGCAAGCCTGGGAACGGCTTGGCTGGCCTGTGCTTGTTTTCGCGATTGGCGTTCTCTTTCTGCGACGTCCGCCAGTTTTCCTGGTGCTCTTCCCCCTCATGCGCGGGCATCTGAACGGGCGCGACCTCGCGTACCTCGCCTGGTTCGGACCGATCGGCATATCAGCCTTCTTCTATGCCCTTTTCACGCTTTCGAGAGGCGGCGACCCCCTGGTGTGGCAAATCGCAAGTGCTGCGGTGCTCGCCTCGATCATCGCACATGGTGCCACCGCCGCGCCCATAAGCAAGCTGGTCTATTCGCGCCGGGCCGAGCCAAAGGACGCCCAAGGCAAGACCGGCGGCGGATGAGCCGAGCGCAGGCGGACCCGGTGAATGCGGCACACTCCGCAACGCTGCTCCGTGCACGAGGCTTTTCCAGCTCGAGCACCGAAGGAACTCTTGCTTCAATACCGGGTTGGGCTGGAGAGCACGCGATCGGAAGAAAGGAGGAGCCGATGGCATTCACTCTCGAAGGTCCCGCTTTCCGCGACGGCCAGCACATCCCTCGATAAGTTTGCGTATTGCGACATTCACGATCTCGGCGGCAACCGGACTACCTGCCGGACGGCACAACGGCTGGTGCCAAGACTGAAGGTTTTGGGCTATGGCGCACACGGCGTCAACCATCTGCCGCCGGTCGAATTCTAGATGTCGTCCGGATATGCCCAACCGCCGCCAATCCCGACAACCACCGGCCCGCTCGGGTACGGCCCGCCCCTTCCGGAGGATCCAATTGCAGTGGATCGCTGAGCATCGCGAGCTGATCGCCGCGCTGACCGGGATGGGGACGCTACTTATCTGGCTGATCTACCTCCAGGTGTTCATCAGCAATTATCGGAGGCAGTTGCGGGCAACGCTGCTCATCATGCGGGGCGCGGGAGATGGCGTTGAGGCACGCTGCTTCATTTGCAACATGAGTTCGGGGCCAGTCTATGTGCAGAGCGTCATCGTCACGCTCGAAACGCCCGACGAGGCGATCGTCCACCCCGTGACCGACATGCTCGACCTGGAAGGCGATGCTCCCGCGGATCCCAGGCTACGCACCCGGCAAGGGCCTTTGGCAGGCGGTGAACTCAGGGACATTGGCTCCTTCGGCAATCTCGTGCGCCACGTTCTGAGGGGCAACGGGCACGGCTCGGATCACGAGGGCCTGCAGACGGCCATCCGCTCCGTCGTGATCGAGGCGCTGGGCATCTACGGTTCCGAAGACCTTCCGATCGGCGCCCGCAGACGTTTCGTGCTGCTCGAGAAAGACGGCGCGATGCGGATCCACGGCGAAGGCCTCCAAACACAGCAAATCAGAACCAGGCGTGAGCGGAGAAGACTGCTCGCCGATCTGGAGCGCGACCGGTAGACTGATCGATACGTGCTCTTTGTTTCCCCGCCGCAAGTGAGGCCGCCAGGGCGGACTGAACTGGCGCGTTCTGGACCCGCATGAGAAAAACTGCGGGACGGGATCTTCGCGCTTACCCACGGCGGGGTTTCGGCGAAAGGAGATCTAGATCTTGCTTTGCCGATGGATCGCGACCCCCAACATGACCAACGCCACCCCTGCAAGATCAACAAGCCCCGGCATTTGCCGCAGGACAATCACGCCGATGATCGTCGCCGTAGCCGGTAGCAAAGCCAAGAGCAGTGCAAAGCTGGAGCGCGGCAGGCGTGACATGGCGAGTTGGTCACAGACATAGGGGATGACCGAAGAGCAGATGCCGACGCCGACCCCGGCAAGCACCAGAATCGGCTTATCGAAGGCATCAATCGCGTCCAAAAGGCCGATCGGGATCACGAAAAAGAAGGCGGCCGACATCGCCGCGCCCAAACGCTCGACCCCTCCTGATGCCCCGGCTTGAGCGATCTTGTGCCCGAGAATGATGTAGAGAACGAAGAGGCCTCCGTTCAGAGTTGCCCACATGAGGCCGAGTGGATCGGAGGACCATGCCGCGCCGCTGCCGATGCCGAGAAGCCAAGGTACGTCAATCAGTAATGCGACCCCGATCATCGTCAAGGCGAAGGCAAGCCAGTTTCGACCGGTCCGGAGCCCCCATAGCGCGACCCCAATCGTGCCAACGAACTCTATTGCCGCGACAAGCGCGATCGGGAGGCGCTCCAGCGCCAGATAGAAGGCGGCGTTCATTGCCGCGAGACAGGCGCCTAGTGACAGAAGCAACACGCGTTCGCGCCGCGAGGCTCGGGCGAAGATGCGCCATGGTTTGGTGATCGGCGCGAATATTAGCGCGGCGGAGGCGATGCGAAACCACGCAACGCCAAGAACCCCGACGGCCGGAAATAGCAGCACCGCGAAGGATGGTCCAAGATAGTGGAAAACGGCCGAGACGCCGAACCAAACGTGCGGAGGTACCCGCTCGGCCGTCTGCGACAATAAAGAGGGAGTGGTTGCGGCGGGGGGTTGATCGCTCATGGCTGCATGATACTCAGGCGCCTGTGCGTCCTGAATGGTCATGGTGCCAGCAGAATCTTGAAAGAGGTTCATGAAGGAAGGCAAAATCGAAAATGGACAAGCGAAATCGAAAGAAGCCATCGGAAGCTGGTCTTGATGACATCGACCGGCGCATCCTGATTGCCCTGTCGGAGGATGCGCGCTTGTCGAACGCGGAATTGGCCCGCCGCATCGGCTTGTCAGCACCCAGTATCGCTGAACGTGTGCGGCGGCTAGAAGATCGCGGCGTGATCACCGGCTATGGCGTGCGGATCGATCCCGCCAAGCTGGGCTATGTTCTGACGGTCATGATCCGTGCGCGACCTCTGCCTGGCGAGATGAAAAATATGATTGAGGCGATCCGCGGCACGCCGGAAATCGTCAGATGCGATCGAGTCTCCGGTGATGACTGTTTCGTCGCGATCGCACACGTCCGCGATGTGCGCCAGATGGAGGCTGTCCTTGACCGGATCGTTCCATACGGCGCAACCAATTCGGCTATCGTCCAGTCTGCGCCGTTTGAACCCAGAATGCCTGTGTTCCGGTAACGCTACCGGTCCCGGAGTCGATCCGCTGCCCTCGATGGCGCTTGACATAATTTGGACGACCGTCCTAAATTGTCTAGGACGCTTGTCCAAATCGTTGACCATAGCCGCCGGAGGACAGATGACCACCCCTATCGACGTGGCGCGCGTGTCATGACCGCAAAGAGCACCCGCGATCACATCGTCGAAGCCGCTGACGATCTCTTCTATCGGCAGGGCTTCGAGCACACCTCGTTCTCGGATATTGCGGACGCCGTGCAGATCTCGCGCGGCAACTTCTATTACTACTTCAAGACCAAGGATGAGATCCTGGACGCCGTCATCAACGAGCGTCTCGCCAACACGCGAATGATGTTGGAGCGCTGGGAGGTCGAGGGTGAAACGCCCGAGGATCGCATCCGGAGTTTCATCTACATCCTGATCGCGAACCGCGCCGATATAAAGCGTTACGGCTGCCCCGTCGGCACGTTGTGCAGCGAGCTTGCGAAGCTGAACCATGCTTCGCAGGGCGACGCGAACAAGCTGTTCACGCTCTTTCGGACCTGGCTGCGCCGGCAGTTCACGCTGCTCGGCCGTGAGGACGCCGACGAACTGGCCATGCATCTTCTCGCCCGCAGCCAGGGTGTCGCAACGCTGGCAAGCGCCTTCCGGGATGAAGCGTTCATCAAGCAGGAAGTTCAGCAGATGTGCGAATGGCTGAAATCATACGCCAGCGAGACCGGGCCCGGAGCGGATCGAGGGCACGGCAAAGCCGCGCGCGCAAGGCACTAGGCCGAGCCAGCAGGACGCTTCGCCGCGACGCGGCTGGGCTGCCAACCCGTCCACTCGAATGGGAGACCGCTACGATGTTCATCGTCCTACTCAGATTTTCCGGCAACAAGAGCGAAGCCGGCCGGCTCATGCCGAGCCATAACGAATGGATCAAGCGTGGCTTCGAGGACGGCGTGTTCCTGCTGACCGGCACTCTCCAGCCCAACCTCGGCGGGGGTATCCTGGCGCACGGCACCACGCGTTCGGAACTCGAGGAACGGGTCAAAGCCGACCCCTTCGTCGCCGAGAGTGTCGTCACTGCCGAGATCATCGAGATCACCCCGGCGCGCGCGAGCGACCGGCTGAGCTTCCTGCTCGGCTGAACCCCTCCCCAGCAAGCGTTGCAGGACCGCCCGACCATGTCGAGCGGAGGGGGCTTCCTGTTGTGCCGATCGCGCCATTCACAGATGACAAGGAGCAGCAACATGAGACGACTGATACTTCGCCTGACGACGCTGTGCGCTGCGCTCGCCGTGGCTGGCGCGACCTATGCGCAGATCGCTACGAATGCCGTAGGGCGCAGCCCTTGGAGCGTAACCGACGAAATCGGCACCCTCAACATGATGACCGACCAGTCTCGGCTAGACGTTCTCCGACAGATCAGCAGCGGAAAGGTCTACGACCTATCGGTCGACCTGTTCGTCGGAATGCCCACCTGCTGCGCCGATGCGTTTGGCGATCCCGCCTACCAGATCTGGAAGACCCATGAGCCGACACGCAAGGAAGGCGGGGCCCTGGTCTCCCACTCGAGCGACACGATCCTGATGAACACCCACACCGGGACCCATATCGACAGCCTCAATCATTTCGGCCTCCACGGGAAAATCTGGAACGAGGTAAGCGCCAGCGAAGCACTGGGCGATCGCGGCTGGACCAAATCCGGCGCCGACAAGATACCGCCGATCGTGGCTCGCGGTGTGCTTGTCGACGTCGCAGCGTTCAAGGGAGTGCAGCACCTGCCGGCTTCTTACGCCATCACCCCCGCCGACCTCGAGGGGGCGCTGGCCCGGCAGGGCAGCGAATTGCGCCCGGGTGACGTGGTCCTGATCCGCACCGGCCTGATGACGGTCTGGCCTGACAAGTCGCAATACCAGTTCTTCAACCAGTCCGGCCTGAGCCTCGCGGCGGCGCAGTGGTTGGTCGAGGTGCAGCAGGTAATGCTGCTTGGTGCCGACAATTTCGGCCTGGAAAGCTTCCCGTCAACGGATGCCGAGAACTTCGCCCCCGTCCACACCTATCTCCTCGCCGAGAAGGGCGTCCCCTTCATGGAGGTGATGTGGCTTGAGGATCTCGCCAAGGACCAGGTTTACGAGTTCCTGTTCATCGGAGCACCGCTGAAGCTGCGCGGGGCGACCGGGTCGCCGATGCGGCCGCTTGCGATCCCGATCGCCGCCAAGAGCCGAAGCTGAAACTCAAATCAGAGGACGCCATCTCCGCGGCCGGAACCCCGCGGAGATGGCAAATCCGGCAGAGGTAGGGAGATTTTGCCAATGGGACGAACAATAATCGGACCTGACGGGGCGCCGCGTTGTGCCTGGTCGGCCGCTGCTCCGGAATTTCTTACCTATCACGACGAGGAATGGGGATTTCCCGTCAGTGACGATTACCGCCTGTTCGAAAAACTGAGCCTGGAAGGTTTTCAGTCCGGGCTGAGCTGGCGCACCATTCTGGCCAAGCGCGAGAACTTTCGGGCCGCCTTTCACGGCTTTGACTTTGACAGGATCGCACGCTTCACAGAGCGCGACGTCGAGCGCCTGCTCAGGGATGAAGGCATCATCCGCCACCGCGGGAAAATCGAGGCGGTCGTCAACAACGCGCAGCGCGCTCAGGACCTCGTCAGGCAAGAAGGCTCGCTCGCGGCATTCATCTGGCGGTACGAGCCAGGCGACGAGCAGCTCGCAAGCCCGCAGACCGCCTCGACCTCGGCGGCTTCCGTTGCGCTGTCGCGGGAGCTCAAGAAGCGTGGCTGGAAGTTCGTCGGGCCGACCACCGTCTATGCGTTCATGCAGGCGATGGGCCTAATCAACGATCACGTAGAGCAGTGTATCGCGAGAGCCAAGGTCGAGCGCGCGCGCAAGAACTTCAGAAAGCCAGTCAGATGAGGCTCCCGGCCTCCGGCGATCAGATCGCAGCCTCTGCCCGCAAGCGCCGAAGATCGTCCTCGCCGAGACCGAGGAGCCCCTGGAAGATCTCGCCATTGTGCTCGCCGAGCGCTGGGCCCGGCCAGCGAACCGCGGGCGCGTCCTCGCCGCTGAAGAATGGAAAGATGTTGGGCTGCTTGACAGCGGTTCCGTTACGGCTTGACACTTCGATGATCGATCCGCGCATCCGGTAATGTGGATCGTCCACGCAATCCTTTATTGAGAAGATCTTGCTCGCCGGGATCGATGCTTCGATCATCCGCGCCTCGACCTCCGCAAAGGTGCGAGCGCCGACCCATGCAGCAATAATGGCATCCAGTCGGACGCGATTGGCCGAACGCGCGTCGTTCGTGCTGAACATCGGGTCGTCGGCGAGTTCCGGACGGCCGATCGCGCGGCACAGCCGGGCGAACAGCCGGTCGGAGGTCGAGGTGATGCAGACCCAAGTTCCCTCCGCACAACGATAAGTGTTGGAGGGTCGGATGCATGGCGATGCGGCGGGCGATCTCCACCGCCCGCCCGAGGGTGTTAGCGTCGGGGCAGACCTCCACCACGATACCTAGCTCCAAGGCGCGGCCGGCTGGAATGGGATCACCGGTCAGGATCATCAGCGAGGCGGCGCCGCGCCCGGCCAGAACGGGCAGGCGCTGCGTGCCGCCGCGGCCGGGAACGAAGCCCAGCGAAATCTCCGGCAAGCAGAACCGGGCGTTTTCGCCGCATATGGCGATATCCGACTGCAGAACGAACTCGCACCCCCCGCCATACGCATAGCCATTGACTGCGGCAATCAACGGTTTGGGAAACTCGTTGAAAATACGCCAGTATTCGTTGCGCTTACTTCCCCACAGATCAAGCGGCGTCTTGTCTTCCCATTCCTTCAAGTCGCCACCGGCGGCGAACACCTTATCGCCGCCTGTCGCCACGACCGCGCGTACCGTGGGATCGTGCTGGGCATCGCTCAGCGCGCCGGCGATCTGCCGGAGCATCTCCTCGGAAAAGGTATTGGCCTTCTCCTTCCTATCGAACTCGATGATCCGAACGCCTTCGCCCGCGTCGTGGACCTTTGCTAATGCGCTCTGATCGCGGTTTTCGGTCATGTCCACATCCCACAATGATTGCCGTTTTGCGGTGCATGAGACGGCGCCGACAATCCTGAAACCAGCGGTTCCACCGCGGCCCTATATCTGCGGTCGCACGTCCTTCCATCCGGTCGCGCGCTCGTAGGCATCCGCCACCCGCAACACCGTCGC
The DNA here is from genome assembly GCF_005281615.1 of Rhodoligotrophos defluvii. Classification (NCBI taxonomy): domain Bacteria; kingdom Pseudomonadati; phylum Pseudomonadota; class Alphaproteobacteria; order Hyphomicrobiales; family Rhodoligotrophaceae; genus Rhodoligotrophos; species Rhodoligotrophos defluvii. The sequence continues at coordinate 1,441,511 of NZ_SZZM01000001.1, read as the reverse complement.
TTCGTCGAACGCGCGGCCGGCAATCTGCATGCCGAGCGGCAGGCCGGTGGCGCTAAACCCGTTGCGCACGCAAATGGCCGGCGTGCCGGTTGCGTTGAAAGGCGTCGTCATCAGCGGCCGCTTGAGCAGATAGAACTTCTCGACCTCGCCTATTTTCGGCGCCGGTTCGTAGCCGCCCGCCGTCACGAGAATGTCGAACCGCTCATGTGCCCTGGCCACCTCCGCGGCCAACGCGCGGCGGAGCCGGACCGCCTGCACGTAGTCGGCACCGCTGAACTGGCTTGCCAGGGTCAGCCGATCGCGGACGACCGCGCCGTATTTCTCAGGATGCGCCTTGAGATCGCGCTCGTGGATCGCCAGCGCCTCGCTCAGCATGATCGTCATGCAGCACGCGCTATAGTCGTGGAGGCTCGACAACGTGACCTCGTCGATGTCCGCCCCCAAATCGGCGAACACGCCGAGCGCGGCGTCCATCGCCGCCTTCACCTCGGGGCCGGCATGCTCGTCGCCATCATAGAAATGGCGGATGACCCCTATCCTGACGCCGCTTATATCGCCGGTCAGCGCGGCCTCGTAATCGTCGACCTCGCGCGCGACGCTCGCCGCATCCTCGGCATCGTATCCGGCGATCGTCCGCAACATCAGGGCCGCGTCGCGGACACTCCACGTCATCGGCCCGCAATGGTCGAGAGAGAAGGCGAGCGGCACGACGCCGCTGCGCGGCACCCTGCCGTAGGTAGGCTTCAGGCCGGTAATGCCGCAGAAGAAGGCAGGTTGGCGGATCGATCCGACGGCATCGTTGCCGAGCGTGGCGATTGCCAGCCCGGCCGCCGTCGCCACACCCGCGCCGCTCGACGACCCACCCGCATAGCACTCTGGATTCCAGGGATTGCGGGCCGGTGGGAATGGCAGGTCCCAGGACGGTCCGCCGAAGGCGAACTCATGCGTGGCAAGCTTGCCAAGAAGAACCGTGCCGGCCTCCCGAAGCGCGGCGACGGCCCAGGCATCCTTCTCCGGCACCCGGTCGACATGCAGATGCGAATGACACGTGGTAGGGATGCCGGCGGTGTCGTAATTGTCCTTGATCCCCACGGGCACGCCGTGCAGCGGACCCCGATAGTGGCCCGCAACGATTTCCCGTTCCGCCCGCCTCGCATCATTGAGCGCGCGCTCCGCCGTCACCAAGACATAGGCATTCACCATCGGATTGACTGCCTCGATGCGCTGAAGGAACGCCTCCGTGAGTTCGACCGGAGAGATTTCCTTGCGGGCGATCAGGCCGGCCGCTTCCGAAACAGTCAGGAAGTGGAGCGCGTCACTCATGAGCGTTCGCTCCGGCCTGAAAGACGTGGGCGGGCTGATCATGGTAGCCGTAGCCGCGGCGCAATCGCGCCCGCATCGCCTGGAAATACGGCCAGGCATCCTGTATTTCCCTCAAGCTTGCCTCGCCTGGGGAAAAGCCCCGCGCTGCCAAGCGCGATCGCAACTCCTCAAGCGAAATCGATTCCGTGTCACTCATGGCAGTTGTCCAGTTGGCGATCAATGCAGGCGGACCAGCCGCGGCCGCGCCGGCTGGCGGTCTCGCGGGGTCAGCTGAAGGGTCCGATGATGCGGCGCAGGAAGCGCAGCACGCTGGCATGGGCATCGGCCGCCGCCTGCGGATGATAGCCGAAACTGCGCACGCTGTTGTAGAAGCCGTGGCCGGCTCCCTCGTGGAGCAAGTACTCGTGCATCGGCGAAGCGGAAAGCGCCTCTTTCAGGATCGACTGGATCTCCGGCGGCGTGTGCTGGTCGACCGCGCCAAGATGAACCTGGACGGGCACACCAAGCTCGCCAAGCCGCTCCCTATATGTCGGCACCGACACCGGATAGAAGGCGACCGCGGCATCGACCAGGTGTTCAATCGAGGTGAAGAGCGCAAGCTTGCCCCCAAGACAGAACCCGACCGACGCGACCTTGCCGGTACAGGCGGGATGGGTGCGCAGCGCTTTCGCCGCCGCCGCCACATCTTCGCGCGACAGATCGTCGTCAAGCCGATCCCAGAGCGAAATAGCCTGCTCTCGTTCCTCCGGGCTGTAGCCGAGCTGTATGCCCGGCTGGAGCCGGTGAAAAATATCCGGCGCAAGCACGACATAGCCGTCGCGGGCGAAAGCATCCGCGGCTATTTTCATCGCGTTATTGACGCCGAATATTTCCTGCAGAAGCAGGATGCCGGGACGTTTCTCCGTGCCGGCACCGGCCAGATAGGCGCCCATCCGAGCGCCTCTGACCGCAATCGTCTCGTTGAGCATCACGCGCATCCCGGTCAGTTCCCAACGCCGGCTACGCCGACTTGCGCTCCGGTTCAATCAGCCGCTCGTTGACGTCGGGGGGGCCGGGCGGGGTCACGGTGATGAGGAACTCCCCGTTGAAGCACGCCTTGATCCAGGGCTGCACGATAACCTTCTCGCGGATACCCGCCAGGGTGAAGGGATCCTCGGCCACGAAGCGCTCGACCTCGTCCTTGTCCATTTCGACGATATAGCTGCCCCCGCGCACCGTCTTTCCGTCGTCCGCGAATGTGGCACCCGCAGCAAGTATCTTATGCGCGCGATCCTTGATGTACTGGCGGTGCGCCTCCACGGCCGGCACGCGCTGGGCGCCACTGCCTTCCTTGTCGATGATGAAGATCGAATAGAACATCTCTCACCTCTCTGATTGGTGGATGGATTACGGGCGCTGAAAGCGGCGCAGTTTGTCACGATCAAGTACGAGGCCGATTCCGGGCCCATCCGGAATTATCACCTCGTAGTCGCGGTATTGGACGGGTTCGGTGCTCAAGTCCTCGGCGATGAGCCGCGGGCCTATCATTTCGCAACCCCAGGCGAGGTCAGGGAGCGCGGCGAAGAGCTGAAGGCTGGCGGCCGTGCCGAGCGAGCTCTCCAGCGCCATGCCTCCGCAGAGCGGGATGCCGGCCGCCTCCGCGATCGCAGCTGCCTTGTAGGCGCGGCGCAGCCCGCCGCCCTTCGCCGCCTTGACGCAATAGACGTCGCTCGCACCACGGCGGAAAAACTCGTAGGCGTCGTGATAGTCCCAGAGAGCCTCATCCGCCATCACCGGAATGTCCAGGCGCGCAGCGAGCCGCACCATCGCCTCGACATTCCAGGCGGCCACCGGCTGCTCGATCAGCGCTGCGCCTGCCTGTTCGAGTTCCGGCAGCCACCGCGCCGCGGTCTGCTCGTCCCACGCCTGGTTGAAATCGAGCGTGACGCAAGCATCCGGGAACTGCCGGTGGATCGCCTGAATCGCCTTCGACGCGCCACGCACGTCGGCAGCTGGATCGCCTTGGCCGAGCTTCATCTTGAAGATTCGATGGCGACGTTCGGACAGAAGGCGAATGGCCTCCTCTGCACCCTGTTCAAAGTCGCCGGTGGCGAGCGGCCACAGAACGGGAATGGAATCCCGAACCTTGCCGCCATACAGCGCCGACAACGGCACACCGAGCAGGCGGCAGGCGACGTCATGCAGCGCCATATCGATTGCGGCTTTCGCGAAATTGTTGCGCGCCGCGGCGCGATCCATCAGCTTCAGCGCCGTTTCATGCGCGAAGACGCTGCAGCCGATGAGGGCCGGCGCGAGATAGGAGTCGATCGTCGCCTTGATCGTCTCCACGCTCTCGCCACCCCAGAACGCTCGGCCGCCAGGTGTGACGCCTTCTCCGATACCGACGGCGCCGCCCCGCGTCCGCAGTTCGACCACGACGTAGCTCTGCCCGGCATGGGTCCCGGACGCATGGAAATGGGTCCGCCGCAGCGGGACATCGACGATCGCCGTCTCGATCCGTTCAATCTCGTCCTCACGGCTAGCTGCAGCAGCGAGCGCGATTGCCAAGCCGTCCTGGGCGAGTTGATGCATCGGTCTTGTGTTCCCGGATGGACAAATGCAGATGCGCCGACTTAAGCGGGCATCCGGCGGGGTCGCTATCCACCCCACGCACCCATGTCCGATCCCGGCAGGAAAGTGCTCCGGTCAGTGCCGCTTCTGGCTGCGCGCCAATGTAAAGGAGGGGTGCTCGCCGAAGCGCTCGGCGTAGTAGCGGGAAAACCGTCCGAGGTGGTTCAGTCCGCATTCGCCTGCGACATCGCGCACGGTTGTGCCTCCCTCGGCCGAAACCAGCATCTCCCGCGCGCGTTTCAAGCGCAGGTCGCGCAGGCGCGCCATCGGCGTGGTGCCGCGAAAGCGGCGGTATCCGTTGCATAGCGTCCGCGAAGACACTCCCGCCGCCTGGGCAATATCCTCCAGCGTAATCTCGGCGGCCAGATTCTGCGATAGGAACGCTTCGCTGCGGATGATGTAATAGGGCGCAGGCTGCGAGGCGGGCCCCGGCGCCGCAGCGTCATGGTGCGGCAGCCCGCGCCGCATGAGCAGCACCAGCGTCTCGAACATCTGGCGCGAAATCTCCGGATCGGAGATGCAGCCGCTGCCGCTGTCGAAATCGGCGCAGATGGCGGCGACAACACCCGCCAGCAGCGGAACCCGCTCGGCGGAAACAGGATCTGTGTCGAAGGTAATGCCATTCAGGCTGGCGCGAGGCGAAACCGAGGTCGCCGCGCCACGATGAGGGCGGCGATCGATGCAGACCATGAGTTGCTCGGCGTCGCGCGACCAGAATTTCTCGAAACGTCGTCCGCTGTTGATCACCGACATTTGTCCCGGGCCGGTCACGATCTCCCGGGCACCGTCGAAGACGATGCACTCGCCGGCAAGGGTTATCTGAAGGGCAACAAAGTTGGTCGGGACCACGACCTCCTTCCAGACGGGCGCGCCGTAGCGGACACGATGAACGGAGAAATCCGGCAGGCGTATGTGCCGGTGCAGGAAGTCGAGCTTGAACGACGGCCGCTCGACCCGAATGCGCTGGCGCGAGAAGACGGTGCTGACATGCTTCTGCGCCTCGTCGATGGAACTGGTCCGCAGCGCGATCTCGGCGCCGCGCATCATGTTCATGTAGTTCGAAAGACTGGCGGACCTGGAGGTTACCTGGCTCATCCTTCGACCCTTTCCCGTTCCTATCCGTCTGCTTCCAGGCGGGACGTGCGGGTGCAATTAGCATTGAGCCTAAGCCAATTGCTCGTCAAGGCGCTCTCGCAACCAGCAATGATGCCCAAGCTTCGTCCGGCACAGGTCAAATTTCGGGCCGCATCACCAATTGCGCCCAACCGTGATCCGGCCTTCACGGAGCGGCGGACAGCGCGTTGCCCGGCCGGGGGCCAGATCGGCGAGAACGGGCAGTTCCATCCTGCACCGCTCTTGCGCATTGCGGCAGCGCGGCGCGAAGGCACAGCCGCGCGGCAACGCCTTCAGATCGGGCGGCGCACCTGGAATGGCGTTGAGCCTGCGACCCGCTTGCGCCCGGAGCACGGTCGAAGACAGCAGGCCGTCGGTATAGGGATGGCCCGGGCGCTCGACCACGTCGGCGGTTGGTCCGGTCTCGACGAAGCGGCCGGCATACATGACCGCCAGGCGATCGGAAATCTCGATAGCGACCCCGACGTCATGGGTGACGATGATGACCGACATGCCCAGCTCACGCTGCAGCTCTCTCAGCAGCAAAATGATCTGAATCTGCACAGTGACGTCGAGCGCCGTCGTCGGTTCGTCCGCGAGCAGCAATTGAGGCTCGCAGGATAGCGCCAGGGCGATCATCGCGCGCTGCTGCATGCCACCGGACATCTCATGCGGATAAGCGGCGAGCCGCCGCCGAGCGGAAGGTATCTGCACGCGCTCCAGCAGTTCCTCCGCACGACGCATGGCATCCCGCCAGCTCACCCCGCGATGCCGGACGATCGTCTCAGCGATTTGATCGCCGACCGTGAACACCGGATCGAACGCCGTCATCGGCTCCTGGAAAATCATCGCAATCCGGGACCCGCGGATGGTGCTGAGTTCCGCGTCATCCAGATCCTGTATCTCTCGGCCGGCAAAACGGACCTTGCCGGCAACCCTCGCATAGTGCGGCAGCAATCCGCAGATCGCCCGCATGGCGACGCTCTTGCCCGATCCCGACTCGCCGAGAATGCCCAGGACCTCCCCCTGGGCCAGGTCAAAGCTCACGCCATTGACCGCGTGGATCGCGCCTTCCAGCGTGTCGAACCGTACGCTGAGCCCTTCCACCGAAACGAGGGGCTCTGTGCTCATTGCGAGGCTCCTTCGGTCGCCACCGCTTGGCTGTGGCCGGATGCCGGGTCGTACATGTGGCAGGCGACCTGTGGGTCGGCAGCCAGCCCCTGCCCGCCCAGCAATGCCGGCTCGACGGCCGCACAGACCGCTTCCGCGTACGGGCACCTGGTGCGGAAACGGCAGCCGGACGGAGGGCTGACGGGATTGGGAGGATCGCCCGTCAGCGGTGCTTTTTCCGTTCGCCGCCGGGGATCCATCGAGGGCATCGAGGCGAGGAGTGCACGCGTATAGGGGTGGCGGGGATTACCGTAGATTGCCGCCGTCGGACCGATCTCGACGATCTTTCCGAGATACATGACAAGCACGCGGTCACTGAGATGGCGGACGACGTTCAGATCGTGGCTGATGAAGACATAGGTCAGGTCCAGCTCGCTCTTGAGGTCGAGCAGCAGATCGATGATCTGCGCCTCGATGGACTTGTCCAGCGCCGACACTGCCTCGTCCAGCAAAACGAGGCGGGGATTTAGCGCAAGCGCGCGGGCGATGTTCACCCGCTGCCGCTGACCGCCGGAGAGCTCGTGGCTGTAGCGGTCAGAAAACAGGCGGGGATTGAGACCGACCTGCGCCAACAGATCGGCAGCGCGACGCAGTGCAGCGGCGCGGGATACACCATGCGCCATCGGCCCGAAGGCAACGGACATCGCGACCGGCATGCGCGGGTTGAGGGAAGAGTAGGAATCCTGGAACACCATCTGCACCGAACGGTAGAACTCCCGCAGTGAAATGCCGCCACGGCCAACTGTCCGGCCGTCGAACACGATCCGCCCCGAATCCGGTTCGACCAGGTGCATCAGCAGGCGGGCAGTGGTCGACTTGCCGCTGCCGGACTCACCGACGATGCCCAGGGTCTCGCCGGATATGACGTCAAAGCTGACGCCCGCGACCGCATTGACCGTGGCTGCCCGTCCACGGAGCACCCCGCCCCTGATGGCAAAAAACTTGCGGAGATCGCTCACTTCCAGCAGCGGCCGCGATGCGCCAGATGGCACTGCCGTCGCGGAGGTTATTTCCGTCCGTGTCAAGGCCATCGGTGCTTCCTCAGAGGCGCAGATCCATGGCGCGGCGCAGGCCGTCGCTCATAAGGTTGAAACACATGGAAGTGACGAAGATCATCACGCCCGGCAGCGCGGCGATCAACGGATTGACCCAGATCGCCGAGCGGAGATTGTTGAGCATGAGCCCCCATTCCGCGTTGGGCGGCGCCACGCCGAGACCGAGGAAGCCCAAGCCGGCGGCGAGGATGATCGAGATCGATATCAGGCTCGTCGCATAGACCAGGATAGGGCCGAGAATGTTGTTGAACACGTGGTAGCGCATGACCATGAGCGGGCGCGCACCGCTGGCCCTTGCCACCTCGACATAATCCATCGCGCGGACCTGGCTCGTCACCGTCTCCGATATGCGCACCATCGGTGGGATGAACGTGATGGTGAGGGCGAGAATGGTGTTGCCGATGCCGGAGCCGAGCATGCCGGTGATCGCGATCGCCAGGAGGATCGAGGGAAATGCATACAGAACGTCCATCACCCGCATGACGAGGGTGTTGACAAGACCGCGGAAATAGCCGGCGGCGACCCCAAGGCAACCGCCCACCAGCAAGGCGAGAAATACCGGGAGCACACCGGTGATCAGGGATAACCGGGCGCCATAGACGAGCCGGCTGTACATGTCGCGCCCGGTCTCGTCGGTGCCCAGGATGTGCCCGCCATAGCCGAACCCTTTTAGCCGAGCAACAACCGATCCCTGCAATGGATCGTGGGTGACTATCCAGGGGGCGAAAATCGCCGCCAGGACCAGGGCAAGCAGCACCGCCATTGCCAAGAGCGTGACGCGATCGCCGCGCAGCCGCAACCAGACGCGCGCCCAGTATCCCCGCCGCGGCCGCTCCCCAAGTTCCGCCTGCGCATCAGCAAACCCGGTCAGTTCCGCGAGGCTATCCGTTTCGTATCGCATGGGTCTCACCGGCGGATTCGCGGGTCGATCAGCGCCTGGAGAACGTCGACCACGATGTTTATGACGACGAAAATGGCAGCGAGGACCACGATCGTGGCGGACAGAACAGGCGCGTCGCGGCGGAACACCGCGAGCATCATCAGGTTGCCAGATCCCGGCCAGTTGAACACCGTTTCCACCAGTGCGGAGCCGCCGAGGAGATAACCAAACTGAAGACCAATGATGGCAAGGACGGGCGGCGCCGCATTCTTGCAAATGTGGAGCAGCACGCGCCTGCCCCGCAGTCCCTTCGCGTGTAGCGTCAGGACGAAATCGCGGCCTATCACCTCCAGCACGCTGGCGCGAACCAACCGGCTGACGACGCCCATCGGAATCAGCGACATCGTGATCACGGGGAGGATAAGATGCCGAATATGCTCCCAGCTCGTCGGGAATCCGTCGGGGCCCATCCCCTGACCGGGCAGCACGTTCAGCACGACAGCGAAGATGGCGACCAGCACAATCCCAACCCAGTAATGAGGCAGGCTGACACCGGCGATCGAGGTGGCGGAGAACAGCTTGTCGAGCCAGGTGCCGTTGAAATGGGCGGCGAGCGTGCCGAGGACGATGCCCAGGGTTATTCCCAGCAATGTCGCCGGAATGGCAAGCTTCAGTGTATTGAGCAGGGCGCCCCTAAGCTCGCTGGCGACCGGCTGACCGGTGAAAATCGACGTCCCGAGGTCTCCCTGCAGGAGGTGCCAGAGCCAGAGCAGGTATTGGACATGGATAGGCTCGTCGAGACCGTAACGCTTGCGCAGTGCCGCGGCGACCTCCTTGGACGCTTCCGGTGGCACCATAATGTCAACCACATCGCCAGGAGAAAGCTGCACCAGCGCGAACACCACGACGGAGACCCCGAGCAGCACGGGAACCGCGTAAGCGATGCGCCGCAGAACGAATTGAAGCATGTTAGCGTCCATGTCGAAGAGCGCGCTTCCAAGGACCGGCCGCGAGCAAGGCCGGCCCACACGCGGGCTGACGATGTTACTCGTCGATCGTGATCTTGGTGAAATCCTGGAACCACGCCTGGACCGGCACGAAGCCCTTGACCTTCTTCGACATGGCGCGCGGCGCGAGATCGTGAACGACCCAGAGCCAGGGCGCGTCATCGACGAGGATCTCGTGTAGACGCGCACTCTTTTCGCGGATCAATTCCTGATCGGTAGAGCGCTGGATCTGTTCGAGCACCCGATCGAATTCGTCATTTTTCCAGTTGCCCCAGTTGGACCCGTTGGGGGCGAAGTTGGCGGACCAGAACCAGCGGGCCACCATGGATATGTCGGACGTGACCAGGCTCATGTTCATCGCGTCACTGCCCATCGCCTGCGGCCCCGTCGGATCGCTGCGCAACGCCACCAGAAGGCTGCCGAAGTCCACCACTTCAAACTCCAAGTCGAAGCCGCAACCCGAAAGGGTCTGCTGTAGGAGTTCGTTCATGGGCAGCGGCGTGCGCTGACCGGAGCCTGCCGTGGAAATCAGGACCTTCGCCTTCACACGTTTATCGGGGCCGTAACCGGCCGAGGTGAGAAGCCTGCGGGCCTTGTCGGGGTCATAGGTGTAGCGCTCGGTCGGGTTTCCGAACAGCGGATGCGACCTGTTAAAGAACCCGACCGCCGGCTCAACGGTGCCGTTCAGAAAGGTGACGATGCTGTCGCGGTCGATGCAGTAATTGGCGGCAACCCGCACCCGCTTATCGCGAAATGGCGAATCCGGCTTCTTGATATTGAACTCCCACGGCCAGACGTGTGGGTAGCTGTGCGTGACGATTTCGAAGCCGGCCTCTTTGAGGCTCGGGATCGCGTCCGTCGGCGGCATCTCAATCCAGTCGACCTGACCCGACCGCAACGCGGCGAGACGAGTGGTTTCCTCCGGCATCGGATAGATGACGATCCGGTCCAGCTTGGCGATGGACGCCTTGTTCCAGTAGTCGTCGAATCGTTCCATGGTGGCGCTGATGCGCGGCTTGAACTCGACGATCCGGAAGGGGCCCGTTCCCGCCGGCGCCTTGGCGAATTCCTCCCAAGTTCCGCCGACCTTCTGGAATTGCGCGGGGCTCACCATCAAGGCATAGGCGATGAGATAGGGGAAATAGCTCAGCGGCGTGTCGGTGACGATCTCGACGGTGTGATCGTCCACCTTGCGCCAGCTTTTCACATTCGGGTTGCGTGCACGGGTCGCGGCTGATCCTTGCGCGTCGAATTGTGGAGAATCGGGATCGTAGAAGCGGGCCAGGTTCCAGACGACCGCGTCGGCATTGAAGTCCGTGCCGTCGTGGAACTTCACGCCCTGCCGCAGCTTGAACGTCCATTTGGTCAGGTCGGCCGGGTCCTGGCTCCAGCTTTCCGCCAATCCGGGAATAATGTCGGAGGCGCGGTCGGAACGCGACAGATCCCAGTGTACGAGAGACTCGAACGCCGGGAAGCCGAGAAACCGAAAACCCTCGAAGCCGTTGTTCGGCATGCCGGTCGTGGTCGGAACATCCGCAGCGGTAATAGCGATACGCAATGTGCCGCCGGCATGGGCTTCGCTCGTCGCAAGGGCCAACGCAAGCGACGCCGTAGCGGCGAGGCCAGCAACGACCGATTGCAATCCACGCAGAGTGTTCATTTCCGTCCCTCCCCCTTTGTTGTGTCACCGGCGCTCTGCACCGTGTTTGGAACGAAATAATCATCTCCGCGTGGCACCCGCTATCCGCCCCACGCAACGCTATCCAATCTACGCAGCGAACCCGAGGTCACCGACGCCGGAAGGGTCGTGCCCCGTCAGCTTGCCAAAAGCGGACAAGTATCCGCAAACCGATCTTTACAGCGATCGGACGCCCATCGAATTTGGCGACACGGCTTCGGCCGATGGCGCCGTGGCAACCGGGCGGCGTTATCGTGGTGGCGCCGGGGCGTCGGCAGAAGTGAAGAGACATCCATGCGCAACACCTTCGTCTACAAGGGATACCCTGCCCGAGTGATCTTCGGAACAGGCACGATCAATCAGCTTGCCGAGGAGGTGGAGCTGCTGGGGATCAGACGCGCGCTCGTCGTGTCGACGCCGGACCAAGAAGCTGATGCCATCGGCATCGCGCGACGCCTGGGGCTGAGCGATGAATGCGTGTTCCCCGGCGCGGCCATGCATACGCCGGTCGACATCACGGAAAAGGCCTTGACCAAGATCGGCATGGTCAATGCGGATGGCATCGTGGCGGTCGGCGGCGGCTCTACGATCGGACTGAGCAAGGCCATCGCCCTGCGCAGCGACCTTCCGCAACTGGTCGTTCCGACAACCTATGCCGGCTCCGAGATGACGAGCATTCTCGGCGAGACGGCAGGCGGAGCGAAGACGACCCTTAGATCGGACAAGGTACTGCCGGAAACGGTGATCTACGATGTCGACTTGACGATGAGCTTGCCCGTGCGCCTTTCGGTGACGTCGGGGATGAATGCGATCGCGCATGCGACCGAAGCGCTGTACGCGCGGGAGAAGAACCCGGTGATCTCGCTCATGGCGGAAGAAGGCATTCGCGTTCTCGCCCGAGCCTTGCCCGCGGTCACCCAGCGGCCCGACAGTGCCGAAGCGCGCCGCGATGCGTTGTACGGCGCTTGGCTTTGCGCGATGTGCCTGCAGGGCGTGGGCATGGCGCTCCACCACAAGCTCTGCCACACGATTGGCGGGATGTATGAATTGCCTCATGCGGAGACGCACACGATCGTTCTGCCGCACGCCATCGCCTATAATCTCCGGGTCGCGGGCGAGGAGCTGGCGGGCGCGGCGCGCGCCATCGGAGCGGATGATGCCGCGCAGGGCATGTATGATCTGATCCGTGCGCTCGGCGTGCGCGAGGGCCTCCGCGATTTCGGCATGCCGCGCGATGGCGTCGACGCCGTGGCAGATGCCGCCATGGCAAGCCCTTATTGGAACCCGCGCCCAATGGAACCGGGTGCCATTCGCGGGCTCCTTGCGCGGGCATGGGCCGGCGAGCCGCCGATGGTGGAATGACACGGGACCTGGGTGGTCTATTCCGGGGTGAGCAGATAGCCGCCTATATTCTCCCGCGCCTCGAGTCGCCGATGGGCCTCCGGCGCCTCGCGCAGAGGAAAACGCTGCGCGATACGGGGCCGGATCACGCCTTGCCGCAGGAGGTCGAACAGCCGTGCCGCCCGTGCCTCGAGCTCGGCACGCCGCTCGGTATAGTGCGTGAAGTTGGGCCGAGACAGCCGGACGGACCGGCTGGCCAGCCGGTCGATATTGCGCTCGCCCAGCGGACCCGAGGCCTGGCCATAGGCGACGAGATGGCCGCGGGTTGCAAGCAGCCGGACCGATTCTTCGAAGCTTGCCTGTCCGAACGGATCGAATACGGCATCGAGCCCTTCGCCTCGCGTCGCCTGGTCGACCGCAGCGGAGAGGTCGTCGGCATGGGTGACGACGAGGTCGCATCCGGCCTCGGCCGCCGCCTGCGCCTTTGCCGCGCTGGAGACGACGCCGATGACACGGGCGCCCCGCGCCTTGGCCATGGCCACCAATAAAAGGCCAACCCCGCCCGCCGCCCCGCGGACCAGGATCGTCTCGCCGGTTCTGAGCGGGTGCACATCGGTGATCAGCAGATCCGCCATCAGTCCTTTCATGAAGATGGCGGCCGCCGCCTCGGCAGCAATATCGTCAGGCAGCACCACCACGGATCCGGCCGGCATGGTGCGCAGGCTCGCATAGGCGCCCACCGGCTCGCAGGCATAGACCACCCTGTCGCCCGGCTTGAGATGGGCAACGCCGCGGCCGACATCGACCACCTCGCCAGCCGCCTCCATGCCCGGAATATCGGGCGGCACCAGCATCTTGAAGTCGCCGCGCCGGCAGTGGATGTCGATGAAATTCACGCCGATCGCGTGATGCCGGACCCTGACCTCGCCCGGGCCCGGCCGCGGCACCTCGATCCTGCGATACGCCATCACTTCCGGGCCGCCATAACGGGAGACGACCATAGCCTCCGCGGGAAGCGGGCCGGCGATGAAAGTCGCAGGCGCGGGATCCGCACGCCGGGCGAGGACGCCGCCCAGTGTGCCAGCGGGTGAATGTCGCGAGGGCGGGCTGCGCTTCAGCCTCGATTTGAGCGCGTCCAGACCTGCTTCGTAGATCGAGCTGGCGACCATTTGCGTGAGGTGCGCCGCGTGTTCCTCCGGGGGATCGAAGCGGGATTCCCAATGGATAAAGGTGAAATCGCCATCGGTGACCGGCTTCAGCCGGAGGGTCGCCACGTAGTTGTGGAGCGGGACCGGCGCCTCGAGCAGGCAATAGGTCAGGGAATGCTCGCGGTCGGAAAGCGCAATCAACTGCTCGCGCAGCAGGCCGCCGTCCTTGAGGGTGAAGGCCCGCACCGCGCCGACGAGATCGCCCGGCTCCCCCGCCTCGATGCGGCTTGCGGCGACGGCGGGATGCCAGCCGCCATGGCCATTGAAATCGCGCAGCAGCGCCCAGACCTTTTCGACCGGCGCCTCGATGACCGTGCTGCGGACCAGATGAACCGTCATCGCGGGCCGGGCGCCGAGCTCATGCCCCGCTCCCGAACCGGTTCTTGAGCGATGTCAGGGCCGCCAGGAACACATTGGTGCCGATCAGGGTGGTAAGCTCCCGCTCCCGCCCCGGCGCATGGTCGAACTCCGCGCTCCACTCGGCAAAGGTCCGGTCGCCGTCGGTGACCGGCGTGAGCTTCAGGGTGGCCACGTAATTGCTGACCCCCATCGGACTTTCGAGAATGGAATAGGTCATGGACAGATCATAATCCGAAAGCGCCAGCAGCCGCTCACGGATGCGGCCGCCGTCCTTTAGCACGAAGTTGCGAATGCAGCCGATCCGGTCCGGCGGATGGTTCTGCTCGATGCGGCTCTCGGCCACGAAAGGCGCCCAGGAGGGCAGCCCGTTGAAGTCGCGTACCGCGCTCCAGACCTGCCCCGCGGGCGCCCCGATCACGGTCGACGTATAGACCTTGGTCATTCCCGGCTCAGTCGTCGTCGTCATCCCGGTCGCGCGCCGCAAGCTCGCCGCCATTGGCGGGCGTCGGCGCGGCGGGCTTGGCCGGCTTGTCCTTCTTGCGGCCGCGGACGATGGAATCCAAGTCCTTGGCATCGCGCAGCACGTCGGTCATGCGGCCGAGGCTGCCGCCTTCGATGCCCACCTCCTTCATGAGATTGTCGATCATCGGCGCCTGCACGCGGTAGCGCAACGCGCTGTCTATCACCTCGTCGGTGACGTTCCGGCCGCCGGTGCCATTGCCGTTGCCGCCGGTGATGCCGTCCACGTGCAGGATCTTGATGCCTTCGATCTTCTCCATCGGCCGCACGCTTTCGCGGATGATGCCTTCGATCTTGTCGAGCAGCTTCATGCGCGCCCGCGATCCGCGCGCTTCCAGGGTCAGCAGGTTTTCCGCCTCGTTCGCCTGGCGCTGGCCATCCGCATCGACCTTGTAGCGCACTGCGCTCGCCTCGGCGCGGATACGCACCGCCTTGGCCTCGCCCTCGGCCGCGATCTGCTGCGCCTCGGCGAAGCTGGCCGCCGCCTCCTTCTCCGCCTGGGCCTTGGCGGTCAGGCGCAGATGCTCCCGCTCGGATTCGCGCTGGGCGGCAATGAGTTCGACCGCCTTGCGCCGCTCGGCGATTTCCCGCTCGCGCGCGGTCATGGCCTGCTCCTCGGCGATGATGGCCTGGGCGCGCGCCGCCTCGGCCTCGGCGATGGCCGCCGACCGGTCCTTGGTCTTGGCGGCGACCGCTATGGCCTTCTCGATTTCGGCGAGCTCCAGCGCCTTGTCGCGCTCGATCGCCAGCCTGCGCAGCTCGCGGTCACGCACCAGCCGCGCCTCGCTCAGGCCCCGCTCCGTCGTGATCCGCGCCCGCTCGACCTCCTCGCCCGACGCGATCTCCGCCTCCTCGAAGGCCTGCCGCCGCGCTATTTCGAGCAGCTGGAGGGCCCGCTCCCGCTCGATGCGGGTTTCATCGACCTTGCGCTCGCTCGCCAGGCGCTCGCGCTCCACCTCGCTGCGTGAGACGATTTCGGCGCGCTTGGCCTCGATATCGGCTTCGATGACCTCGACGGCCTTGCGCGACAGGGCAATCTCCCGCTCTCGTTCGGCCAGCTCGACGGCCTTGCGGCGCATGACCTCCAGCTGCTCCTGCTCCTGTTGGCGGCTGATGCGTTGGCGCTCGATCGCCAGCTCGAGGGCGATCTGCTCGCGCTCGGTTTCTTCGCGGCTCTTGAGCTCGGCGGCCTCGATCGCCCGCCGGCGCGCAATCTCGCGGCGCTGGGTCTCCTCCTCGCTGGCGATGCGGCTCTCCATGATCGCCCGCTCCTGGGCGATCCGGGTCTTCTCCGTCGCCTCCGTCGCGGCAAGCATGGCCTGCTGGGCCTCGTGGTCGCGCTGCGCCCGCTCGCGGGCCAGCTCAGCCCGCTGCATGGCCCGCCGGATCTCAATCTCCCGCTCCTGCTCGATGCGCGCATATTCGCTTTCGCGCTCGATCTCCAGCACCCGCCGCTCACTGTCGAGATTCTGGTTGCGGATCTCGATCATGGTCTGCTGCTCGATGAGATTGCGCATCTTGCGGCGCATCTCGATCGTTTCGGTGAGCTGGGTCAGGCCCTCCGCGTCGAACGCATTGGACGGATCGAAGAATTCGAGGCTGGTCTGGTCGAGGTCCACCAGCGAAACATGTTCGAGCTCGAGCCCGTTATAGGCGAGCGCCTCCCGCGACTGCTCGCGGACCCGGCTCATGAACTCGTTGCGCCGCTCGTGGATCTCCTGGAGCGTCATCTCCGCCGCCACCGCGCGCAGAGCCGAGGCGAACTTGCCTTCGAACAGCTCGCGGATGCCGTCCTGGCTCATGGCGCGGCGCCCGAGCGTCTGGGCGGCGATCGACACCGCCTCCTCGGTCGGCTTCACCCGCAGGAAGAACTCCGCGATCAGGTCCACCCGCATCCGGTCGCGGGTGATCAGCGCGTTGGACTGACCCCGACGCACCTCGACGCGCATGGTGTTCATGTTCACCATGGTCATCTCGTGCAGCACCGGCACGACGAAGGCACCGCCGTTGATGATCACCTTCTCGCCGCCGAAGCCGGTGCGGACAAAAGCCGTCTCCTTGGTCGAGCGACGGTAGAGCCAGCGCAGCAGATAGACCGCGATCACCGTGAGGACCGCGATTACGATCAGCCACAGGATGACCGATCCAAGTGTCTGAGTAGTCATCGACCTTCCTCCGCCTCCATCACCCCTACGCCCCGGCCGATCGCCTTGAACCTGCGCGTCTGCTCGGTAATCGCCTGCTCCACCGGCAACCGCTCCATCGAGGACGCGCCATAGAAGCCATGGCAGTTCTTCGTGTTGCGGATCACGTATTCCGCATCCTCCGGCTGGGCCACCGGACCGCCATGCACCAGCACGATGACGTCGTCGCGCACCCGCCGCGCGGCTTCCGCCCAGGCATCGACCAGCGCCGGACAGTCCTTGAGCTTCAGCGCGGTCTGCGCGCCGATGGAGCCGCCGGTGGTCAGCCCCAGATGGCACACGATGATATCGGCGCCGGCCCGGGTCATGGCCGCCGCCTCGTCCTCGTTGAACACATAAGGCGTGGTCAGCATGTCCTTGGCGTGAGCCTTGGCGATCATGTCGACCTCCAGCCCATAGGACATGCCGGATTCCTCCAGATTGGCCCGGTAGACGCCATCGATCAGCCCGACGGTTGGGAAATTCTGCACGCCCGAGAAGCCCACCGCCTTCAGATCATCCAGGAACTTGTCGAAGATACAGAACGGGTCCGTGCCGTTCACCCCTGCCAGAACCGGGGTTTTCCTGGTGACCGGCAGCACTTCCGCCGCCATGTCCATCACGATCTCGTTGGCATTGCCATAGGCCATCATGCCGGCCAGCGAGCCGCGGCCCGCCATCCGGTAGCGACCGGAATTGTAGATGACGATGAGGTCGATGCCGCCGGCCTCCTCGCATTTGGCCGACAGCCCCGTTCCCGCGCCGCCGCCGATGATCAGCTCGCCGCGCGCGACCATGCCGCGGAATTTCTCGAGCAGGGCTTGTCGTTCGAAGCGGGGCATCAGGCTCTCTTCCTCAGGGGGGCTGCGATATCGCGGAAGGCGGCCACCAGGGCCGCGGCGAAGGCGGGGTCGTTGATATGGACCGGCACGCGGATCAGCCGCCGTTGGCCGTTCTGATCGAGGGTTTGCTCGATTGCCTCGAACAGGGCGCGGTCGGCGGCGGGATCATGGAACGGCTTGCCCGGCTGGTCGAGACCGGACACGCCGCCTTCCGGCAGCAGGAAGCGCACCGGCCCGCGCATCTCGTTCAGCCGGCGCGCGATCCAGCGGCCCATCTCGGCATTTTCCGCCGCCGTGGTGCGCATCAGGGTTACGTTCTGGTTGTGCACCACCAGGTTGCGGCCCTGGTATTTCGCAGGCACGGTGTCGCGCGGGCCGAAATTGACCATGTCGAGCGCGCCGACCGAGCCCACATAGGGAATGGACGCGCGGATGAAGGCGCCGAACCGGTCCTCGGTCGCGGCAAAGACGCCGCCCATCATCATGTCGGCGATCTCGGTCGTGGTGACGTCGAGCGCGCCGGCTAGCATGCCGGAATCCGCAAGCCCTTCCATGGACCGCCCGCCGACGCCGGTTGCGTGGAAGACCAGGCAGTCGTAATCATCACCCAAGGCCGCGGTCACCTGCTGCACGCAGGGAGTGGTCAGCCCGAACATGGTGATGCCGAGGGCGGGCTTGGCGGCGGCCGCATCCGCCACCCGCTGCGCGGCGTTGGGCGCCCGCGCGATCATGCCGGCCAGCGCATGCGCCCCATTGGCGAGAATGCGCTTGGTGATCGAGTTCAGCCCCTGGATGTCGGCGACCGAATACATCATCAGAACGTCGGAGGCGCCCACATAGCGCGCGGTATCGCCCGAGGCGACCGTCGAGATCATGATCTTCGGCATGCCCACCGGCAGGCGCCGCATGCCGGCGGTGGCGAGGGAGGTGTTGCCCGAGCCGCCTGCGGAGATCACGCCGCCAATGTCGCGCTGACGCATGATCCAGCGCTCGAAGGCAAGCGCCATCGCCTCGATCGCCGCACCCCGGTCGCCGCTGAACACGGCGCTGGAGCCTCGCGGATGGGCGGCCGCCACCTCTTGCGGCGGCACGTCGGCACTGGACGGCTTGCCGGATGTGGACAGGTCGACCGTGCGGGTGCGGATGCCTAGATCGCGCAGGAGATCGCGCAGATATTTCAGCTCGGTGGCCTTGGTGTCGAAGGTGCCGACCACCAGCGCGGTCCGGCCATGGCGCTCGCTCGCGGGAATGGCGAAGAGATCGTTGCGCGCCTCCGGCTGCATGGCGCGCAACGAAGCGGGCCGGACGCCGCGGCCAAGTTCCGCATCGCTGAGCGACCAGCGGTTCGGCATCTGGGTGACGGTGCGGTAGCCGGCTCGGCTGGGCGTCTCCATGGGTTCGGCAAGCCCGCCATCCCGGCGCACCACGCGAAACACCTCCGACATCCGCTGTTCGGCGGCCTGGGCGGCGGCCGGCGACGGTGCGGGTTCCAGGTCGTCGCCGGCGCGGCCCACGCCGAGCAGACGCTGCTGCAGCTCGCGGTCGGCGGCAAGCTCGGCGGCCGGCATGATCCGGTTGATGCGGCCATTGACCATGATCGCGACATGCTCGGCGACCTCGCAGGCGACCCCAATGTTCTGCTCGATCAGCAGGACGGCCATGTCGCCGTCCTCGGCGAGCTCCCGCAGCATCGCCTCGACGCGCTCGACGATCACCGGGGCGAGGCCTTCGGTCGGCTCGTCCATGATCAGAAGCTTGGGATCACCGAGCAGCGCGCGCCCGATCGCCAGCATCTGCTGCTCGCCGCCGGACAGCTCGCCGCCGCCATTGCTGCGGCGCTCGGCAAGGCGCGGGAAGGCCTGGTACACGCGGTCGACGGTCCAGGCCGCGTCCGGGCCGCCGCGGGCTGCCAGGCGCAAATGCTCGTTGACCGAAAGACTCGGCCACACGCGCCGTCCCTGCGGCACATAGCCGACACCAAGGCGCGCGATCTGATGCGGATCGAGACCCGAGACCTCGCGGCCCAGCACGGCGATCGACCCGGACCGCGGCCGCTTGAGGCCGGTGACCGTGTTGCACAGGGTGGTCTTGCCCATGCCGTTGCGGCCGACGATCGACAGGATGCCCGATGGGAGGGTGAGGTCCACGCCCTGAATGGCATGGGATTCACCGTAATAGACCTGCAGGTCGCGGATGCGCAGGACGGGTTTCGCCTTCTCAGCCATGGCCGCCCCCGCCCCCCAAATAGATCTCCTGCACCTCAGGGTCGCTCTCGATCTCGGCGGGGGTGCCCTCCTTGAAGATGCGCCCGTTATGCATCATGGTGACGCGCTCGGAGACGCGCAGCGCCACGTCGAGGTCATGCTCGATGATGATGTAGCCGATATGGCTCGGCAGCGCGTTGAGGATCTCGATCAGGTCGCGCCGTTCGGTGGTGGACAGTCCCGCGGCCGGCTCGTCGAACAGTATGAAGCGCGGCGCTCCGGCCAGCGCGAGCGCGATCTCGAGTTGACGCTTGCGGCCATGGCTCAGCTCGGCCACCGGCGTGAGCCGGTCGCCGTCGAGCTTCACCGCCCGGATGATGCGCTCGGCCTGTTCCATGGTGGCGTCGTCCCGCCGCGGCCGCAACAGCGAGAAGCGGCGGCGGGAAACGCCACGGCAGGCCAGGAACACATTGTCGAGCACGGTGAGCCCGCCGAACAGCAGCGAAATCTGGTAGGTGCGGCGCAGACCCCGCCTTATGCGCTCATAGGCGGGGAATTCGGTCACGTCCTCGCCGAAGAAGCGGATACGTCCCTCGCTCGGCGCGAAGTCCCCGGTGATGGTGTTGAACAGGGTCGTCTTGCCGGCGCCGTTCGAGCCGAGCACCGCGCGCCGCTCGCCGGCGCGCACCGTCATGGTGACATCGGCCAGCGCCGTCAGGGCGCCGAACCGGCGGCCGACGCCCTCGAGCTCCAGGGCATAGGCCCCGCTCTCGTGCAGCATGGCTGGTGCCGGTTCGGCCATCTTGCCTTACTTGCAGTCCGGGTTGTCGCGGCTCGGCGGACCGTTCTTCACGAATTCGGCCTGCGGCTCGCCCAAGGTCTGGTTCACGTTTTCGGCGACCTTCACCACCTTGTTCACCAGGTTGCCGTCCTCACCCTCCACCACTTCGGTGATGAAGATCGAGGCGATGCCGTTGCGGTTCTCGTCGATCGAGACCGGACCGGTCGGCGTGTCGAACTTCAGCTTGGATAGCGCCTCGCGGAACTTCTTGCCGCCGTCGGAGAGGTCGCCATTGACCTCCTTCAGGGCGAGCAGGGCCGCCTTGGTGTTCACGTAATAAGCGTGCGCGAACAGCGAGGGGAACGGAAAGCCGTCCGGGTTGGCCTTCTTGTAGGCCGCCACGAATTCCGTCCAGCGCGGATCATCCCAGGTATCCGCCGTCGGACCGGCGGCGGAGGTGCCGATAATGGCCTCGCGGATCTTGCCCTTGGAGCCCAGCACCGTCTGGTCCACGGTGATGGAGCCGCCGATGATGGGGGCCTCGCCGCCGGCCTGCTGGTACTGCGAAAGGAAGTTCACCGCATCCGCACCGCCCAGGGCCACGAAGATCGCGTCCACGTCATCCGGCAGGGCCGCGATCACCGAGGAATAGTCCTTGTTGCCGATCGGCACCCAAAACTTCTCCGGCACCTTGCCGCCCAGCTTGCAGAACGGGACCATGAAGCCCTGCACCTGGCTGTAAGGGAAGGAATAATCCTCGGCCACCACGGCCACTTTCCTGAACCCCTTCTCCTTGAACACATACTCGCCGAGCCCGGCCATCCACTGAACGCCGTCGGTCGAGAAGCGGAAGAAGTTCTCCGCCGGATCGAACAGGGTGGTGTCCTGGGCGGCGGACGAACCGTTGATGAAGGTCACATTCGGATGGCTCTTGGCGTAATCCTTGACCGCGATGCCTTCCGAACCGGACAGGGGGCCGATCAGGATCTGAACACCATCCTGCTCGACCAGCTTGCGCGCCGCCTTGAGCGCGCTGTCGGGCGAGGCGTCGGACGAGGCGGTGATCAGCTCGATCTTCTTGCCGGCCACCTCGTTGTTCACCTCGTCGAGCGCGAGGCGCACACCGCGCAGGCCGTCCTCGCCCATGACGGTGAACGGGCCTTCGAGGGTTGCAAGCCCGCCCACCTTGATCGTCTCCTGCGCCAGCGCGGGGGACAAGGCGGACAGCATCAACGCACCCAAAAACAGGGATCGTCTTGCGATCTTCATGAGTCGTTTCTCCCTTGTGCTTTCATTGTTATTGGCTCCCTCTTCTCAGCCCGTTCCCCCGCGACCCAGAATGGATCGCGAAGAAGCCGTGACATTTGCGGCCTTGAACCGCTCCCACAAGCCCAGCAGCCCGTCCGGCGAGAACAGCACCACTGCCAGGAAGGTGAGACCGATGATGGTGTTGAACCGGTCGGCGCCGATGAGGTCGATGGCGAAATTCTTGACAAGCACGAACAGCACGGCACCGAGAAACGGACCGATCGGCTTGCGCATGCCGCCGACCACCGCGATCACCAGCACGTCGACGACCCCGGCGACGCTGACCGTCCCCGGCGAGATCTGCCCGTTGAACCAGACCAGCAGCACGCCTCCGGTGCCGGCAATGAGGCCGGCGAGGAAGAAGGCAAAGATCCGGTGCGCCGCCACATGGAACCCCAAGGCCTGCATGCGGCGCGGATTGTCGCGGATCGCCTGCAGGCTGAGGCCGAACGTGGAGCGGGCGGCATACAGGACGGCGAAATAGAAGAAAGCGGCGACCGCGAGGCACAAATAGTAGAACGGCAGGGGATCGCGCAGATAGATGCCGAACAGGGTTGGCGGCGCGACGCCATGGAAGCCGTTGAAGCCGTTGAAGATCTCGTAATTCTGCCGGACGAAGTAGAAGAATGCCGTGGCGATCGCCAGCGTGATCATGATCATGTAGATGCCGGCGGTGCGCACCGCCAAAGCGCCGATCAGGGCGCTGCACACCGCGGCGACCAAGATCGAGAACGGCACAGTGATCCACCACGGCCAGCCGAGGCCCATCACCCCCGACCCGTTGGTGCCGAAGATGGCGACGCAATAGCCGGCGATGCCGGCGACGGTGAGTTGGGCGAAGCTGACCATGCCGCCATAGCCCGCAAGCATCATCAGCGAGAGCGCGATCGTTCCCATGAGCAGCGCGTTCGCGCCGATCTGGAACGTGAAGAAGGACGAGGCGAAGGCGGGATAGAGGAGGAGGAAAACCGCCGTCAGCAATGTCGCGGGATGAGCCTGGCCCAGCCAATCCGGCACGGCCTGTCCACGCGGCGGATTGGCGTCGATCGCGGTCATGCGGCGCGCCCCATGATGCCCTGCGGCCGCACGGCCAGCACCACCACCATGATGACGAAGGTGATGACCACCGCGTAGGTTGGGAAATAGGCTAGACCGATCTGCTCGGCGAGGCCGATCAGCAGGGCGCCGATGGCGGCGCCGGTGATCGAGCCCATGCCACCCACGATCACCACCACCAGCGAAGCCAGGAGATAGCGGATGTCCTCGCCCGGGGCGATCGACAACGCCGACCCGCCCACCACGCCCGCAAGCCCGGCAAGCCCCGCGCCGATGGCGAAGACGATCGCGAAGATCACGTGCACATTGACACCGGTGGCCGAGAGCATGGCCCGGTCGTCGACGCCGGCGCGGATCATCATGCCGATGCGGGTCTTGTTGAGCAGAAGCCAGAGCCCCACGCCGATTGCCAGTGCCACCGCCAGCACCACCAGCCGGTAGAGCGGATATTTGATCATCACCTCGTCGCCATTGGAGCGGACGGAAGAGACGAGGGGCGTCGTCACCGCGCCGTCCAGCACCGCCGGTATGGAGAACTGGTAGGTATTGCCGCCCCATGCGGCCAGCATCAGGTCGGCGGCCACGATGGAGATGCCGATCGTGACCAGGGTCTGGCGCAGGTCGTCACCTTCCATGCGCCGGAACACCAGCACCTGCATCAGCGCACCTGCGGCAGCCGCCGTGAGGAAGCCCGCCGCAACGGCCAGCAGCCAATTGCCGGTCGCCATCTGCACGCTCAGCCCCACATAGCCCCCGAACAGATAGAGCGAGCCGTGGGCGAGATTGACGTTGCGCATCAGCCCGAACACCAGGGTGAACCCGCTGGCCACCAGGAAATAGAGCCCTGCCAGGGTGATCCCGTTCAGGATCGTGGTCACGAAGATGCGCTTGGCGCCGATCAGATCGACGAGCCAGTCCGGCCAGACCGCGAAGACGAGCCATGCGGCCAAGGCGGCGAGCGCGATCCAAACCGCTGTCCAGACGGGATGCTTCACCTCGGTGTCCCAATCTCCAAGTGGTGCCTCAGGCGATCAGCCGCCGCCGCTGCTCCTGCATCTGCGGCTTCTTGTGGAACTTCCCGTCCTTCATGATGGCGAGGAGCCGGTCCTGCTCCTGGAGGATGCGGACATTGGCGAGCGGGTCGCCATCCACCAGCAGGAGGTCGGCCAGATAGCCCTCCTTGATCTGGCCGAGCTCGTCGCCCATGCCCATGATCTGGCCGCCATACTTGGTGGCGGCGAGAATGGCCTCCATGGGCGACATGCCGATCAGGTCGACGAAATATTCGATGTCCTTGGCATTGGTCCCCTGCGGCGTCCAGGCGAAGCCGTAATCGCCGCCGATCAGCACGCGAATGCCGCGACGGTGCATCTTCTTCATGGTCTCGACGGCCATCTCGAGCTCGCGCTCGTACATCATCGAGATCTCCGAGCCCGGCTTGATGCCCCACTCGCCCGCATGCCGCGCGGTGCGGATCAACCAGGCAAGGCCTGGCGCCACGAAATGCTTGTCCTTGTTGGCCTCCAGCAGGTCCAGCGCCTCCTCGTCGGCGAACGAGGCGTGATAGATGTTCTGGATGCCGTGGCGGATGCACTGCTTCACCGATTCCGAGGAGCGCGCGTGCGCCGCCAGCACCTTGCCGCGCGCCTTCGCCTCCTTGGCCGCCATGGCGACCTCCTCCTCCGCCATGGGCGTCTCTTCGGCGCGCATGCCGGTGATCTCTTCGCCCGAGAGGTTCAGCTTGATCGAGTCCACGCCGTATTTGATCAGCATGCGCACGGTGCGGCGCACTTCCTCCGGCCCCGAGACCACGATCCCCAGGTTCAAGCCCTCATGAGGAATGTGCGACGGTGCGCTGTCGCCCAGCCCGCCGACAGTGGTGATCTCCGGCCCGGCGGCCGTATAGCGCGGGCCAGGCACCCGCCCGGCATTGATGAAGTTACGGATCACCACATCGAGCCGCGGCTTTGCCGCCGCAGCGCCCCGGCCCGCGGTGAAGCCCGCATCCAGCACCAGCTTCGCCATTTCGGCGGTGACCAGGATGTGCTCCTCCGGCGGCATCATCTGGATCGGGTCGATGCCGGGCGCGTTGTTCCAGGAGAGGTGCAGATGCGCATCGATCATGCCGGGCATCAGGGTTGCGCCCATGCCATCGATGACCGTCGCGCCGCCGCCATTCATGCCGGTCATGCCGGCGCCGAAACGCGAGCCGCCCTTGGTGATCTGTTTGATGCGGTTGCCCTGGACCAGC
This sequence comes from Rhodoligotrophos defluvii, assembly GCF_005281615.1. Taxonomy (NCBI): domain Bacteria; kingdom Pseudomonadati; phylum Pseudomonadota; class Alphaproteobacteria; order Hyphomicrobiales; family Rhodoligotrophaceae; genus Rhodoligotrophos; species Rhodoligotrophos defluvii. Next base: position 1,416,622 of record NZ_SZZM01000001.1, on the reverse strand, counting down.
ACTTCGCCGGTATAGGGATATTCTCCGGTCCCATCGAGGATCCGGACATTCGTGAACAACACACCGTCGCCCTCGCGCGCGGTCGAGCTCCAGCGCGGTCCATAGCTGCCATTGTCCGCCATGACGTCCTCCCATGGACTATAATTGCCGGATCGTTGCCGCCATTTTTCGGGCGGGCGATCTTCTTCGTCCTTGTGATCTTTATTGAACGGTTCTGAGAAAACCACCCATTCTTTCGCTGCAATCTTGCGCCCTTTCGAGCGTAATCCAGTGACCGGCGCGGTCAAGGACCGTAAGCTGCGCGCCGGCCACCTTGTCGGCGATCATCTGCGCCATGCTCGGCGGCGCCACCACGTCCGCATCACCGGTGATCAACAGGGTCGGCGCGGAAATCCGCCGAAAATCCGCCGCCTGCGCCTTGGCGAGCGCCTCGCACATGCGGGCGTAACCTTCCGGATTCTGCCGCATCACCGATTCACGCACGAAGGCGACCGTCGCCGGCTGCGTGCTGCGCGTGGCGGACGAGAGCGCGTTGGCGACGATCTGGTCGGCGATCGGCTCCATGCCGTCCGTGCGCGCGACCTGCGCCCGCGCCGCAAGCCCGGTCCGCGCCGCCTCGGTCGGCTCCGTCAAGGCGCCGAACAAGGTCAGGGACGCCACGAGCTCCGGCCATTCGACCGCGATGCGCTGGCAGACCAGCGTGCCCAGGGAGTGACCGACGAAATGCGCGCGCTCGGCACCGAGCATTCTTGCCGTTTCCGCGACGGTGCGGGCCAGGGTCTCGATGGTCTGCGCCTCCGGCGCCACCGGCGAACGGCCGGACCCCGGCAGATCGGGGCGGATCACCCGAAAGCCGCGCAAGGCTTCCATTTGCGGCTGGAAGGTGTTCGATGTCCCGCCAAGACCGGGCACCATGACGACCGGCATGCCCTCGCCGGCCACCTCGACCACCATCCGCCCCGTGCTGATCGTGCTCATGCGGCTGCCTCGAACGGGTTCTCCAAGACGCCGATGCCGTCGATCTCGATCCGCACCACGTCGCCGCTCTTGAGATATTTCGGCGGGTCGAAGCCGATGCCGACGCCGGCGGGGGTGCCTGTGGCGATGACGTCGCCCGGCTGCAGGGTGAGACCTTCGGAGAGGGTCGCGATGATTGTCGGAATGTCGAAGATCAGCAGGCGCGTATTGGAGTTCTGCCGCAGCTCGTCATTGACGAAGCAGCGAATGCCGGTATTGCCGAGGTCGATCTCATCCGCGGTCACCGCCCACGGCCCCATGGGGCAGAACGTATCCTGGGACTTGCCGATCAGCCACTGGCTGTGCCGGCCCTGCAGGTCCCGCGCCGTCACGTCGTTGACGATCGTATAACCCCAGACATGCTCCATCGCCCGCTCGTGAGAAATACCGCGGCCGCCTTTGCCGATGATCACGGCCAATTCCGCCTCGTAGTCGATCGCGGGCGAGACCTTCGGGTCGATCCGCACCGCCGCGGCGCTGGGGATCACCGTCTCCGGCACTTTCGAGAAGATGATCGGGAATTTCGGCACCGCCCCAGCTGCCGCGCTGGAATCGAAGCCGCTCCTGGCGAACTCCTCCGCGTGCTCGTAATAGTTCTTGCCCACACAGAAGATATTGCGGAACGGCCTTGGAATGGGCGCTTCGATCCGAACCCGGTCCAACCCGATGGGCGAAAGGAGCGGCGGCAGCGTCTCGCGGCCGATCAGGGCGACGACACCCTTCGCGGCCTCGTCCATGGTCAAATCGAACGGTGCGATCGTGCGGTCATCGAGATCGACAAGGCCGACGCGCCTTTCCCCATTGATCGAGACCGTGGCAAGCCGCATCCATTCCTCCCGCATTTTTTTGAGCCAATGTGGCCTCGTTGGTGCAAACGTAGACCGGATGGCTCCTGGAGCGCAATGGAAAAAATGACCGCAAAAACCCGACCTACACGCGCTGGACCGGAGAGCATGGCTGTGCTAATGGTTCAACATTGGCTCACATAAGAGAGACGGCATGCCCCGGCTGGTTGCTTCAGAGATTGCGCTTGCGCTCAAGGAGCGCATCGAGGCCGGCGAGTGGTCGGATGGCCGTCGGGTGCCGCCGGAGCGCGAACTGGCGGCGGAATTCGGGGTTGCCCGAAACACGATCCGGCGCGCCCTGGTCGCGCTCGCGGACAGCGGCATGATCCTGCGCCACGTGGGCCGCGGCACATATGTTGCCCCGGCGGCCGATCCGTCGATGCTCGAGGCGGTGAGCCGGATGGCGGGCTCGAGCCCCGCCGACATGATGGAGGTGCGGCTGCTGCTCGAGCCTGCGGCGGCGGCAAGTGCCGCGACGACGGCCAGCGCCGCCGAGATCAACGCCGTCCGCGAGGCGCACGACGCCGCCTGCAATGCAACCGACATGCCTGAATTCGAGCATTGGGATGCGGAGTTCCACCACCGGATCTTCGGCTGTTGCCGGAACGAGCTCCTGCGCGAGATCCACAACGTGCTGCGCATGCTGCGCAACCAGGCGCCGTGGTTCGACATGAAGCAGAGGTCGTTTTCCGAGGAACGCCGCCAGCGCTATTGCACCGAGCACGCGGCGATCCTCGAGGCCATCCTGCGCCGCGACCCTTCAGCAGCGCGATCGGCGATGCAGGCTCATCTGGTCAATGTCGAGCAGAACTTGCTGGGGCGGCAGCATTAGGGCTGCACTTCGGTGCCGAGTGGCTCGAACCGAGTCGTTCGAGGATCGCGCGACCACAGCAGCGCGAGAGACCATAAGCTCTCGCGCCTCGCAGGGCGGTGCCTGCACTCCTGCCCACCATACCGGACATCCATCCGCGCGGCCTTGACCTCGGGCGCGCGGATTACCTGCCTCACGTCACGTCGAACTTCACGCCCTGAGCCAACGGCAGGGTGCGACCGTAATTGACGGTGTTGGTGGCGCGGCGCATGTAAGCCTTCCAGGCGTCCGAGCCCGATTCACGGCCGCCGCCGGTCTCCTTCTCGCCACCAAAGGCGCCGCCGATTTCCGCGCCGGACGGGCCGATATTGACATTGACGATGCCGCAATCGGATCCGCGCGCCGACAGGAAGAGTTCGGCCTCGCGCAGGTCGTTGGTGAAGACCGAAGAGGACAGGCCCTGGGGCACGGCATTGTGGAGGCTGAGCGCTTCCTCGAAATCGTCATAGGCGATGGCATAAAGGATGGGGGCGAAGGTCTCCTGGTCCACGGGGCCAACCTGGCCCGGCATCTCCACCAGGGCCGGCCGCACGTAATAGGCTTGGGGCGCCTCCGCCTCGTGCACCCGCTCGCCACCGGTCACCTTGCCGCCCAGGGACCGCGCCTGCTCCAGCGCCTTCTGCATGTTGGCATAGGCGCGCTCGTCGATGAGCGGTCCGACCAGGGTGCCGGCCTCGAGAGGATTGCCGACCTTCACCGAGCCGTAGGCCTTGGCCAGGCGCGGCACCAGCTGATCATAGACGCTGCGATGGACAAACAGGCGGCGCAGCGTGGTGCAGCGCTGGCCCGCGGTGCCCATGGCGGCGAAGGCCACGGCACGCAAAGTGAGATCCAGGTCCGCAGACGGGCAGACGATGGCCCCGTTGTTGCCGCCGAGTTCGAGGATGGCGCGGGCAAAGCGCTGGGCCAAGCGGGGCGCCACCGCGCGGCCCATGGCAGTGGAACCAGTGGCGGAGACCAGCGGCACGCGGTGGTCATCCACCAGGATCTCGCCGAGCTCGCTTCCGCCGATCAGCAGCCCGAACAGGCCATCGGGCACGGGCGTGACGCTTTCGGCGAAGCGCTTGGCGGCGCGCTCGAACAGCGCCTTGCTGGCCATGGCGGTGAGCGGTGTCTTCTCCGACGGCTTCCAGACGATGCTGTTGCCGCAGACAAGGGCGAGCGCCGTGTTCCACGACCACACGGCCACGGGGAAGTTGAAGGCGGAGATGATGCCGACGACGCCCAGCGGGTGCCAGGTCTCCATCATCCGGTGCTCCACGCGCTCGGTGGCAATGGTGAGGCCATAGAGCTGGCGCGAGAGACCCACCGCGAAGTCGCAGATATCGATCATCTCCTGCACCTCGCCGAGGCCTTCGGAGGTGATCTTGCCCACTTCTATTGAGACGAGCCGGCCGAGCTGCTCCTTGTGCGCCCGCAGCTCCTCGCCGAATAGCCGGATCAGCTCGCCGCGCTGAGGCGCCGGCACGTTGCGCCAGAAGAGGAACGCGCTGCGCGCCTGCTCGATCACCTCGCGGGCGGTGGCGGCATCCGCTTCCGGCACGCTGGCGATCACCTCGCCGGTTATGGGCGTTCTGACCTCCAGACCACCATCCTTGTATCGGCTAGCTGGAATGCCGAGGCCGGACAGCAGCGCATCGACATCGGCAGGGAGAGGGAGTTTCATGGCGGCCGTCATCATGGCACTACCTTCGTATTTGGGTTAACCGAACAGGTGTCTTGCCGACTCCTCTAGCAGATATGCGCCGGATGGCGATACTGCTTGCGGCCGTCCCGCGCAGATGATTCGGAAAAAATACCCGCCCATGCAATTTTTCTGGCCATACTTAGTGGTGTTCCTGGGCGGCGGCATCGGCAGCGCCGCCCGCCATGGCGTGAATAGGCTGGCGCTGTATCTGGTCGGGCCGGATTTCCCGGCGGGCACCATGGCGGTCAACATCGCAGGCTGCTTCATCATGGGGCTCCTCGCCGGCCTGTTCGCCTTCACCACCGAGGCGCCGCAATGGCTGCGGCTCTGCCTGATGACCGGCGTACTCGGCGGGTTCACCACCTTCTCCGCCTTCGCCCTGGACACCTCCGTGCTCTATGAGCGGGGCGACCTTTCGATCGCCGCCGTCTACGTGCTGGGGTCGGTGGTGCTGTCGATCGCGGCGCTGTTTGCCGGGCTGGCGGTCATGCGGGCCATCACACCGTGAGCCCGGTCAGGTCTGGCCGATGGTGCGCATAAAAGCCGGCCGGCTGGCCATGCGAGACACATAATCGGTGATGACCGGCTCAGTGTCGAGCCCGGGCGCGCCGAACTTGATGGCCCAGCCGAGCTCGGAGCCGATATAGACATCGGCCGCGGAGAAGCGCTCGCCCAAGAGATAGGGGCCCGGCGTCAGCGCGGTCTTGAGCGATGCAAGAACGTCTTCGTAGGAGCCATGGCCGGTCATGCCGGCCGGCTCCACTGGTGGCCGCTTCATCATCTTGTCCAGGAGGGCCGGCTCGAAACAGCTGCCGCCGAAGAACAGCCAGCGGTAATAGGGCCCGCGCGCCGGGTCGTCCACGGCAGGGGCGAGCCCGGCATCGGGGAAGGCGTCGGCGAGATAGGCGATGATGGCCGGCGTCTCCGTCACCACGTTGCCGCGATGGACGATGGCGGGCACCTTGCCCATGGGATTGATGGCGAGATAGTCCGGCTGCCGCTGCTCGCCCTTTTGGAGGTCGAGGGTGACGGTGCGGTACTTGGCGCCGACCTCCTCCAGCATCCAATGGACGATCAGCGCCCGCGAGCGCGGGTTGGAGTAGAACACGATCTCATCGCTCATGAGTGGCCCCTTCCGTTTCTATGACATTGCGGCAGACCTCGGACGCCTCACAAAGCCCTGGTCGGCTTCCAGCATTTCCCGAGTATAGTCGTTCTCGACCTCGCCGCGGCGCAAAGCGGCCGCCGTGGTCTGCTCCACCACGGCGCCGTGCCGCATCACCAGAATGCGCTCGCACAGATGTGCGACAACAGCAAGATCATGGCTCACCAGGATGTAGGTCAAGCCGTGCTCGCGGCGCAGGTCTTCGAGCAGATTCAATATCTCCGCCTGGACGGAAGCGTCCAGCGCGGAGGTCGGCTCGTCCAGCAGAATGAGCCTGGGGCGCAGGATCAGCGCGCGGGCGATGGCCACTCGCTGGCGCTGCCCGCCGGAGAGCTGGTGCGGATAGCGGAAGCGGAAGCCTGGCCCGAGCCCGACCTCCCGCAAGGCCGCGACGATGCGATCGGAGGCGTTGCCGATCCGGTGAATGGCCAGGGGTTCCGACAGGATCTGGTCGACCGTGTGCCTTGGATGCAGCGAGCCGTAGGGGTCCTGAAAGACCATCTGCACCGTGCGGAAGAAACTCATGTCCCGGCGGGCGCCAAGCGGCTTGCCCAGCAGGCGGATCGCGCCCTGCGAGATGGAGTTCAGCCCCGAAATAGCACGCAGCACCGTGGATTTGCCCGAACCGGATTCGCCGACCAGGCCCAGGGATTCGCCCTCCTGTAAGACGAAGCTCACCTCGTGCACGGCGACGAAGCGGCTGCCGCCCGAGCCGAACACGACGCCAAGGTCTTCGATCTCGAGCAGGGGCTTGGCCATGTCATGCAGCCCAGGCAGGATCGCGCTTGAGCACAGGGAGCGGGTGGCTGTCGCCCACCAGCTTCGGCAGGCAGCCCATGAGCCCACGTGTATAGGGGTGCTGCGCGGCGTGGAGATCGCCGGAGGGCAGCGTCTCCACCACCTTGCCCGCATACATCACCAGCACCCGGTCGCAGAACGAGGCGACGAGCTCCAGGTCGTGGCTGATGAAGATGAGGCCCATGCCCCGTTCCGCCACCAGCTCGTCGAGGATGCGCAGCACCTCGAGCTGGGTGGTGACATCCAGAGCCGAGGTTGGCTCGTCGGCGATCAGCAGGTCGGGCTCGGTGATCAGCATCATAGCGATCATGACCCGCTGGCCCATGCCGCCGGACAGCTCGTGGGGGTAGAGCGCCATGACGCGGGCGGGATCATGCAGCTTGACCGCCTGAAGCATGGCGGCGGAGCGGTCGAGCGCCTCCGATCGGCCGGCCTTGCGGTTGTGGGCGCGATAGGCCTCGACCATCTGGCGGCCCACCGTCATGACCGGGTTGAGGGAGTATTTCGGGTCCTGCATCACCATGGTCATACGGCTGCCGCGCAGAGCGCGCAGCTGGCGGGACGGAGCCTTGAGCAGGTCGATGCCGTCGAAGGTCAGCCGTTTGGCGGTAATCTCTCCCGGCGGGCGAACCAGGCCGAGAATGGCGCGACCGGTCTGCGATTTGCCCGACCCGGATTCACCCACGATACCGAGCCGCTCGCGCCCCAGTGTGAAGGATACGCCGCGCACCGCCTCGACCGTGCCCCGGCGCAGGTGGAACCGCACATGCAGGTCTTCGACGGTGAGAAGCGCGGGACCGGTCATCGCGAGGCCTTTGGGTCGAGCACGTCGCGCAGGCCATCGCCCAGCAGGTTGAAGCCCAGGCTGACGATGAAGATGGCAAGGCCCGGCATGGCCGCCACCCACCACTGGTCCATGATGAAGCGCCGGCCGGAGGCGATCATGGCGCCCCATTCGGGCGAGGGTGGCTGCGCACCCAGCCCTAGGAAGCCGAGGCCGGCGGCGGTGAGGATGATGCCGGCCATGTCGAGCGTCACGCGGACGATGACGGAGGACGTGCACAGGGGCACCACGTGCTTGAGGATGATGCGCGGGGCCGAGCCACCCTGCAGGCGCACCGCATGGATGAACTCGCTGTTGCGGATGGTGAGCGTCTCGGCGCGGGCCAGGCGGGCGTAGGGCGGCCAGATGGTGATGGCAATGGCAATGATCGCATTCTCGATGCCGGGCCCGAGCGCCGCCACGAAAGCCAGCGCCAGCACGAGGCGCGGAAAGGCCAAGAAGATATCGGTAATGCGCATGAAGGCCGCATCGACGATGCCGCCGAAATAGCCGGCAATGGTGCCGAAGAACAGGCCGACGGGCATGGCGATGACCGTGACCAGGGCCACCACCACGAGCGTCAGGCGCGAGCCATAGATGATGCGGGAATAGATGTCGCGAGCCTGGTCATCGGTGCCGAGCCAGAATTCCGCGTTTGGCGGCAGCAGGCGCTCGGTGCGCAGATCGCCGCCGATCACAGGCGAGTGGGTGGCCAGCACATCGGCGAAGATCGCCACCAGCACCAGAACCAGCACGATCACGAGACCGATGACCGCGAGCGGATTGCCCATAAGCGTGCGCCAGCCGACATACATCCGACCGAGCCGGGCCTGGGTGCGCGATTGAGGCTCGGCCGCAAGCAGCCATTGCCTGAGCGAAGCGGCGGAGCGGGGGCCGGTCACGTCGGTCATGGCGTTCTCGTCCTCGGATCAAGCAGGCGATAGAGCAGGTCCGACACCAGGTTGAGCCCCACGAAGGTGACGCCGATCACCAGGGTTGCGCCAAGCACCGCGTTCATGTCGGCGTTCTGCAGCGAATTGGTGAGATAGGAGCCGAGGCCGGGCCAGGCGAAGACGGTCTCCGTCAGCACGGAGCCCTCGAGAAGGTTGGCATAGGACAGCACGATGACCGTGACCAGCGGCACGGCCGCGTTGCGCAAGGCGTGGAACCAGACCACCCGCGCTTCCGAGAGGCCCTTGACGCGGGCGGTGGTGACATATTCCTGGGCCAACTCGTTCAGCATGAACGAGCGGGTCATGCGGCTGATATAGGCCAAGGAGAAGTAGCCGAGCAGGCTTGCCGGCAGGATGATATGGGAGAGCGCGTTCCAGAACACGTCGATCTGGCCCTGCATGAGGCTGTCGATCAGCAGCATGCCGGTGACGGGGGTCACGAGATAATCATAGGCGATGTCAAGCCGGCCCGGCCCGGCCACCCAGCCGAGCTTGGCGTAGAACAGGAGGAGCGCCATCAGCCCCAGCCAGAAGATCGGCACGGAATAGCCGACCAGCCCGATCACGCGCACGATCTGGTCGAGCAGGCTGCCGGCGCGCACCGCGGCAAACACGCCAAGGGGTATGCCGATCACCGTGCCGATGATGGTGCCGAGGGTGGCAAGCTCGAGGGTGGCGGGGAAATAGCGGGCGATGTCCTGCAGCACCGGGTTGGAGGTGAGCACCGAGCGGCCGAAATCGCCGGTCACCGCCTGCTTGCAATAGATCCAGAACTGCTGGATGAGCGGCAGGTCGAGCCCCAGTTCCTCGCGAACGCGCGCATAGACCTGGGGCGATGCCCTGTCGCCGACGATGGCGAGCACCGGATCGATCGGTACCAGCCGGCCGATGACGAAGGTCATGGCGAGCAGACCCACCAGGGTGATGGCCAGCATCAGCAAGAAGCGCAAAATGCGCCAGCTGATGCGGATCACCGCCGGGAAGGCTGCCGCGCCGCCTCTGCGAACCCCGCCGACGGCAGCTTCGGAGGCGGCGCCAACCCGTGCTGTGCCCCTCAGCGCCAATGTCAGTCTTTGCTCACCGAGGCAACGATATTGGTGTCAAACGACGGGCCCAGCACAAAGTTGTTGACCTTGTCGGACACGGCCGCGACTTCGATCTGCTGGAACATGATGATAAAGGGGCCAGTCTCCATCACCTCCTTCTGCATAGCCTGGTAGAGCTGGGCACGCTTATCGGTATCGCTCTCAAGAATGGCCGCATCCACCTGCTTGTTCAGCTCGGGCGTGGGCCAGGCATTGCGCCAGGCCAGGGTCTTGGAAGGGCCATCGTCGGAATTGTCGGGATTTGACGCGAAAGTCTGGGCGTTCGTGTGCGGGTCCTGATAGTCCGCACCCCACTGGCCAATATACATGTCGTGCTGGCGCGCCCGGTATTTCGTCAGCGTCTGCTTGCCGTCGCCGGGGATGATCTCCATTTTGATGCCGCCTTGGGCCAGGGTCTGCTGAACCGCCTCGGCCATGCCCGCAATCGGCTGGGTCTGGCGCACGTCCATGGTGATGGTGAAGCCGTCGGGATAGCCGGCTTCGGCGAGCAACCCCTTGGCCTTCTCGACATCGAGTTTGTAGGGCGTGTCGTTGATCGCACCCAGGAAGCCCTTGGGCAGGAAGGCCTGATGCTTTTCGCCGAGGTTCTTCATGATGGTGTCGGCGATCGCATCGTAATCCACGAGATATTTGATCGCCTCGCGCACCTGCGGCTTGGCCAGCATCTCATTCTTCTGGTTCAGGCTGAAATAGTAAAGCGTGCCCTTCGCCGCCTGCACGATATCGATGTTGTCCTTGCCCGAGACCGCTGCGATCTCTTCTGGGCCGAGATTGCGGGCCACGTCCACATCACCCTTTTCCAGCAGCAGGCGCTGGGTGGCTGTTTCCGGAATATGGCGATAGATCGCCCGGGCGAGCGGCGGGGCGTCGCCGGCATAGTTCTCATTCCGCTCCAGCACGATGACCTCGTTGGCCCGCCAGTCGCGGATCTTGAACGGACCGGAGCCGGCATAGTGCGTACGCAGCCACTCATAGCCGAAGTCGCCGTTCTTCTCGTTCTCCATAAGCAGCTTGCTGTCGACGACCGAAGCGACGGTGGAGGTCAAGCAATAGAGGACGAAGCTGATGGCATAGGGCTTGTCCATAGTGAAGGTGAACTCGTAATCGCCCGTGGCCTTGATCTTGTCCTTCACATTGTCCTTGGTGATGCCGAACTGGTTGATGATGAAGGCGGGCGACTTGTCCAACAACACGGCGCGCTGCAGGGAATAAGCGACGTCGTTGGCGGTCAGCGGATTGCCGGATGCGAATTTGCGGCCCTGACGGATCTTGAATGTGACAGTCTTGCCGTCCTCGGACACGGTCCAGCTCTCGGCCACCACGCCGTGCAGCTTCGAGACGTCGTTGATGTCGTAGCCGATCAGCCGCTCATAGGTGTTGCCGGCGATCTCGGCCCCGGAAAGCTCGAAGATCTCGGCGGGATCGAGCGAGATGATGTCGTCGAACTGCCAGGCCTGCACCAGGGTGTCGGCGGGCGTATCCGCAATGGCCGGCCCTGACAGGCCGAGCACGATCACTGTTGCCGACAGGAACTCTCGGAGCCGAGGCATTCGCATTGGTTTCCCTCCCTTTTCGCGTGTTGAAACAGGAGTGTGCATCTGAGCCCGCGCCGCTGTCCATACTTCCTTCGGCAAAGGCGCCGGCGCACGCGCGGCGGACAAGCCGGGCTGCCTCGCGCGATTTGAAGGCATTTCCCGGGCTAAATCTTAACCATGCCAAGCATTTATCTTCAATCATAGGTTGTTTTTCTAAGTCTATTTCTCCCAAGCTCAAGGCGTATTTTGCTCCACTCAAGCATGTGTGCTGGGTGAGACGGAGGCGAATTTTACAACGCGGAGTAAGGATTATGGCAAAGGCAAGGGGCACTCACCACGACGGTTCCAATGTCTTCACGGTTCACGTCGCCAAAGCAAAAGATCACGACGAAGGGCCGGTCATCTCCTTTGGTCCTGTGGATCCCGACACCCATTTCTGCCGGACCCCCGTTCCGGATCATCTGCTGGTTCCGTGGTCAGCAGACCTCCAGATCGTGGAGAAAGTCGAGGTCGAGCATCTCAAGATCGGAAATGCCGCCCTCAAGGACATCAAAATCGAGAAGGAGTTTGACGGCTTCGTCGTGAAGGTGGGGCGCCACGTCCTGAAAGTGAGCTACAAGTATTTGGACGTTACAGATCACACATTCACGATCTCGCAGGGACAGGACGGCACGGTCGATCTCCATCTCTACGACGAGCAGATCTGGGACGTGGTCCCGCACAAGCGGCGCCCTTGACGCGAACAAGGCGCAGGCCCCAAGCAGCCGGTGCGGCCTCGAGGACACATCGGCGCGCAACTCACGCATATCGCGCGTGATTTCCATACACACAACTTTTAAGAGCGGGCGCGTTCAGCCAGAATGGCGCGGGTTCACTTGGGGACATCGCCATCATGATAACCAGCTTGCTGCGAGCTGGGGCCATCGTCTTGCTGTCGGCAGGCCTTGTCGCCTGCACGTCGTTTCAACCGCGCCACCCCGTTCCGCCTGCCGAGCTCCGGGCCGCCAACCCGGCCGGCTATCCGCAAATCCGCTTCTGGGGCGATGTACTGCCGGACACGGATGATGCAGCGGCGACCCTGCAGGCGGCCCATCGCGCCGGCGCCTACCGGGGCGCAGGACGCGCGCCGCACAGGCTCGATTTCCTCGCGATTTCGGGTGGCGGCGAGAACGGCGCGTTCGGTGCCGGCGTGCTGGCCGGGTGGAGTTTGCGCGGCAGTCGGCCACGATTCGAGGTCGTCACGGGCGTCAGCACCGGCGCGCTGATCGGCGCCCTGGCCTTTCTCGGCCCGTCGCGCGATGCGCAGCTGACCGCGCTCTATACCCAATATGGTGGACAGCACATCATGCGATGGCGCGGATTGCTGCCCGTTCTGCTGGGGGGCGAATCGCTTGCCGACGACGCACCGCTCGCCGGACTGATCGCTCGTACGATCGATGCGGCCTATCTCGATGAGGTCGCGACAGAGCACCGGCGCGGCCGGCGATTTTTCGTGGCCACCACCAATCTCGATGCGCAGCGGCCGGTGATCTGGGACATGGGGGCGATCGCGGCGAGCGGAGAACCCGGCCGGCTCACCCTGTTCCGGTCGGTATTGCTGGCCTCGGCCTCGGTGCCGGGCTTCTTTCCGCCGGTGAGGATCGCCGTTGCCGCGAACGGCGCGCACTATGACGAGCTGCACGTGGACGGCTCGGTCAGCGCGAATGCCTTCATCTTCCCGGCCTTGTTCATGAAGGCCCTGTCGCCTCGCGGTCAGCATGTGCCGCGCCAGCTCTATGTCATTCACAACGGGAAGCTCAGCCCGGAATATTCACCCACGAAGCCGAGCTTGCTGCCGACCATTGCACGCTCGCTCAACACCCTCACCAAGGCGCACGGCATCGGCGACCTGTTCCGCCTCTATGCCCTGGCGCAGGCGCATGGCCTCGCGTTTCGGATGGCTGCCATTCCCGCTGATTTCGAGCACACGGGCAATACAGGCTTCGACGTGCAGTACATGCAGGCGTTGTACAGGCGCGGCTACGCCATCGGCCGAAGCGGCGCGGAATGGATGGCCATGCCGCCCGCCTTGGGGTTCGAGCGCTACAAGCCGAATCAGCCGAGCCAGCGGCTTGCGCGCACGGTCAGCACGCGTTAGCGGATTAGCCGACGATCTCCTCGGGCCGGAAGTTCAGCTCGATTTCGATCTTCGCGTTCTCCGGGCTGTCGGAACCGTGCACGGAGTTGCGCTCGATGTTCTCGGCGAATTCCTTGCGGATGGTGCCCGGGTCGGCCTTGGCGGGGTCGGTCGCGCCCATGACCTCGCGATTGCGGGCCACCGCGTTCTCGCCCTCCAGCACCTGCACGACGATCGGGCCGGACGTCATGAACGCCACCAGGTCGTCGAAGAACGGCCGCTCCTTGTGCACGGCGTAGAAGGCTTCCGCCTGCTCTCGTGTCCATTTCACGCGCTTCTGCGCAACGACGCGCAGGCCCGCCTCCTCCAGCTTGGCGATGATCTTGCCGGTGAGGTTGCGCGCTGTCGCGTCGGGCTTGATGATCGAGAAGGTGCGCTCGAGCGCCATGGTCGTCCTCTTGTGATTGGATCAGGTCATGGATTTAAGGGTGGCGCGGTTTATAGCGGCGGACCTACACTCCTTCAAGCCGAGCCAGAGGCAAGCAGAGGGCGTTCACATGAAGGCAATCGAGTATGCGGATGCGAGCGACGAGGTCCGCGCCATCTACGACGACATCAAATCCTCACGGAACGTGCCCGACGTCAACAATTTCTGGAAATATCTGGCGAACGACCCGCGCATGCTCGACCATGTATGGTCTTCGCTCAAGGACGTGATGGGCGCGGGCGGCCATCTCGACCCGGCGGTGAAGGAGCTGATCTATATCGCGGTGTCGATCACCAATGGCTGTGCGTACTGCCAGGCGAGCCACACGGCGGCGGCGCGGACGAAGGGCGTGACGGACGAAATGCTTGCGGAAGTCTATGCGATTGTCGGCCTCGCCAATATGACCAACCGGTTGGCGACCGCCTATCGCGTGCCGCTGGATGAAAAACCCGACAGCGACAGGTGAACGCCCCGGAATTCGTCCTCTTCCGGAGGCATTGTCCAAAGGGCGGAGATTGCATAGAGTTGTAGGCCCTGACCTGGAGCCTGCCGCGACGCGGCCTAATTTTGCGGCTTCACTGTGGGACCGAAGAACGCTGTGGCTGTCTGCCGCAGGGAAGTCGCCGCGGTTTTCGGTCATTTCGAAGAGCTTGCGAGTTGTTCATTTTGCAGGTGCTGCAGATTGCAGAAGCCGCGATGCGGCGAGGATAAGGCCAGGAGATAGGCGTGAAACAGTGCGGGCGTTACAACACAGCCTTGGGGGCGGAGGCGACGGGGTTCCGTGCGGTCGCCAAGGTGCATTGGAATCAGACCGCAGCGGAGTTGTACGAGACGGCCGTCAAACGGGGCGAAGGGTCGATCGCTCAAGGCGGCGCCTTCGTTGTGTCGACCGGCCAGCACACCGGCCGCTCAGCCAAGGACAAGTTCATCGTTTGCGACGAAACCACCCGGGACGAGATCTGGTGGGATAACAACAGGCCCCTTTCGCCGGAGCATTTCAACCAGCTCTACAAGGACTTCCTCGTCTATGCGGAAGGGAAGGAGCTCTTCGTCCAGGACCTCTATGGCGGCGCCGACCCGGTGCACCGCCTGTCGACCCGGATCTTCTGCGAATATGCCTGGCATGCGCTGTTCATCCAGCATCTGCTGATCGTGCCGCCGGCCAAGGACCTCACGACCTTCCAGCCACAGCTCACCATCATCGACCTGCCGGGCTTCCGCGCCGATCCGGAGCGGCACGGGGTGCGTTCGGAAACGGTGATCGCCATCGACTTCAAGCGCGGCCTCGTGCTGATCGGCGGCACGTCCTATGCGGGCGAGATCAAGAAATCGGTGTTCACCGCCCTCAACTACCTGCTGCCGCCGCGCGGCGTAATGCCGATGCATTGCTCGGCCAATGTGGGCGCAGACGGGGACACGGCGATCTTCTTCGGCCTATCGGGCACCGGCAAGACGACGCTTTCGGCCGATAGCAGCCGCACGCTGATCGGCGATGACGAGCACGGCTGGTCGGAGAACGGCATCTTCAATTTTGAGGGCGGCTGCTATGCCAAGGTCATCCGCCTCTCGCCCGAGGCCGAGCCGGAGATCTATGCCACCACCCGGCAATGGGGCACGGTGCTCGAGAACGTGGTGATGGATCCCGTCACCCGCGAGCTCGACCTTGATGACGGCTCGCTGACCGAGAACACCCGTTCGGCCTATCCGCTGCACAGCATCCCCAACGCCAGCGACACGGGACTGGCGCCGCAGCCGCGCAACATCATCATGCTCACGGCGGACGCGTTCGGGGTGCTGCCGCCGATCGCGCGTCTGTCGCCGAGCCAGGCGATGTACCATTTCATCTCCGGCTATACGGCGAAGGTCGCGGGTACCGAAAAGGGCGTGACCGAGCCGGAAGCCACCTTCTCGGCCTGTTTCGGCGCCCCGTTCATGCCGCGCCACCCCGGTGAGTACGGACGGTTGCTGCGCGACCTGATCGCCACGCACAATGTCTCGTGCTGGCTGGTGAACACGGGCTGGACCGGCGGCAAGTACGGGGTGGGACAGCGCATGCCGATCGCTGCGACGCGCGCGCTGCTCAATGCGGCGCTGGACGGATCGCTCGACAAGGCCGAGTTCAGCACCGACCCGAATTTCGGCTTCCTGGTGCCGACCGCCGTTCCCGGGATCGACAGCAAGCTGCTTTCGCCGCGGGAGACCTGGGCCGACAAGCAGGCCTATGACGTACAGGCCAAAGCGCTGGTGAAGATGTTCAACAAGAACTTCCAGCGTTTCGAGTCTCACGTCGACCCCGAGGTGCGCGCGGCAGCGCCCATTTGGAAGGAAGCGGCAGAGTGAGGGCTCTGCGGCAATGATACCGCGGATGCGAGCGGTTGCCGCCGGTATCGTGCTTGGCTTGGCGGCCTGGCTCGCCGGCGCCGGTGAACCGGTCGGCGCAGCCGCCGCATTACGCGTGGTCGGCACGCTGACTTGTGACGTTCCGGGGCCGGATGTGGCGCTGCATTTCGGGTCGAATCGGCCGGTGCGCTGCGTTTACCACCCGCGGCGGGGCCGCGCCCAGGTGTATGCCGGCCATTTCCGCAAATACGGGGTCGAGGTCGGGGTGATCGGCAACACCTCCATCAGCTGGCGGGTGCTGGCACCGACCAGCCGCATCCCACGCCGGGCGCTCGCTGGAACCTATCGCGGCTTCACGGTGGAGGCGACCATCGGCGTCGGCTCGGGCGCCAATATCCTCGTGCGCGAGGGCGAGGGAGCGGTGCATCTCGACCCTATCGGCATGCAGACCCAGACCGGAGGCCTCAATGCAGCGGTGGGCGTCACGCAGCTCGACCTACGCCCTGCCAAGCGGTAAGGCAGCCGGCCGCCTCTCCATGGGCCTTCGCGTCCTGTGAGCGCTCCGGCGGGCACCTCCGGCGACGCGCTCATCCAATCAGGGCGGGAGGCTCTGCCCCCGCGCTTTGCCCGCTGGTTCACCGACCAGGGCTGGTCGCCGCGGCCGCATCAGCTGGAGCTGCTCGCACACGGGCTTACCGGCCGGTCGGCCCTGCTGATCGCGCCCACCGGCGGCGGCAAGACACTCGCCGGCTTCCTGCCGAGCCTGGTGGAACTCGCCGGCGAGGATGCAAGCACGCGCAAGGCCCGGTTTGGCCCCCACACGCTCTATATCTCGCCGCTCAAGGCGCTGGCGGTCGACGTGGCGCGCAACCTGGAACGGCCGGTCAGGGAAATGGCCCTGCCGATCCAGGTGGAGACGCGCACGGGCGATACGCCGCAGTCCAAACGACAGCGGCAACGGATGGCGCCGCCGGATATCCTGATGACCACTCCGGAGCAGCTGGCCCTGCTCATCGCGCTGCCGGATGCCGCCCGGCTGTTCTCAGGACTGCGCGCGGTGGTGCTGGACGAGCTACATGCCATGGTGGCGAGCAAACGGGGCGTCCTGCTGGCGCTGGGCCTGGCGCGGCTCGGCCGGCTTGCACCACAAGCGCGACGCATCGGCCTGTCCGCAACCGTCGCCGAGCCAGACCGACTGCGCGCATGGCTGATGCCGCAACCGTCGCGCGACGAGCTGACCCTGTCTGCCCTGGTCATGGGTGGGAAGGGCGCAGACCCCGACATCTCCATCCTGCGGTCGGAGGAGCGGGTGCCATGGGCCGGCCATTCCGCCCGTTATGCCATGGCGGATCTCTACCAGGCCATTCGCGATGCGGGCATGACGCTGGTGTTCGTCAATACCCGCTCCCAGGCGGAGATGATCTTCCAGGAGCTCTGGCATATCAACGAGGACAATCTGCCCATCGCCCTGCATCATGGCTCGCTTGACGTGGCACAGCGGCGGCGGGTGGAAGCCGCCATGGCCGAGGGAAGACTCAGGGCGGTGGTGTGCACCTCTACCCTCGATCTCGGCATCGACTGGGGCGACGTAGACTTAGTCATCAATGTGGGCGCGCCGAAAGGGGCGAGCCGGCTGCTGCAGCGCATCGGCCGCGCCAATCACCGGCTTGATGACCCCTCCCGCGCCCTGCTGGTGCCGGCCAATCGCTTCGAGGTGCTGGAGTGCCAGGCGGCCAAAGCGGCGGCCGCCGAGGGCCAGCAGGATACCCAGCCGCCCATGCTGGGCAAACTCGACGTGCTGGCGCAGCATGTGCTCGGCTCCGCATGCGCCGAGCCGTTCGATCCGGACGTACTCTATGACGAGGTGCGATCGTCCTATCCCTACCGGCGGCTGACCCGGGCGGATTTCGATGCGGTGGTGGATTTCGTCGCCACCGGCGGCTATGCCCTGCGCAGCTATGAACGATATGCCAAGTTGCGGCGCCAGCCGGACGGGCGGTTTCGCATCTCGCACCCGAAGGTGGCTCAGCAGTACCGCCTGAATGTGGGCACGATCGTAGAGGCGGCGATGCTGCGGGTGCGGCTGGTGAGCCGCCGCGGGCGCGGCAAGGGGGTGGTCTCCCGCGGGGGGCGGGTGCTGGGCGAGGTCGAGGAATGGTTCATCGAGCAGCTCTCGCCGGGCGACACGTTCGTGTTCGCCGGCCAGGTGCTGCGCTTCGAGGGCCTGGATGAGCTCGATGCGCTGGTGACGAGGGCCGAGCGGGAAGACCCGAAGATCCCCTCTTACGAAGGCGGCAAGTTTCCACTCTCGACCTATCTGGCCGAGCGGGTGCGCAACATGCTGTCGCGGCCGGACGACTGGCGGCAGCTGCCGGACCAGGTGCGGGACTGGCTTTCGGTGCAGCGGTTCAAGTCCGTGGTGCCCAAGGCGGACGAGATGCTGGTGGAGACGTTTCCGCGGGGCAGCCGCTGGTATCTGGTGTGCTATCCGTTCGAGGGCCGGCTGGCGCACCAGACCCTGGGCATGCTGCTGACCCGGCGGCTCGATCGCATGCGGGCGCGGCCCTTGGGTTTCGTGGCCAATGAGTACGCGCTTGCCGTGTGGGGAACGCGCGACCTCGCCCTGATGATCAGCGCCGGCAAGCTGCCGCTCGGCAGACTTTTCGACGAGGACATGCTGGGTGACGATCTCGATGCCTGGCTGGCCGAATCAAACCTGATGAAGCGCACCTTCCGTACCTGCGCCATCATTGCCGGGCTCATCGAGCGGCGCCATCCGGGCCAGGAGAAGAGCGGACGGCAGGTGACCTTCTCGTCGGACCTCATCTACGACGTGCTGCGCCAACACGAGCCCCGCCACGTGCTGCTGCGCGCCGCGTGGGACGATGCGGCCGAGGGCCTGCTCGACATCCGCAGGCTCGGCGCCCTGCTCCGCCGCATCAAGGGGCATATCGTCCACAGGCCGCTGGAGACGGTTTCGCCGCTGGCCGTGCCGGTCATGCTTGAGATCGGACGCGAACAGATCTATGGCGAAGCGCATGAGGCTCTTCTTGCCGAAGCAGCCGACGCCCTCATTGAAGAAGCCATGCGCCTTGTCTAGCCAGCCGTCATATGTCCAGCGTCGCGCCGCACAGGACCCGTCCATCCGCATCGACGGCCTGGCGCTGGTGCCGGACGTGTCCGGCGCGCTCTATGCACCTGACATGCGGGCGCTGATCGTGGCCGATCTGCACTTGGAAAAGGGCTCGAGCTTCGCTGCCCGCGGGGTGCACCTGCCGCCCTATGACACCCGCTCGACGCTGGATGCACTGGCCGCCGTCTGCGCGCGGCTACGACCGGACACGGTCATATCCTTGGGCGACAGCTTTCATGACGGCCACGCGCGGCAGCGGCTGGATTCGGACGACATCGCGCGGATCCGGCGGCTGACCGAGGCTTACGAAGTGGTATGGCTCATCGGCAACCATGACCGCCAACCGCCGGATGACCTGGGCGGCCGCGTGGCGAGCGAGCTGCGGCTCGGCCCCGTGGTGCTGCGGCACGAGCCAAGTACCGGCCTGGCCCTCGAATCGGAGATCGCCGGCCATCTTCATCCGGTGGCGGCGGTTGCGCGGCGCGGCCTGCGACTGCGGGCGAAGTGCTTCGCCAGCGACGGCCGGCGCCTGGTCATGCCGGCCTTCGGCGCCTTCACCGGCGGGTTGAACGTAAAGAGCAGGGCCTTTGCCGGCGTGTTTCCCGGCGACCGCTTCGGGGTGTGGATGCTGGGCCGGGAGGGCGTCTACCCCCTGCCCTCACGCGTGCTGCTGCCAGACGGGATTTAGGTCTCGGATTATCGGTGCACCCGGATCCAGCGGAAGCCGTAGGGCTCGAGCTTGAGATGCAGCCGACCTTCCACCGGATCGGGTATGTCTCCGCCGAGAATGGGCTCGTGCCGCGGCTGGGCAGAGATGCCGAGCTTGATGTCGACCGGTGCTTCCTTGCCGCTGAGGTTGTGCATGATGACCAGGGCGGTCTCTCCTGGCGGATAGCGATGCACCAGCACCTGCTCGGAGCTGCTTTCCAGGAACTCGACAAAGCCCGTGCCGATCTCCTTGTGGGCCAGCCGCGCGGCGGCAAGCTGCTTGATGAAGTTGAGCAGCGAATCAGGCCGGCTCTGCTGCAGCTCCACATTCACCGACTTATAGCTAAACGGACCGTCCTCGACGGCCGGCTGAATGATCCGGTTGTTCGGTGCTGACGAGAAGCCACCGTTCTTGGCCGCCGACCACTGCATTGGCGTTCGCACGCTGTTGCGGCCGTGCTGGGACAAGTCTTCGCCCATGCCGATCTCGTCGCCATAGACGATCACCGGCGAGCCGGGGAGCGAGAACAGCAGGCTGTAGGCCATTTTCAGGCGCTGCTTGTTGCCCTGGAGCATGGGGGCAAGCCTGCGGCGGATGCCGCGGCCGAAGATCCGCATCTCCGGCTTCGGCGCGAAAGCCTTGTTGACCACCTCCATCTCCTCCGGCGCGAGCCGCTCAAGATCGGCCTCGTCGAGGTTGCGCAGGAAATTGGCCCACTGCCCGCTGAGGGGCACCGGCGGCAACATGTCGATGGCGCGGCGGACCGGCTCGGCCTTCTCGGAGGCCAAGGCCAGGATCAGGTAGTTGTTGAGCAGGAAGTTGAACATCATGTTCAGCTGCTCGCCGTCGAAATAGTCCTTCAGCCGCTCCGGCGTTTCATCCACTTCGCCCATCAACAGCACGTCCGGCTTGCGGGTGACCGTGTGGTGATAGAGATGGCGCAGCACCGCGTGGGACTTGTCGACCGGCTCCGGCCCTATCGGCCGCTCGACCATGTGGGAGGCTGCATCGACCCGGAAACCGGAGACGCCGAAGCTCAGCCAGTAGTCGACCACCTCCTCGATCTGCGCCAGCACCTTTGGATTGCTATGATTGAGGCCCGGCTGAAACCGGTAAAACCGGTGATGATAGTAGGCGCCCGCGAGCTCGTCATAAGTCCAGACGCTCTTTTCCTCGCCGGGGAACATCGGCCCCTTGCCAGGTCGTGCGGGTGGCGGATGGTCCGTCCAATAGTAGAAGTCGCGATAGGGCGATTTAGGGTCGTGCCGGGCGGCCTGGAACCAAGGGTGATGATCGGAGGTGTGGTGCACCACCAGATCCAGAATGACCCGCAAGCCCAACTCGCCTGCCCTTCGCACGAAAGCAAGAAAGTCCTCGAACGTGCCATAGCGGGTGTGCACGCGGAAATAGTCGGTGATGTCGTAGCCGTTGTCGCGATTGTTGGACGGGTAGAATGGCAGGAGCCACACGCAGGTGACGCCGAGGTCAGCGATGTAATCGAGCTTGGAGATCAGGCCTTGAAAGTCACCGATCCCGTCGCCGTTGCCATCATGAAAGCGTTCCACGTCGATGCCGTAGATGATGGCATCTTTCCACCAAAGCTCTGGCATCGTGCTGACGTCCCGAAATGTCCCGACAAGCGAAGCGCGGATAGCGGAGCGGTTGTGGAACGGTTTCAATCCGTTTTTCGTTCCGTGCGGGGCAGCGCAAGCTTGGGACAGGACGGATATGCCGATTGGACGAAAGATCTGGGCGATCGCGGAGGGCTATATTCCGGCCAGCAGCCACGGGCCGGAGCCGGAAATGACGAGCCATGAGACAGCGTGCCTGCTGAACACCGGGGACCGCGACGCACATGTCACGATCATGCTCTATTTCACGGATCGCGAGCCGGCCGGCCCCTACAAGGTGACGGTCGGTGCGCGCCGCAGCTGCCATATCCGCTTCAACGACCTTAATGATCCCGAGCCCGTTCCCCTGGGGACACCGTATTCCAGCACCATCGTCTCGGACGAGCCGATCGTGGTGCAGCATACG